>NZ_DIIQ01000053.1:37906-131062 GCF_002420785.1 Pseudomonas sp. UBA5666 | reverse complement strand
AGGTTCACCACCGCCTCGCGGCACAACCCCTCCCCCAACCACGTCTCGATCAACGCCGTCGTCCGGGCCGGTTTCTCGACGATGTCGCACACCATCCAATCCACCGGGTGCTTGGGCTGCCACGTAAAGCCATCGGCCATCAAATGCTGGACCAGCCCCGTGTCCATCAGGCTCTCGGCCATCGGGCCATTGTCGATGGCCGTTACCAGCATACCGCGCCGTACCAGCTGGTACGTCCACCCACCCGGCGACGCACCCAGGTCGACACCGGTCATGTCATCGCCCAACCGCTGCTCCCATTGCTCGCGTGGGATGAACTGATGCCAGGCCTCCTCTAGCTTCAAGGTCGAGCGACTGGGCGCTTCACGCGGGAATTTCAAGCGGGGAATGCCCATCGGCCATAATGCACTGTTGTCAGCCAGAGCCTGACCGACGAACACCCGGCGGCCACTGATGAACGTCAGCAACAGACGCGGGCGACTCGAGTCGTCCACCAGGCGACCGGCCTTTTCCAGCGCCTTGCGCAACGGCGCTTCGAACTTGCGGCAGAACGTCGACAACTCCTTGCCCTCGTTGCTGTCGAGCACCTCCAGCCACAGGCTGCCGAACACCGGCTGGTCCGCCAAGTGCGCCAACAATACGCTGATGCGATCGCTCTCGGGCAGCTCGATGAACGCGCCACGCGCCCACTGCCTTGGGAAAATCAGCTGATTGAACCGCACCGCGTGCATCAACCGATCGGCACCGCCTTGCTCGCTGCAGACGAACTCGGCGCTGGCGCTGCCAGGCTTGCCTTTGGCATAGCCGGCAATTCCCAGGCGAGCGGCATGTTCACTGATTTCGGCGCACACCTCACCCTCGAAGCCGGGCCGGCAATGCATGAACAGGGTTTCCATCTCTTACTCCACTACGGCTGGCGCGACACAGGCGCCGGCAGGGCGGCGATGATAAAGGAAGATCGGAACCTGGGACATGCCCCGCTGGTCCAGAAAAGGGTCAGGTCAGGCAAACAGGACTAACCTGACCATTCAGTCGGACCCGTGCCGTGCGGGCCTGTACACAGCGGTGCTACCGGCAGCCCTTCGAGACGTTGCCGGGCACCGGCTCAGAAGGAGTTGGCAATGCCCTCGCTCGATAGCCTGAATACCCTCACGTCGCTCGATGTCGGTGACAAGACCTATCACTATTTCAGCTTGCCGAAAGCTGCTCGACAGCTCGGCGACCTGCAGCAATTGCCCATGTCGCTGAAGGTGCTGCTGGAGAACCTGCTGCGCTGGGAGGACGGCAAGACCGTCACCGGTGAAGACCTGCAAGCATTGGCCCAGTGGCTCGGTGAAAAGCGCTCAGACCGTGAAATCCAGTACCGCCCCGCGCGGGTACTGATGCAAGACTTCACCGGTGTGCCTGCGGTGGTGGACCTCGCCGCCATGCGCGCGGCCATGGCCAAAGCGGGCGGTGACCCCCAGCGCATCAACCCGCTATCGCCCGTGGACCTGGTGATCGACCACTCCGTGATGGTTGATCGATACGGTACACCGCAGGCCTTCGGCGAGAACGTCGACATCGAGATGCAGCGCAATGGTGAGCGCTATGCGTTCCTGCGTTGGGGCCAGAGTGCCTTCGACAATTTCAGTGTGGTACCGCCTGGAACTGGCATCTGCCACCAGGTGAACCTCGAATACCTGGGGCGGACCGTGTGGACCCGCGAAGCCGACGGCCGCACCTATGCCTTCCCGGACACCCTGGTCGGCACCGACTCCCACACCACCATGATCAATGGCCTGGGCGTGCTGGGCTGGGGCGTGGGCGGCATCGAGGCGGAGGCTGCCATGCTAGGCCAGCCGGTGTCGATGCTGATCCCACAGGTCATCGGCTTCAAGCTCACGGGCAAGCTGCGCGAAGGCATCACCGCCACCGACCTTGTCCTGACGGTCACCCAGATGCTGCGCAAGAAAGGCGTGGTCGGTAAGTTCGTGGAGTTTTATGGTGACGGTCTGGCCGAGCTGCCCTTGGCTGACCGCGCCACCCTCGCCAACATGGCTCCAGAGTACGGTGCGACCTGTGGTTTCTTCCCGGTCGATCAAGTGACGCTGGATTACCTGCGCCTGTCGGGTCGCCCTGAAGCGACCGTGCAACTGGTCGAGGCCTATTGCAAGGCCCAGGGGTTGTGGCGCCTACCTGGCCAGGAGCCTACCTTCAGTGACACGCTGGCGCTGGACATGAATGACGTCGAATCCAGCCTGGCGGGCCCCAAGCGCCCACAAGACCGGGTTGCGTTGGCCCAGGTCAAGCAGGCCTTCGAGCAGTTCGTCGAGCTGCAACCCAAACCTGCCGCCAAGGAAGTCGGCAGGCTCGAGAGCGAGGGCGGAGGGGGCGTTGCCGTGGGCAATGCCGATCAGGCGGGCGAAGCCGACTACAGCCATCAAGGCCAGACCCATACGCTGCGCGACGGGGCCGTGGTCATTGCGGCCATCACCTCCTGCACCAACACCTCCAATCCCAGTGTGATGATGGCGGCTGGGCTTGTGGCCAAAAAAGCCCTCGAGAAAGGTTTGCAGCGCAAGCCATGGGTTAAAAGCTCGCTGGCACCGGGGTCCAAGGTAGTCACCGAATACTTCGACGCGGCCGGTCTCACGCCCTACCTCGATGAGCTCGGGTTCGACCTGGTCGGTTATGGCTGCACCACCTGCATCGGCAACTCAGGTCCGCTGGACGAGCCTATCGAAAACGCCATCAGCAGCGCCGACTTGACCGTCGCCTCGGTATTGTCCGGCAACCGCAACTTCGAAGGCCGCGTGCATCCACTGGTCAAAACCAATTGGCTCGCCTCACCGCCCCTGGTCGTGGCTTATGCACTGGCTGGCAGCGTGAAAGTCGACCTGACACACGACCCACTGGGCACTGACAAGCAGGGGCAGCCGGTCTATCTGAAGGATATATGGCCTAGCCAGCAAGAGGTGGCCGAGGCTGTGGCCAAGGTGAGCACAGCCATGTTCCACAAGGAATATGCCGAAGTGTTCGCAGGCGACGAGCAATGGCAGGCTATCGAAGTGCCACAGGCTGCCACGTACGTGTGGCAACCGGACTCGACCTACATTCAACACCCGCCTTTCTTCGAAGGCATCGAAGGACCGGCGCCGCGGATCACCGATATCCACAGCGCCCGCATCCTGGCCCTGCTGGGCGACTCGGTGACGACCGACCACATCTCTCCGGCCGGCAACATCAAGGCCGATAGCCCTGCGGGTCGTTACCTGCGCGAAAAGGGCGTGGAGCCTCGCGATTTCAATTCCTACGGGTCACGGCGCGGCAACCATGAAGTCATGATGCGCGGTACGTTCGCCAATATTCGCATCCGCAACGAGATGCTTGCAGGCGAAGAAGGCGGCAATACCGTGCATGTGCCAAGCGGCGAGAAGCTGTCGATCTACGACGCCGCCATGCGCTATCAGGAGCAAGACACGCCCCTGGTCGTGATCGCCGGCCAGGAATACGGCACAGGCTCCAGCCGCGACTGGGCTGCCAAGGGCACGAACTTGCTTGGCGTTAAAGCAGTGCTGGCCGAAAGTTTCGAGCGTATTCACCGCTCCAACCTGGTTGGCATGGGCGTGCTGCCGTTGCAGTTCAAGGCAGGCCAGGATCGTAAACAGCTTGGCCTGACAGGCAGAGAGCAGATCGATATCACTGGCCTAGAAGGGACGGCCATTGTGCCGGGCATGAGCCTGGCACTGACCATCACCCGCGAAGACGGCACGAAGGAGCAGATCGAAGTGCTCTGCCGGATCGACACCCTCAATGAAGTCGAGTACTTCAAGGCGGGTGGGATCCTGCACTATGTGCTGCGTCAGTTGATCGCCGCGTAGACCCCGCGAGGGTGCCAGTCTGCGCGCAGGCTGGCACCCTCTTCCCAAGCGGGCATTGCTAGCCCATGCCACCTCAAGGTACTCATGTAGAACCCCGTGCGAACCAACGGCGAGCAACTGCCAGTAGCTCACCCGTACCTGCCATGCACTGCCATGGATCAACCCCTGTAAATATCCCCTCAATAATCCGCGCACCGTGCCGATACCAGTCCAAAGCCCTGCGGACATCCTAGCCATGCGCAACAACCAGCCCATTACCCAGAGAGAACGGACTTTCCCTGCCAAGCAGCGGTTGATTTCCACCACCAATGCCAAAGGTGTGATCACTTACTGCAACGATGCCTTCATCGAAATCAGTGGTTTCACCCGCGACGAATTGATGGGCGCAGCGCACAACCTGGTGCGTCATCCTGATGTGCCGCCCGCCGTGTTTGCTCACATGTGGCAGACCCTCAAGCAGGGCCAGCCCTGGATGGGCATCGTCAAGAACCGCTGCAAGTCGGGTGACCACTATTGGGTCAACGCGTATGTCACACCGATTTTCGACAACAACCAAGTCGTCGGCTTCGAGTCGGTGCGCGTCAAGCCCACCGCTGAGCAGATTCGTCGTGCCGAGGCCCTGTACCTGCGTATCAACCAAGGTAAACCGGCAGTACCGCGGCGTGACCGGTGGCTCCCCATCTTGCAGGACTGGTTGCCCTTCATCCTGATCAGCCAGATCGGCTTTCTGATCGGCAACTGGCTTGGACACTCATGGGGCTTTGCCTTGGCAGCAGCGTTGTCTGTCCCCCTGGGCCTGCTTGGGCTGACCTGGCAACAACGTGGGCTCAAGCGCTTGTTGCGCCTGGCCGAGCAGACCACGTCCGATCCGCTGATTGCGCAGATGTATACCGACAGCCGCGGCGTGCAGGCGCGCCTGGAAATGGCCATGCTCAGCCAGGATGCCCGGATGAAGACCTGCCTGACACGGTTGCAGGATAGCGCCGAGCATCTGAGCGATCAGGCCCGTCAGTCCGACGAGCTGGCGCATATGAGTTCATCAGGCCTGGAACGCCAGCGCGTGGAAACCGAGCAGGTCGCTGCCGCAGTGAACCAGATGGCTGCTACCACCCAGGAGGTGGCCAACCATGTGCAACGCACCGCCGATGCGACCCAGCAGGCCAATCGCTTGACTGGCCAGGGCCGTCAAATTGCCGGAGAGACGCGCGCAGCCATCGAACGCCTGTCGGCGGCCGTTGGAGAAACTGGGCAGACCGTGACGCAATTGGCCAAGGACAGTGACGAGATCGGCGGTGTGGTCGATGTCATCAAAGGCATTGCCGACCAGACCAACCTGCTGGCGTTGAACGCCGCCATCGAAGCGGCACGGGCAGGCGAAATGGGCCGGGGCTTTGCCGTGGTTGCCGACGAAGTGCGGCAGCTGGCCCAGCGCACGGCTGAGTCGACCGGGCAGATTCACGGCCTGATCGCCAAGCTCCAGCAAACCGCCAGCAACGCCGTGACGACCATGGAAAGTGGTCACCGCCAGGCCCAGGAGGGTGTCGATCGGGTGATGCAGGCTGACGAGGCGCTAGTGGGCATCAGTGAAGCTGTGGCGAACATCACCGACATGGCCACGCAAATTGCCGCTGCGACCGAGGAGCAGACTGCGGTAGCCGACGAGATCAGCCGCAACATCAGCACCATTGCCGACCTGGCCGACCAGACGGCCGAACAGGCACAGCATTCGGCGGTGTTGAGCGAGGCCCTCAACAGCACGGCGGGTAGTCAATATTCACTGGTTGAGCGTTTCAACCGCTAGACCTGACAGCCTGCGAGGGGTCGGCATCGCCGGCCCCTCGTATTGACCAGCGCTACCAATCAAGCCGCAGTTGGGTTTCGAAATGGCGAGTTTGCCCGGTCAACGGGTCATCGAAGCGCAGACTTTGCGCCAACAGTTTCAGCGGCCGTTGATAGTCATCCTGACCCTCGAGCAATGACGGATAGAACGGATCATTGCTGATGCCCGCCCCCAGCGCAGCCATGTGCACCCGCAGCTGGTGCGTCTTGCCCGTGATGGGCGAGAGCTCATACCGCCACTGCTCCCCGTTCTTTTCCAATACGCGGGCGTGCGTCTCGCTGTTGGTCGACCCCTGCACCTCATGCATGCGAAAGAACGGCTCTGCGTGTTCCAGGCGGCTGCGGTGCACCAATGGAAACACGTGTTGCTCAAGGGGGGCAGCAATGGCCTGGTAGCGTTTATCGATCCGCCGCTCTGGAAACAAGCGTTGGTAAGCGCTGCGTGACTCAGGGTTGGCTGAAAACAGTACCAGCCCGGCGGTGTGCCGATCGATACGGTGCAGGGGCACCAGGTGCGGATTGTCCAGACGATGAATGAGACGGCGTAGCAAGGTCTGCTCCACGTACTCACCCCCCGGCGTCACCGGCAGAAAATGGGGTTTGTCAGCCACCACCAGGTGTTCGTCCACATGCAGTATCGCTTCCTGCACGGGAATCACACGCTCGTTGGGTACCTCGCGAAAATAGTGCAGGCGCAGGCCGCGCTTATAGGGATGATTTGCCGAAATAGCCTGGCCGTCGGCGCTCAGCACACGCCCCCGGGCAAAACGGTCCACCCACTGGCTACGGTCGATGGCCTTGAAGTGATCGCACAGGCAATCGAGCACCGTAGCCCATTGACCTGGGGGCAGACATACCGTGCTGGCTTGCAGTCGGGCGGGGTCGAATGAGGTCATCGTTGGGCTCGGAACCTGGCTTGGCGGCGTATTATCCTTCAAGCCCCGCCGATCAGCCAGCCTGGGCCAGCGACTCGCTGCGCGCCTTGAGCCAGCGCAGCACCTGAACAGGCTCCCAGCGGCTGGGGTCGTACAGCGCATACACCAGCCCTTCATAACCCACCACATCCAGTCCTCGGTGATAGCCAGCCCGCTGAAACAGCGCCTCGACCTCGGCGAAGCAGGTATTGAAATGCACCTTGCCGAAAGGCGTGCGATCATCGGTGACCAGGCCTTCAAACCGAAGCTCCAGGACAGCGTCGGCCACCCTGTCGACGGGCATCCGGTTGACGCTGTACTTCAATTGCTCGACGTTGAGCATGGACTCACCCTAATACTGTATTTATGTACAGCATACGAATATCCTTCCGTTGCCGTCAATCGATGTCATACCAGCCCAGGCAGGTAACCGTCCCCCCCGCGCAAGGTGAGTACCTGTCGGCGTGGTACGCCATGGGTCACGGACAGATGCACCCATTTGTCGAATTCCAGTATGAGCTGATCGAATGCGATCAGGCTTGTGCTTATCCGGCGCGCCGTGTCCCTGGGGGATAGCCCGCTGACCGTAAAATCAGCGGCAAGCCCTTGCAGGTGCTGACTACTGGCGGCGCCACCCACTAGCCGATTGAGGTGCTCGCTGCGATAGCCGCTGCTGATGATGATCGGCGCCGCGAGCAATCTGCGCACCTGCTCAAGGGTGGTGCAGAGCATTCGAAGGTTGTCGATGACCGGTTGCGGTGGGGTGTTGTCCAAACCTTCCCGAGCGGCGACCCGAGAAACGATCATTTCATCGAGCGTAAAATGTGGAGTGAGCAACATGGCATAGAGGTCCGATGGCGATTGGCGAGGTCGGCACCAGAGGCTTGGTAGGTGCCTGGACGCGATCATCGGACAGGCGCCCGCTGCAATGGAGCAGGGTCACGGCTCCTATAGAGGGTTGATTACCTCAGGAAGGCCGCTACTTGATCGGCATCGAACGGCCAGGCTAATTCAGCCTCGTTATCGCAGCGGCGCAGGACGGGGATGACGAGACCGTAGCGTTCAAACAGCGCTTCGCTCTCGGCGATGTCGACCAACTCGACCAGTAACCCATGGTCGACGAAAGGCATCAGCACGGCCTCCGCCACCTCGCACAGATGGCATCCCAAGGTGCTGAACAGCTGGCATTCTGGCAACATGACACGCATCCCCAATGGCTTTCGCAGGTCATTATTCTAGGCCGCACTGCCGATGCCTGCACCTCTAGCCTGTCAGTCCTGGCTTGTGGCACCTATGCGATGCAAGGACAGGTCAGCCCCTTCGAACTCCTGTTCGTGACTGAGCCGCAACCCCAGCACCTTGCGGATCGCGCCGTAGACCGCCAGGCCGCCGATCAGTGCCACCCCTACCCCGGTCAACGTTCCCAATAGTTGACTCCAGACGCTGACCCCACCCAAGCCACCCATCCAGACCTGGCCAAAAACGCCGCAGGCGATACCGCCCCACACCCCACACAACCCATGCAGGGGCCAGACACCCAGGACATCGTCGATCTTCCAGCGATTCTGCGCAGCGGTGAATGCCCATACGAACACCGCTCCCGCCACCAGACCCGTAGTCAGCGCGCCCACGGGATGCATGAGGTCGGAGCCTGCACAAATGGCGACCAGCCCGGCCAGCGGGCCGTTGTGCAGGAAACCCGGGTCGTTGCGACCGACCAGCAAGGCGGCCAAGGTGCCGCCGACCATGGCCATCAATGAATTGATAGCGACCAGGCCGCTGATGCTCTGCAAGGTTTGCGCACTCATCACGTTGAAGCCGAACCAGCCGATGATCAGTATCCAGGAGCCCAAGGCCAGAAAAGGGATACTCGATGGCGCAAACGCGACCAATCGCCCTTCACGGTAGCGCCCGCGCCTGGGGCCCAGCAGCAGGACCGCAGCCAGTGCCAGCCAGCCGCCCATGGCATGCACCACTACCGAGCCGGCAAAATCATGGAACGGCGCTCCAAAGTGCTCATGCAACCACCCTTGGACACCGAAGTTGCCATTCCACACCATCCCCTCGAAAAACGGATACACCAATGCCACGATCAACGCCGTGGCGCACAGTTGCGGTGCAAAGCGCGCTCGCTCCGCGATCCCGCCCGAGATGATCGCCGGTATAGCCGCTGCAAACGTCAGGAGGAAAAAGCATTTGACCAGGCTGTAGCCGTTATCGATAGCCAGTGTGGCAGCAGGCTGAAAAAACTCGACCCCGTAGGCTACCCAATAACCGATGAAGAAATAGGCAATTGCCGACACGGCAAAATCGCTCAGAATCTTCGACAGTGCGTTGACTTGATTCTTGTAGCGCACGGTGCCGACTTCAAGAAACGCGAAGCCGGCGTGCATGGCGAGTACCAGAATGGCGCCTACCAGAATGAACAACGTGTTTGCACCGTTGACCTGAGACTGCATCGCGCTTGATGTCATATCCATGAAGCAAAAGCACCTGTCGGCACCATTAACGCTCAGTCGAGGCTCACCCTGCACCGATTCGGTGCCAGGCAAGGCGGGTTGGGCGCTTGCCACGAATGGATGGACGCTGTATCTGGCAGTCTGGGCATTTTGGGTTAATGTTTAGGCATGGCGGTGGGTACACGCCCCGAAGCGGCGCAGTGCATTCAACAGATGCCCTGCAACGATGCAAAACTTAAGCAAAGCCTGTACCAGTGTGGTGACTTGAACCTTCCAGCAGCCACGTCACTCGAAGTACCAACATCAACCGACAGGGAGAGACACATGGCCAGCAATTCGGCAAAGCATGCACAAGATGTACTGATGGCTGACTTCCAGGCACTGGTCCGCGACACGGAGAAGCTGCTGGCCGATACCGCCAACTTGGCAGGTGACCAGGCGCAAGCGCTGCGCGAACAGATGCACGAGCGCCTGGCGCAGGCACGCGAAACGCTGGAAGTCACACAGGAATCGCTGCGCGAACGCAGCCAGGAAGCACTGGGCAGCGCCGAGCAGTATGTCCAGGAGAAGCCCTGGCACGCCATTGGGATCGCAGCCGGCGTGGGCCTGGTGATCGGCCTGCTGGCGAACCGTCGTTGAGGGGTTTTCATGGACAATGACGCCATCGGCACCGGAGCCACCGGCAAACGGCTCGGTGCAGCTGTTCTGGGGCTGCTACACAGCCATATAGAACTGTTCGGCATCGAACTGCAGGAGCAGAAAGGACGCACACTACGCCTGTTGCTGTTCGCAGGTCTGGCACTGGTTTTCGCGCTGCTGCTGTTGACAGCGCTTTCCGGGTTGGTGCTGGTTTTGCTCTGGGACACCTACCGCCTGGCCGGCATCATTGGTCTGTGCGTGTTTTATGGACTGGCAGCGCTGTATTGTGGCCTGCGCCTCAAGAGCGCGGTGTTCGACGAGTCCTCGCCCTTCCACTCCACGCTTGAGGAACTGGCCAAAGATCGGGAGCGCCTTCTGCCATGAACCTGCCTGACTTGCCCAATACACGTAACCCGCGGGAACTGCGCAAGGCGCTGCTGCGCTTGCGCATGGAAATGCACCGCCAGGAAATCCGCCATGAAACCGGCCAACTGCTCGAACCTGTACGGCGCATACGCGGCATGGGAAGCTCGCTGCATGCCGGGCTCGGCATCAAGCATGCGCCACTGTGGGGCATAGGGGCGGTAGTGGCCATGGGCTTTTTGACTGGCAAGGGTGTTCGAAGTGGTGGCCTTCCCCGCCTTGTGCGCCTGGGTGCCAGTTTGATTCCCCTGGTGAAGCTGTTCATGCAGAGCAACCGTCGGCGCCGGTAACCCACACCTCACGCCGCGTCAGGGATTCATCGCGCACAGGAACCCCTGACACGGCGTATGCTCGGCTCTACCCCTTCAGGAGACTGCGCCTTGGATTGGCATACCCTGCTCACCCGCGAACGCCTGGGCAAAGCGCTATACAGTGCTGAAGAATTGGGGCGCAGCCCTTTTCACAAAGACCATGACCGCATCATTTTCTCCGGCGCTTTTCGTCGTCTGGGGCGCAAGACCCAGGTTCATCCTGTCACCAGCAACGATCATATCCACACGCGCCTGACGCATTCGCTGGAGGTGAGTTGCGTAGGCCGCTCGCTTGGCATGCGCGTTGGGGAAACGCTACGTACGAGCCTACCCGACTGGTGTGAACCGAGTGATCTGGGCATGGTGGTGCAGTCAGCCTGCCTTGCCCATGACATCGGCAATCCCCCCTTCGGACACTCCGGCGAAGATGCCATCCGTCATTGGTTTCAGCAGGCCGCCAATCGTGGTTGGCTGGACGACATGCGCGACGATGAACGGGCTGACTTCCTCAATTTCGAAGGCAATGCCCAAGGCTTTCGGGTACTGACGCAGCTGGAGTACCACCAGTTCGATGGGGGCACCCGCTTGACCTATGCCACCCTCGGAACCTATCTCAAGTACCCCTGGAGCGCTCGTCATGCCGATGCCCTGGGCTACAAAAAGCACAAGTTCGGGTGTTACCAAAGCGAATTGCCTCTGTTGGAGCAGATTGCGAGTCGTCTGGGCCTGCCCCAGGTAGATGATCAGCGCTGGGCACGTCATCCCCTGGTGTATTTGATGGAGGCTGCCGATGACATCTGCTATGGCCTGATCGACCTGGAAGATGGCTTGGAAATGGAGCTTCTACAGTACGCTGAAGTCGAAGCGCTGCTACTCGATCTGGTGGGCAACGACCTGCCAGAAACCTACAGGCAGCTCGGTCCAGGTGACTCAAGGCGTCGTAAGTTGGCGATCCTGCGCGGCAAGGCGATCGAACATCTGACCAATGCGGCGGCACATGCCTTCGTGGAACAGCAAGATGCACTGCTTGCCGGCCAGTTGACCGGCGATCTTGTCGAGCACATGCACGGCCCCGCCAAACGCTGTGTACTGCACGCCAAGGCGATGGCGCGGAACAAGATTTTCCAGGACAAGCGCAAAACGCTTCACGAGATCGGTGCCTACACCACGCTGGAGATCCTGTTGAACACCTTCTGTGGCGCCGCATTGGAACAACAGGGTGGCCGCACGCCCTCGTTCAAGAGCCGCAGGGTGTTGGATCTGCTCGGCAACAATGCCCCCGACCCCCATGGTTCGCTTTATCAGGCCTTCCTGCGCATGATCGATTTCATAGCCGGGATGACGGACAGTTACGCCACCGAAATGGCACGGGAGATGACAGGTCGTTCCGGTCCTGCCTAAACACGCCTGGAAAGTCGCCGACCTTCGCCTTCAAACGGTCCAGTAGGGAAAACTTTACTTCAGATTCAACCAACGCTGGACACTGAGTTGAAACCCTAAACATCAGTTAACAAACAAGGTTTGACTTTAGCTATTAATGCAATTGTACGTAAGTAGTTTTGGTTAAGTTTGTAGGCCATTTCCTATATACGGTTATTGAGCCGCCCTCGCATTACTTGCCGCTTTCAACTGGGTTAAGGTGCCAACCGTCACCCTCATTGAAAGCAGGGAAGTAGAACATGTACTCCATATTCATCGTCGACGACCATCCGGTGATCCGGCTGGCAGTGCGCATGCTTCTGGAAAATCAGAATTACACAATCGCTGGCGAATCGGACAACGGCGTGGACGCCATGCAGATGATCCGCGAAACCAATCCAGACTTGATCATCCTGGATATCAGCATCCCCAAGCTCGATGGCCTGGAAGTGTTGGCAAGGTTTCAATCCCTGGCAATGCCACAGAAAATCCTTGTGCTGACCGCGCAGTCGCCAGCGCTGTTCGCCGTGCGCTGCATGCAATCAGGGGCGGCGGGCTATGTCTGCAAGCAGGAAGACCTGAGCGAACTGCTCAGCGCGGTAAAGGCGGTATTGGCTGGGTACAATTACTTTCCCAGCCAGGCCATGCAGCCTCATCTACCTGTTGACAACGACTTGCAACTTCTAAGCACTGTCAATGATCGGGAACTGATGGTTCTTCAACTTTTTGCACAAGGGCGGACCAACAAGGAGATTGCAAAGGGCATGTTTCTAAGCAGCAAGACGGTCAGCACTTACAAGCAACATTTTCACATGTACACCTGAACTAATGCAAGCTCGGGAGGGCGGGCTGTGGAGCGGCACGCCGGGTGCTATGCAAGGAATTGCCTCATAGGCAGGGGTAAACGCGAAATCAGCCAGCCTCTTTGAGATAGGCTTCCTCCTCTGGCTCACTGGCATGTGAGTAGGAATTTGCCAACTTGACACCTCAACGGCGACTCACAACACTGGCCGGCATTGACACAGGAGGGTCAATGATGGGAGCCCACATGAGTTTCATTTCGATACAGCACGCGAGCTGCTGGACTGGGTTAGCCCTCTGAATGAGATATGGGATGCTGGTACGTTCATTTTTAGGGGCCAACCTAGCGACAGGTATAAGCTCACTCCGTCCATCTGTAGACGTGGCCCCGGCACGTTTGCATATGGCTCATTAATGAGGGCTTTCGCTTACACGGTTAGAAATCAAGTTGAGTATGAGCTTGAAGTGCTCAGCAGGTTTCTAAGCGGCTGCGATCGGTCAGGTCTTATCGTGCCGGGCTACACCGAACAGATAAAGAGAAAGCTTGCCAATCGGCGTGGTTCGTTTCTGAGTGCTGGCGACCCTTGGCCACAACAGAGCATGTATGAAATCATGGCCGTTCCTCAGCACTATGACGTACCTACACGCATGCTGGACTGGACTGAGCGAAGCTTTGTTGCTTGCTACTTTGCCGCTGCATCTGCCAATTTTGAATTGAATGATGGTAATGAGCGAATAGCCATATGGGCATTGGACACAAGCAACTCTGATGCTTGGGATACTGTTTCTATCATCAGGACTCCGGGCGGCACAAGCAAAAACCAAGCAGCCCAATCTGGCTTGTTCACAACTTATAAAGTGAAAGACTATAGCTTTGAAAAGTACTCACCTTAGAGGACGTACAAGAAATCTACGGTGGTGGCGCCACAGCTAGATCACTTTTTAAAATCACTTTACCGGTTGACCAAGCACCTGATCTCTTAATCCTCTGATCTAAGCTTGGCGTGGATGGTTCTACGTTGTTTCCGGGTTTTCATGGAGTGGCCAAAAGCGTGCGGGACTGGGCTAGTTTAGAGATTGGAGTAAGACCATCACAATCACTGCTGGATGACACCAAAGCAGCCACTTATGGTGACGACTGATCACCAGACAAAAAATGCCCGCTCTAGGCGGGCTCTCTTTATAATCAAAGCTCTGACATTGGAATAGGTTTTGGTGCAACAGCAATACACACGCGCTCCAAATGCCCTGCCACCTCTAGCACATCCATCCTAAGCACGCCGATAGCGTTTGTCTCATAGCCATATCTGCCGTCAAAGAAGTATCCAGCAAACTCCTTAAGCTTCTGCTTGAGGGGCAAGAGAGGTTCAAGCTCCTGCGATGCTTCAAGAATGAGTTTTTGATAGTTGGCTGGTATCTTGTCAAACAGCTTATCCAATTCATGCCCCCTGCTAGCTGACACGCCACCTTGATACATCTGCAATCCGTTAGGGAAAGCGATATCAAGGGGCTTGCTATCATCTTTGGCAAGGAACGACTTTAAAAACAGCTCCATTGAGAACCCAGCAAGAACACATGCAGGACGCCACTGCCCCACATCACCATGCTCAACAATCAGCACAGCAGCTTTGAGATAGGAACGTCCTTCCTCGATGATCTCCCAACTTGGTATTGGTAAGAATGGCATTGCAACTCCGACATAGACTCTTTGTTATTGACGCTAGATTACCACAAAAGAAAAACCACTCATAGATGGCCTATTACGGGCGCTGGAGGCGACCTAAATCCGTGTGAGGGAACATGTTACCCTTATACTAAAACACCCTCTAAACGTCTTACAGGAGCTTGTAGCTAAGGGAGATTGGCTATCATTTGACCATCCGCAGGAAGCAACACAATCTACGAGAAAAAATCAACGTCCGCCATTGAAAAGCTATCGTGCAAGCCTCATATAGGGATCGCACCGTAATTTGCGGTTAACGAAACACAATGAAAGGATGCGACAAATGATTAGAGTGATGCTATCTCTGGACCTAGTAGGAGCAGAGGAGAAGCGAGCCGACCTGTACGGCACCTTGGAAGACGCCGGATGGAAGAAAGCCAGAAATGTAGACACCGTGTGGGTCAAGGAATTTCGGAACTACTCACCAAATCTAGATGAAGATCGACTTAAAGAGCTTAGAGGCGAAATCGCCACTCCGTTTATCGCAGCGTACAAGAGCCTCAAGCTTAGCAAGGTGTACTACGTGGCTCAGATTGGTAACGAATGCGTTATCAGTCGCGAAGTGGAGACGCGTGGCGGCAAGCTTATGGCTTACGCTCAAAGCGTATTCTAGTTCTAAGCTATGGTCCAGAATCCGGTGAATCAATACCACCGGATTTTAGCACGCCATAGGACTAGAATTGCCTGTGCTCGGTGTACTTCGCTTTATGCACCAAGTTTAAAGGCAAGACGCTGAGGCAGATGGTCGAGCCGGACACCACCTTAAAGACCATTACTGCCGTGACGATGAACGAACGCCTGAGCAAGCTCACCGCCTCAAAATGGTTTGGCCGCCACACCTTCATCCATGACCTGCGTGATGCTGGCGTGCAGGACTCGTTAATCAAACGCATGATGGGACATGAAGACACCTCCGTAACCTTCGGCATCTACGGTAGCAGGACCCCAATTAGAGCAATGGCGGAAGCATTGAGGCATATAAATTAACCTTGGAAAACCTATCAAAAACCTAGGTTAAACCTTGACCCCCACACGACCTTTTCCTGACATGCGCTATGCAACGCTCAATGTTTACGGGACGGATATGCTGTCTGGACTAAGCAAAAAGCGTTTCCCACCATGAAAAACAGTTTCTGAAAAAATCAGCCACGTCAACCGCCGCTCTTGACCGGCTGTCGCTAAATGCGTATAATCCGCCGCCTACCCAGTAGGTAGACAGATAGCTTAGAAGCCTCCACTGCGATCACCAAATTGGTGCCTTGCAAGGGGGCTTTTTAACGCCTGTAATTCACCAAACCTAACCGGCACAACCCGAAAGGAACTGCCTATCGAAATGAACTAGAGGAGATTACGAATGCAGCACCCATCCTTTTTGAATTTTCCTGCCAGCTCGGCCAATGACGAGCACGCTCAAGCACCAGCCCTCACGCCACGAGCACCGGCCACCACTGCGTCCACGCTTGAGGAATGGGCAGTACAACTGCGCCGTGAGGGAAAATCTTACGCTGCAATCATTGCAGCCACTGGGCTTCCTGAGCGTAAGGTAAAACTGCTTGTAAAAGATGTACCAAAGGAAATCTCCACCCCGTTTAGCAGGTCAGTGAGTCGTGTATACGAACTCGCAACTCGTGCACAAGGAGTCAAAGACCATGAGCTCCGAGGCATTCTGCACGAAGAATACGGCTGCAAGTGGAACACTGTGGAAGGGCGCTATGAGAGCTCATTCGACGACAGCGTAATCAAGCGTGTAAGGAACAAGGTTCGTGATCGCTCAGGTACAGACGGCACTCAGCCTGTTTTCGTTATGGATTGGGTCGACGACCAAGCACCTACTGCAAGTCGTCTTTTCCTTGAACAGGTAGCATTGAGCCTGATGGCTCGTGTCGATGAAGCCGTCAACGAATTCATGGAGCTCCACACTGTTTGTGCCTCAGATGACAGTGAAGGTGCTGACTTGGCTCAACGAAAGCAAGTGTATGCTGCTAGGCAGCACATCCTGAAGCTTGTCAGCGGACTTGGTACAGAGCCAACGGCGAAGCTCTTTGAACGCACAACCAAGGTCACAAATGCACTTCAGGGTACTCCAGACCATGAAGCGCCATTGGTGCGGAATACTGAGGATAGACGCCAGATGCCAGAGCCGACTGATGCTGATCACTTCCTTGATTTCGCTGAGTCACAGGGATGGCTGGCAGCAGCCAACTGACTCCTGCCACACGCATGTCCGAACGGCGCCCACCATATGTATAGGGTCGGACATCGGACAGCACGCAACATGACCGACAGGTCTAAACCAAATGCGTTTGACTCGGGGATAAAATCCCTTACCCCTATTGCGCAAGCAATGAGTTGTACACCAGGAAAACAAACAACAAAGCTGTCTCAAATGAAAACAGCTGTCATTTTTTAGCTGACGCTAACGGCCAAGCGTACTAGTCCAACCAATAACATGGTTGGACAACAATTCAAGCAGCTTAGAGCTACGCTCTGATCGTGCAAAACTCAATCCTGCGGATCATATATCGTGCACAGGAACAGCGTCAGCTGTGGAAGAAGCGGATTAGTAGATTTGGGGGTGATTTTTGTTTCACCCCCTCTACACCGTTAGGTGTCCACGGTCCTGACCTACGGTCAGCTACAGAGCAACCAGCGGAAAGCTTGCCGCTTTTGGTTCGGAGCAATTGGCTTCACCTCATCAGGTGAAAGCTACTTCATGAGCAGGAACAATCCCACACTCACTGCGATAACTGTGAAGACGAAAATCTGGTCGTTTCTACGTTTGCTGGCTGCTTCGTCAGCCGCTACCCTTTGATAGGTTTCAACATCGCTCAGACCCTGTACCTTGTAGTCGAGCACATGGCTCATCTGTTTCTGTATCCGTGCATTGTGCTTGCTGTTACTTCCCGCAACCAGTAGCCAGACGATCAGCCACAGGCCGAACGTTGGAATGCATAGAAGCAGATGCAGCACGTGATTGGTCGTCTTCTTCTGGCTGGCCAATACGAAAAGCTTTTCATTCATAGATGATCCGTCCTGAAATGATTACGGTTGTCCACCGATATGTGGAGTTCTGCCTAATGTATCACTTGGTGTGTCATCAGTCAGTGTGTTCACGATCAGGGTGCATCAAATCATCATGCAGTGATGCAGACAAACCAACACCTACGAAAAGCCTTTGGCCAAAGAATCCGCGACCTACGCAGCAGTCAAGGCTTCAGCCAAGAAGCATTCGCTGACAAATGCGGCTTTGTCCGTACCTACATGTCCCGCATCGAGACAGGCACAGCTAACCCCAGCCTTGAAGCGGCCAAGGTGCTTGCTGACGGCCTGAGCATGTCCCTTTCCGAGCTTCTTAAGGGTCTGTAACCAGTCAGATCGACGCTACACTCAGACTCGACCCCTCATAGGACTACTTCATGGACGACCGTATCTCAGTCACTGCTGACACGCTGGAACTACTGCACCTCAATCAGCAAGCACTTCGTGCCGGCCTTGAAGAGTTGTCGCTATGGATAGCCCAACGGGGCTCAACCACCGTGCACGACAACATGCTGAGCATTCTGCACACCCTCGACACCAACGCCGAAGCCATCGCGTCAGGGATAGAGTCCCTGCGGTCAACGTAGAATTCACGATTTGTCATTTGCTTAGACGAACGTATGCCCAATTGACAATCTACTGTCATGAGCTTTACAGTGCTCTCACACACAGTGAACGCAGTGAGTGCACCACCATGATTAACGTCGTCGCTTACATCCGAGTTTCTACCAAGGGCCAAGGTGAATCTGGCTTGGGCTTGGATGCACAACGCGACTACATCCAACGTGCAGCACATGCAAACGGCTGGAAAGTCATTGGTGAGTATGTGGATGTGGTAAGCGGCAAGCTCGCCCTTGAGGATCGTCCAGAAGGTGCAAAGGCACTGGCAGCGTGCAAACTGCACAACGCTCAATTGCTGGTAGCGAAGCTGGATCGTCTTTCCCGATCCGTGCTGCACATCGCGCAACTGATGGAGCAGGTTGATTTCAAGGTGGCCACCATGCCACAGGCAGACAAGTTTCAACTCCACCTTTTCGCAGCCCTTGCCCAACAGGAACGGGAGTTCATCGCCACCCGTACAAAGGAAGCTCTGAAATCACTCCAAAGACGTGCAGACGCTGGTGATGCAGTCGCCCAGCAGAAGGTGGCCAATCGTGCAGAAGCTCAAGCCAAGGGCCGTGCAGTGGCTGATATCACAACCGCCAACAATGTGCGTATGTCAAATATCGAGAAGTACCAAGAAACAATTCGCCCTCACCTTGAATCCTGCCTGTACAACAAGATTAACACTCTCCAGTCTGTAGCAGATTGCCTCAATAGAAAGGGCCAACGCACTCCAAGGGGCAGTGATTTCACAGCCACATCTGTAAGGCGCCTGATGTTGGCCCTCAACGTTTCGTTCTAAAGGGCAGGTACTTAGGCGCTCTACCTAAGCGGATTCGCTCTAAGCCACGGATTACGTGCCATCCAGCCGTTTCGGCTGACACGACCTTCCACTTTGAGTATGAGCCACACTGAAAGGAAGCCCAACGGCACCCCCTGCCTAGTTATTTTTGGTGCCCTTTGAGTCTTTCTGGTTGACGCTGGTGATTCGTGCTTGATAGCTCTCCCAATACCCCTATTATTTTTTAAGCCAGAAGCTCAAGGATTGCTCAATGTGCCCTATTCTAGCGGCGGGCGGGAGGTTTTTCACACACAATTCTCAGAAAATTTCATTTACATTCTAGCTTTCTCATTCTAGAATCAGCTCACACAACGTATTCTAGAGGCGTAACAGAATGGCTTCCAAGCGCATTGAACCACCAGAAGGTCTTCTCGCAAATCTCAAAGACGGCCAGTCTTGGAATTACCAGCACGGCTATGTGCAATCCAAGATTAACAAGGCACAGAAAGAGGCTCTGCTAGCCGACTTCTTCACTAGTGGCAAGGAGTCTTTGACATTTCTCAAGGAGCAATCTAAAGCAGGTGTAGCAGTACCACCATACGCCACTTTCAGACTTTGGGTCGTCGTAAAGGAAGTTAATGCCAGTGGTGACAGCACCAAAACCAACCCACCCATTGCCATCCCCAACACTCCTAACGCTATCAAGGCAGAGATAGCACGATTGCAGGGTGCCTACAAGAAAAGCCTACAATCCAAGATTGAACGCCTGAAATGTGATATTGAGAAGATGACACAGGACCTGCAAGAGGCTGAGAAGGAGCTGGAAGAAATTCCCGCCTGAAACCGATATAATGTATAAGCCCGCCTTGAGCGGGCTTTATCATACTCAGAATACAGTCATCACTCATTGTCTGTGAGATTGATATGATCTCTCATAAGCTGAAAGAATCGGTTGCTTTCTGCTGTTATCGGCTTCACATCCCAAAGCGTATCATAGTGCTCACCAACAATCTGACGGCTTTTATTTAAGTCATGTCCCTTGCTGTACTCAGTTTTCAATCGTTCGCTAAACTCAGCACAAGACATTTTAAGTTCAGCAGCTCCATGAGCCATCGTAAGAATTCTGTGCAAGCTCTCTGTCAATGCCGGTTGGAAATAAACTGAAAACAAGGCAAACGTACCACCCAGCTCGACTATCAACCCTCGAAAGTCAGAATACAGCTTTGCCGCCTTGTCTTTGTGCTCAAGGTGCATATCCCAACTCGCCTTCTCCAACGCCTCATTCTCTTTATCATGAGCCATTTGTGCTATGGCAGCATTCATCTCACTATTAGACGAGTGTATTTGATAGATGTTAATGATGTCAGTTATCTTAGCCACGTTAACCACAGCTTTCTTGAAAGCTTCCACCTTCAACTTTTCTACCTCCTGCATTTGCAGGTATCGCTGTTGTGTCTTCCAGATACCAGATTTGTAAAGCTCAAGCTGCTTGGCATACTCAACCTTCACTTGTTCAATTTTTTTCGTAATCTCGGCTATGTCTTCTTTCGTCGCCAGATTCTTTCCTTTTTCACCCATATAGCCGGGGAGATAAAATTTTATCAGCCAACCTACGATGGCTATTGAAATGAACAATGCCAAATCTGCAGCCAAGTGAATATCCACTACCCACCCTCTCCCACTTAGAAAAGGACTAATTACTGCATATCTTCCAACAACTTCTTAGTGATCACTTCCTGCTGGATCCAGCTAACAGTAATCTGAATCAATAGCTTGAGGTCTTTGATATCCTTATCCACCCACTTTCTGACGTAATGGGTTTCATCATTCCCCAGCCAAATCGCACGCTTAGCACACTGCTTTATGTTTTCATTAGTCACAAAGCCTTCAATCACCTGTGCGACTGGACGCTTCTTAACGTCATCTTCTTTATCAGGATGCTGTGCAACACAGTAATCCTTGATGAGATATTCCAATGACTTCCGGTATCCCACCCCCGCAACCTCATCCAAGCCGTACTCTTCTGCTTGAGTTGCTTGAATAAAAATCTCAGCAAACCGGGGCGATATATCCTTCACCTCTGGAATAATTTCAACTGCCTTGGGAGTACGCGGCATTAGTGTTTTTAAGTGATAGACCCCCTTCATCGCTTCATGCCTATAGGTGGCTATGAACATTTTCTTACATGTAACCTTTGGACATACAAAAAGAGCATCTACTTCCTGCTGAGTACTACAATATGAACCGCTTACAAACTGGGGGTTAATACCAACATTACAGATCGGGCAAAAATCAGGAAACACAGAAACGTTTATAATCGCGTTACCGCCATTGATTAGCATTTTTCCCATAATACCCCCCACTAGAACCTAGAAAATTTACTCCCACCGCGATTGCATAGCCTCTGGATCGTCAGCATCCCACTCAGACTCACTGCCTTCCCCAACAGGCTCCCAGTGCATCCAATCTTCACCATCATCCACATAGCTCACCTTGGAAACAAGCAGCTCTGTGTCACCCCACATGAGTTTGTATTTATCTTCCTTCCGATTAACTCCAACGTAACGATACACTGTGCCAGATTCAGAAGTGCTTAGCCTACCATCAGAATAGATTGTGATGGTGTACCCAGCATTACGAAGCATGGCAGCAAGACGCTGGGGGTCATTTCTCTCAAGGTCTTCCACCCGGCCTTGCACTCTCCACATGTTTGGCGGACGCTCTACAGTGGCTTTAAGGATTGCCAATTCTCGCTCAGCGGCCTCCCTTTCTCCATGCAGTGCCTGAATCTGACTAGCCACCTCTGGAATCTTAATCGAGGCACTGAAAGCAGAAACCATAGTCTGAATCCCTTTCGACAGTTCTAGGATTTTGGCCTCAGCCGCGATGATGGCTTTCTCATTAACTCCGCTGCGCTCTTTTGCCACCAGCCTATGCGTTGCAGACTTTGACGTTCGCTCGTAAACAGCATCAATAACCGTCTTAGGAATCACTTTCTTGTTATCACAACCTTTCAGCTCCTGCCGCTTTCTGCACCGCATACTCACCTGCACACCCTTGATCGTGCGCATGATGAAATTGCCTTCACAGCTACCACACTTCACAAGCCCAACGTAAAAATGCGTGGCTGTCTTGGCCGGTGGTGCAGTCTTACGCCTCTCCCCCTCAATCTGTGCGAGGTGGTAAAGGGATTGGTCAATGATTGGCTCGTACACCTCAGACCCGTTCCAACGCCCTATAGCAACCTCATTACGAAGCCAGCCCTCCACACCCGGTCCAGAGGTTTTAGCCAGTGCAGGCACACCAGATTCACGCATACGCTTGGCAATCACAGCCTTACCAAGCCCTGATGTGTAGAGCTCGAAAGCCACCTTAATCTGCTCAGCAACCTCTGGAATCACCACACCCTCAGAAGTGAGCCATACCGGCGTATGACGCTTCGGGGTTTTGCCTTCTTCCTTAGCAAGCCTACGACGCGAATCATACGAACCCTTTAGCCGACGACTCAGGTTATCGCTGTACTGGCGAGCAGCTTGAATCTTGCCAACCAGAATGTAGATGTGTCCGCCTTCATTCAGGCTCGCCTCTGTGAAAACTATTCCGTCCTCTAGGGTAATGATCGACACCCCAGCTCTCAGGATAGGGCTAACGATGGTGCTCAGCATTTCCAACACAGGAAGACGCCCAGTGCGGTCGATAGCCTCCACCAACACGGCATCCCCGCTCTTGATCACCCCTTCCTCTACCGCCGCCAGCAGCTTTGCAAAGTCGCCGCCTTCCTTGATGTGATCGCCCTTCCAAGCACTCTTACCCAAGTCTTGATAGGTCTCAACGTGCAGGGAATATTCAGGGTGCAGGGATAGCCAGTTGGCCAACATCACCTTTTGCCGCTCAAGGCTGCTACCCCTCTTCTGACGGGCGCTGGAGAAACGTGCGTAACTGAATGCGGTAGGCATGGCGCCCTCTCGAGGAAGCTTGGGCACCAATTGTAAACATGTGTATCACCTACAAGAAACGCCTCATGCACAAACTCGAAGCCAGCACGCTGGTCGACCTGATCGACATGGCCAAGCGCAACGCACTGGTCTGAGGGCTCCATGGCACGTTCTATCGCCCTCCTGCTCCTGGTCGCCATGCTGCTGGGCAACCTGGCTAACGCCGGGCAGCAAGGCGCGTCCCAGTTGTCCTTGGTCGCCCGCTCCACTGCGCGACCCGCCATACCTGCAATTACTCCAGAACAGCAGCAATGGTTGAATGCTCGCCACGAACTGGTGATTGGCACATCTGCTCCGGATTATCCACCTTTCGACATCAGCAGTGGCGGGCGCGACTATCAGGGCCTCACCGCAGAGTACGCCAGCCTATTGGGCAAGGCGCTTGATCTGCCGGTCCGCGTGCTGCGCTATCCAAGCCGCCAAACGGCGCTGCAAGCGCTCAAACAAGGCGACATCGATCTGCTGGGCAGTGCCAACGGCTATGACGCCAACTATGAAGGCGTGGTGCTGTCGCACGCCTACGCCATCGACCAACCCGTGCTGGTCACCCGCGAAGACGAACACCGGGCGCTGGATACTGGCCTGTCAGGCATGCGCCTAGGCATGCTGTATCACTACCTGCCGAGGAAAGAGGTACTCAGTGTCTATCCCGATGCCAAGGTCCTGGCCTTCGGGTCATCCAGCGAAGCCCTGAATGCGGTGGCGTTCGGCCAGGCAGACGTCTTCATCGGCGACACGATCTCCACCCACTACCAACTCAACCGCGGTCACCTTCCAAGGCTGCGCATGGCCAGCTTTGGCAACCATGAAGCGTTTGGCTTCGGCTTCGCCCTGCGCGAACAAGACACGGTGCTGCTCGCGCTGGTCAATGCGACGCTCGACAGTCAGTCCTCCGCCCTGCGGTCGAGCATATTCAAACGCTGGAGCGCAGGCAGCGATCTGCTTCTGACCGATCGCAAGCTTCGACTGACGCGTACCGAAGCGCAGTGGTTGCAGCGACATCCGGTCATGCGTGTCGTTGTCGACGGTACGGCAGCGCCATTGTCCTACTTCGACAACTCGGGTTATTTTCGTGGCATCACCGCCGACCTGCTTGAGCTGATCAGCCTGCGTACGGGCTTGCGCTTCGAGGTGCAACGGGCCAGTGGCATCGCGGACATGATCGC
This sequence comes from Pseudomonas sp. UBA5666, assembly GCF_002420785.1. Taxonomy (NCBI): domain Bacteria; kingdom Pseudomonadati; phylum Pseudomonadota; class Gammaproteobacteria; order Pseudomonadales; family Pseudomonadaceae; genus Pseudomonas; species Pseudomonas sp. UBA5666. The sequence goes on along the minus strand of NZ_DIIQ01000053.1, from coordinate 107,087 downwards.
ACGGGTCAAGGACGGCCGCGCCGATGTCATCGCCGCCTTGGCAAGCGGCAGCATCGACCAGAACGATCTGCAGATCAGCCAGGCGTATCTGGACAGCACTTATGTGCTGGTCAATCGCAAGGGCAACGCGGCAGCCACTTCGCTGGACGAACTGCGCGGCAAGCGGATCGCAATCACACGCTACAGCGCCCTGGACACCATGCTCTCGCGCTATCACCCGCAAATCGGCTGGATCGAAACGGAAAGCTCGTACTATTCCATGGCCCTGCTCAACAGCGGAGCAGTGGACGCCGTCATCACAACGCTGATCGACGCCAACCACGCGTTGGCCAGCAATCCTGACCTGATCATCCGCACCACAGTGGGCAGTGAGCCTGCCAGTTATGCCATCGCCACCAGCACACCTTCCAAAACCCTCATTTCGATTCTGGACAAGGCGCTTTCGAGCATTTCACCTGAAGAGCTGGGGGTGATCAACAACCGCTGGCGAGGCTACACCCTGTTCGAAGATACCCAGGGCGAGGGCTTTCGCCGCTTGACGGTACTTGTAGCCCTGGGTGCAGCGGTATTGCTGTTGCTGGCATTGCTGTGGAACGCCCGTCTGCGTTTGCAGATCCATCAACGCCAGCAAGCGGAGCGCGCCCTGAACGATCAGGTGGCATTCATGCGTGCATTGCTCAACGGTACGCCACACCCGATGTACGTTCGTGATCGAGAGGGTTGCCTGCAGAGCTGTAACTACAGCTACCTCGAAGCGGTGCAGGCCAGTGCCGAGGAGGTCCTGGGCAAGCAACTGGAGAGCAGCCTGTTTGCCGACCGCGAGCAGACCCGACAGATCCAGGACGACTATCGCAAGGTGATGGCGGCCGGGTCGCCCTTGATCATGGACAGGCCCTTGCACATCAAGGGCCGGGAAATCACCATCTACCACTGGATCCTGCCCTACCGGGATTCGCTGGGCGAGGTCCAGGGCATCATTGGCGGATGGATCGACATCAGCGACCGCCGCCAGTTGGTCAACGAGTTGCGCCAGGCCAAGCAGCAGGCCGATGACGCCAACCGAGCCAAGAGTACCTTCCTGGCCACCATCAGCCATGAAATCCGCACGCCCATGAACGCAGTCATCGGCATGCTCGAACTCGCCGTCAAGCGTGCCGAGCAGGGCCAGGTCGATCGCGGCGCCCTTCAGCTGGCTCACCATTCGGCCAAGGACCTGCTTGGCTTGATTGGCGACATACTGGACATCGTGCGCATAGAGTCAGGGCACCTCACCCTGGTCCCCGAGGTGGTGGATCTGGCTGCATTGCTCGAGTCGGTGGGGCGTATCTTCGAGGGCCAGGCCCGGCAGAAAGGGTTGGCGCTGGAAGTCATCATCGAGCCAGCGGCACGTTGCCATGTGCTGCTAGACCCCTTGCGCTTCAAGCAGGTGCTGTCCAATCTGGTGAGCAATGCCATCAAGTTCACCGAGCACGGCCAGGTACGCATCCACGCCAGGCTTGTACAAGACACAGACAGCGCCAGCTCGCTGCTGGACATGGAGGTGCGTGACAGCGGCATCGGTATCCACCCGTACGACGTACAACGGCTGTTCAATCCGTTCGTTCAGGCGAACCCGCACAGTCAGGGGGCACGCGCCGGTACGGGCCTGGGCCTTACCATTTGCCGTACACTCTGCGAAATGATGGGCGCCGACCTCAGCATCAAGAGCCTGGAAGGCCTGGGCACCCAGGTCCGGGTGAAGATGCCGTTGCAACAAGCTGATCCTGCAGTGCGATCGACACCGGCAGTCGAGCGTTTGCAGGCACCTGACCCCCACCTCAACGTACTGGTGATCGATGATCACCCTGCCAACCTGCAACTGATGGCACAGCAGCTCGGTTACCTCGGGCTGCAGCACGCCACGGCCACGGACGGTCGCGAAGGCCTGATGGCCTGGCGTGCAGGCGACTTCGACGTGCTGGTGCTCGATTGCAACATGCCCCACATGAACGGCTACCAGTTGGCGACGGCGGTACGCACCGAAGAGCAGCGGACGGGACGAAGGCGCTGCACGATCCTGGGCTATACCGCCAACGCACAACCCGAGGTACGGCGCAAATGCCTGAGCTCGGGCATGGATGATTGCCTGCTCAAGCCCATCAGCCTCAGCACCCTGAGTCAACGCCTTGCAGCAGTGAACATGCAGCGTCGGAAAAAGAACCGGTGCAAGCCGTATTGCCTTAATGGGCTCAGCGCGGTGGTCGGGCATGACCCGGCTGACCATAGGCGATTTCTCCAGACGCTGCTACAAAGCCTGGAGACAGACTTCACGCTTTTGATGGAGCTGCAGCCTGATAAAGATCAGCAGGCAATCGCCGCCCATGCGCATAAAGTCCTGAGCGCAGCACGCATGCTAGAGGCGGCAGCGCTGATGCGAGCGTGCATCGCCCTCGATTGTGACGAACTCACACCTGCCCAAGTGCGACTGCGACGGCAAGCCCTAGCCCGGCACATGCGGCGCGTGCACCGAGCGCTGACGCTGGACCTGTCGACAACCACGTGCACGCAGGCGGGCAACCGGGCGTGTTTACTGATAGACTGCGCGGCGTTATTACCTAAGAGGATTGTTTCATGGCCACAAACCGCTCCCGTCGTCTGCGCAAGAAGCTGTGTGTCGACGAGTTTCAGGAATTGGGCTTCGAGCTGAACCTGGAATTCAAAGAGGATCTGGATGACCAGGCAATCGATGCATTCCTCGACGCGTTCCTTGCCGAAGCCATGGATGCCAACGGCCTCGACTATGTCGGCGGTGACGATTACGGTCTGGTGTGCTCGGTCAAGCGTGGCTCGGTTACCGAAGAGCAGCGCGCTGCCGTCGAAAGCTGGCTCAAAGGCCGCAGCGAATTGACCAAGGTTGAAGTCAGCCCGCTGCTCGACGCCTGGTACCCGGAAAAGCCGATCAACAAGGCAGAGTAATGCTCTGTCGGGTTCGTTCGCAGAAGGCCACCCCCAGGGGTGGCCTTTTTACTTTCGGGTCTGCGCAAAAGCTGCGGTGCTTAACACACACTCGCCGCGGCGGCCTGATGTGAAACCCATGTGCATCGAACTGGCGCAACCCCGGGGGGCTTGGGGCATAATGCGTGTGCATTCGTTCTGGGGCCATCATCCATTTATAGCCCCAATGCCCTTTCTCCTCGTTGCAGGGTATCTGTTTATCATGATCAAAACGCTCCGCCCCATCGTACTCGCCGGCCTGTTGCTGCCTTTGGCCCTGACCAGCCAGGCAGCTGCGGTCAATACAAACCTTCCACCCAAGGTGCAACAGGCACTCAAGGCCAATAAGCTGCAAGACACGGCATTGTCATTGGTGATGCTGCCCTTGGATGGCCCCGGTACAGCCACGGTGTTCAACGCCGACGTGTCCGTCAACCCTGCCTCGACCATGAAACTGGTCACCACCTATGCCGCCCTGGAGCTGCTGGGGCCGACCTACCAGTGGAAAACCGAGTTCTTCACCGACGGTACGCTCAGCAACGGTGTACTTAACGGCAACCTCTACCTCAAGGGTGGGGGCGATCCGAAGCTGAACATGGAAAAGCTGTGGTTGCTGATGCGTGACCTTCGCGCCAACGGCGTGCGCACCATCACAGGTGACCTGGTGCTCGACCGCAGCCATTTCGTGCAGCCCAACCTGCCGCAATTCAATGACGACGGGGGTGATCAGAACAAGCCGTTCCTGGTGAAGCCTGACGCGTTGCTGGTCAATCTCAAGGCCTTGCGCTTCGTGGCGCGTAACGACGGCGGCAGGGTCAGCGTTGCCGTGGAGCCGCCGATTGCCAGCATTCGCATCGACAACCAGGTCAAGGCTGTCAACAGCAAGAATTGCGCCGGCGACGTACGCTACAACCCCGTGCCACAGCCCGACGGCATCACCGTGACCGTCAGTGGTCAGTTAGGCGATGGCTGCAACTCCCAAACCTACCTCTCGCTGCTCGATCATCCGACCTATGCCGCCGGCGCGGTGCGTGCCATCTGGAACGAGCTGGGGGGTACCATCCAAGGTACCGACCGCATCGAAAACGTGCCTAAAAGCGCACGGTTGCTGGCGCGCGCTTTCTCGCCGGACCTGGTGGAAATCATCCGTGACATCAACAAGTACAGCAACAACACCATGGCTCAGCAGTTGTTCCTGAGCCTGGGTGCCCAGTTCCGTACCGATGCCGATGGCGATGACGCCCGTGCCGCGCAGCGTGTCGTGCGTCAGTGGCTGGCCAAGAAAGGCATCACCGCGCCGCACCTGGTGATGGAAAACGGCTCAGGGCTGTCCCGCGCCGAACGCGTGAGCACGCGTGAGATGGCAGCCATGCTGCAAGCGGCCTGGAAAAGCCCCTACGCGGCCGAGTTCATGAGCTCGCTGCCGCTGGTGGGTATGGATGGGACCATGCGCAAACGCCTCAAGCGCACCGCCATGACCGGTGAGGGCCACATCAAGACCGGCACGCTCAACACCGTACGGGCAATCGCGGGTTTCAGCCGTGACAGCAACGGCCATACCTGGGCAGTGGCCGCTATCCTCAACGACCCCAAACCGTGGGGCGCCTCGCAGGTGCTGGACCAGGTGCTGCTGGACCTCTACCGCCAGCCCAGCGCAAACGCCAGTACAGCCGCCAAGTGACCTGCATGGCCTGTGCCCCCCGCTAGGGCACAGGCGTCGGCGCATCACCGCAACTGCAGCTTCCAGGCGCGATGGATGCGGTTGTTGCGGGCGAAGTCCGGGTCAAGCGTCTGGGCGGTGATCTCTTCCACGGCGTAACGAGCAGACAGGTGCTCGTCGAGCTGGAACTTGCGGAAGTTGTTGGAGAAATACAGCACACCACCCGGGGCCAGCCGCGCCATCGCCAAGTCCAGCAACTGAACGTGGTCGCGCTGAACGTCGAACACACCTTCCATGCGCTTGGAGTTGGAGAACGTGGGCGGATCGATGAAGATCAGGTCGTAGCTTTCACGCTCGGCCTCCAACCACGTCATGACATCCCCTTGTTCCAGACGATTGCGCTCTGAAAAGCCGTTGAGCGCCAGGTTGCGCCGCGCCCAGTCCAGGTAGGTTTTCGACAGGTCGACGCTGGTGGTGCTGCGCGCCCCGCCCTTGGCTGCATGCACGGTAGCCGTCGCGGTATAGCAGAACAGGTTCAGGAAGCGCTTGCCGGCCGCCTCACGCTGAATGCGTAAGCGCATCGGCCGATGGTCCAGGAACAGGCCGGTATCGAGGTAGTCGGTCAGGTTGACCAGCAGCTTGACCCCCGCTTCCGACACTTCCTGAAAGCGACCTTCCGTGGCCTGGCGCTCGTACTGGCGGGTTCCGCTTTGACGCTCCCGGCGCTTGAGCACCACGCGTTGTGGCGAAATACCAAGGGCCTGGGGGATCGCCGCCAGCGCGTCGAGCAGGCGCGCTTGTGCCTTGTCGGGATCGATCGAACGCGGCGCGGCGTATTCCTGCACGTGCACCCAGTCCTGATACATGTCTACAGCCAGGGCATACTCGGGCATATCCGCATCGTACAGTCGATAGCAGCTGACCTGTTCGCGGCGAGCCCACTTGCCCAGCTGCCGAAGGTTTTTCTGCAGGCGGTTGGCGAACATCTGCGCACCCTCGGACAGGCGAGCAGGCTGGCTGGCCACCTGCGCTGGCTGGTGGGCTTGCAGGGCTTCAGCCGATTCGGTACGGCGCTCGCCGGTCACGAACTGGTCCGGCTGGACCTTGAACAGCAACAACTTGCAGGGCAGTGCACCGTTCCAGAATGCGTACTGCTTGTGGCTGCGCAGGCCCATGCGCTTGCCCAGTTGCGCAGCGCCCGTAAAGACGGCGGCTTCCCAACCCATGCATGCCTGACGCAGGCGTTCGCCAAGGTTCTGGTAAAGGTAAAGCAGGCTGGCTTCGTCACCCAGACGCTCCCCGTAGGGTGGGTTGCTGATGACCAAGCCTTTCTGGTTCTGGTCCGGGCGCGGCTCGAATGTACTCACTTCACCCTGATAGATCTTCACCCAATCGCTCAGGCCTGCGCGTTCGACGTTGTTACGCCCTGGTTGTATCAAGCGAGGATCGGCTTCATAGCCGCGGATCCACAACGCAGGTTTGGCCAGGCCAGCTTCAGCCCGCGCCTGCGCCTGATCATGCACCTTGCGCCAGAGCGCAGGCACATGGCCCAGCCACGCCGTGAAGCCCCAACGCTCACGCTTGAGGTTGGGGGCGATGTCCGCGGCGATCATTGCCGCCTCGACCAGGAATGTGCCGACACCACACATGGGGTCGGCCAGTGCGCCGCCCTGGGCAGCGATGCGTGGCCAGCCGGAACGAATCAACACGGCGGCAGCGAGGTTTTCCTTGAGCGGTGCTGCACCTTGCTGCAGGCGATAACCACGCTGATGGAGGCTGTGACCGGAGAGGTCCAGCGACAGGATCGCCTCACCCCGGTCAAGGCGCAGGTGCACGCGCACATCCGGGTCGATCTTCTCCACCGACGGGCGTAGGCCTTCACGGTTGCGCAGTTTGTCGACAATGGCGTCCTTGACCTTGAGAGCGCCGAAATGAGTATTGTCGATCCCTGACCCATGACCGCTGAACTCAACGGCCAGGGTGCCATCAGCGGCCAAGTGGTCAGCCCACTCCACGGCATTGACACCGTCATACAGGTCGTCGGCGTTTTTCATGGAAAACCGCTTGAGCACCAGCAATACGCGGTTTGCCAACCTGGACCACAGGCACAGACGGTAGGCTGTCTCCATGTCGGCAGCCCCGCGAATAGCCGAGGTGTGTTCACGCACCTCATCCAGGCCAAGGCTGCGGGCCTCTTCTGCAAGCAGGCTTTCAAGGCCTTTGGGACAAGTGAGGTAGAGTTCGAAACGGTCCGACATGAGTTATCCAGCACAGTAGGGCTATTAGACTGGCGCTGCGACGCATCGCGACGCCCTGTTTACCTGCACCCTTTTCCGACAGGTGTGCAAGTGGCCACGCTCCCCTTACGCAAGAGCGATGACCGGGCCGCCCGACTTACCCATCCATGCCTGACGGCACAAACAGCTTAGATCATCGAGCAGTACATACATTCTCGCGACACCGGGGCCTAGGTGACCCTTCGTCGCATTTCGAGGTATTTCAAATGCCTCACAGAGGCGATGGCAAAATGGCGTCAAACTTCGGCTAACCCTCGATCCTGCGGGCTGCGGCGGGAATAAGGATGAGTCGCATTTATTTACTTATCCCCTGACCCTTGGAAAGGTTACGTGCTTATGACAAATCGATCATTCCCACCGTCACCTGCATTGGTTAGAACTGAGCACAGGCCGCATCGCAACGAAGCGGCACTTCAGGCTCGCGACGCCGGCAGCGAGCCCATACCGGCAGAACGATTCTGCCCGGCCTCCATGAGGCCGACGGGACATTACAGTCAACAAGTGAGGGCAACACCCTATGAGAAGACTTAAGCGTGATCCGTTGGAAAGAGCATTTTCACGTGGCTACCAATATGGAGTCACCGGCAAATCCCGGGAGCTTTGCCCCTTTACCCTGCCATCTGTTCGTCAAGCCTGGATCAACGGCTGGCGGGAGGGCCGTGGTGACAACTGGGACGGTATGACTGGCACCGCCGGTATCCACAGGCTCAACGAAAATCACGCCGTAGGCTGATAGAGGACATTCACGCGATTTAACAGGCACGCCCCACCAGGGCGGCGGGCTGAGGCCCAAGGGCCCCTTCATGGGGCCCTTTTTTTGTGGGCAAGCTTACCGCTTGGGCATGGCGGCGATGGCGTCCACGGCTTCTCGAATGAGCGCCGGCCCTTTATAGATGAAGCCCGAGTAGATCTGCACCAGGCTCGCACCGGCGGCGATCTTCTCGGCCGCATGTTTTCCTTCCGTGATGCCCCCTGCGGCAATGATTGGCAGCTTGCCGCCCATCTCACCGGCCAACACCTGAACGATACGTGTGCTCTTCTGGCGTACGGGGGCACCTGAGAGCCCGCCTGCTTCACCGCCATACGGCAGGGCCTCCACGCCTTCGCGCCCGAGCGTGGTATTGGTCGCGATGACCGCGTCCATGCCTGACTCGACAAGCGCAGCGGCCACCAGCGCCGTTTCTTCATCGCTCATGTCAGGGGCAATCTTGATGGCCAAGGGCACATGCCGGCCATGACGGGCGCTCAGCTGTGCCCGACGTTCCGCCAAGGCATCGAGCAATTGCTTGAGCGAATCCCCGAACTGCAGGCTGCGCAGCCCCGGGGTGTTGGGTGAGCTGACATTGACAGTGACGTAACTGGCCGCGCTGTAGACCTTGTCCAGGCAGATCAGGTAATCGTCCACCGCACGCTCGACTGGCGTGTCGAAGTTCTTGCCAATATTGATACCCAGCACGCCCTTGTAACGGGCAGCGCGTACACGGCCCAGCAGATGATCAACCCCAAGGTTATTGAAACCCATGCGGTTGATGATGGCAGTTGCCTCTGGCAAGCGGAACAGCCGAGGTTTGGGGTTGCCAGGTTGCGGGCGAGGCGTGACAGTGCCGATCTCGACGAAACCGAAGCCCAGCTGGGCGAAGCCGTCGATGGCCGTACCGTTCTTGTCCAAGCCAGCCGCCAGACCTACCGGGTTGGCGAAATCCAGGCCCATGACCTTGACCGGCAATGAGGCCGGGCGCTTGCACAGCTTGCCGTTCAAGCCAAGCCGGCCGCCGGCACCGATCAGGTCCAGCGACAGATCATGAGAAGTTTCCGGTGACAGTTTGAACAGCAGCTGGCGGGCCAGGGTATACATGGGCAGGCAAGACTCGGGGTGAGTGAGGGGGCGATTATAGCTATCACCAACGGCACAGGACAGCCCGATGTTGGCCTGCAGGTTTTCTGCGGAGGGCTGCCTGGGCAGATGAACGTACAGACAAATGTCTAGCAGGCAAGCACTGCCTTGGCTGGGCCTTACACCAGTGCTTGCCTGCTAGACATCACATGCTGTCATGCAGGCAAAGAAAAACCCGGCCGAGGCCGGGTTTTTCATGAAGCTTCAAACCAATTACTTGGCCTGGGCTTCTACCTGAGCTTCAACGCGACGGTTGATAGCACGGCCTTCTTCGGTGGCGTTGTCGGCAACCGGACGGGTTTCGCCGTAGCCAACCGAGTCAACACGGCTGGATTCTACGCCGTACTGCTGGGTCAGGACCTGCTTGACAGCGTTGGCACGACGCTCGGACAGCTTCTGGTTGTAAGCGTCTGGACCTACGGAGTCAGTGTGACCTTCAACCACGGTGGTGGTCTGTGGGTACTGCTTCATGAAGTCAGCCAGGTTCTTGATGTCGCCGTAGCTGTTAGGCTTGACGACCGACTTGTCGAAGTCGAACTTGACGTCCAGCTCAACGCGAACGACTTCGGCAACAGCCGGGCAGCCGTCGGCGTCAACAGTGACGTTGGCCGGGGTGTCTGGGCACTTGTCGACGTTGTCGCAAACGCCGTCGTTGTCGGAGTCGGAGCAGACTTCAGCAACTGGAGCAGGTGCAGGAGCAGCCTGGTTCTTCGGGCTACCGCCGAAGTTCAGACCAACACCAACGCTTGGAGCCCACTCGGTGTCGCCCTGGTCGATGTTGTACTGAGCTTCTACGCCGGCACGGGCGTAGAACATGTCAGTGATGTACCACTTGGCGCCAGCGCCAACGTTGGCGAAGGTGGAGTGGTTACGACCACCACGGCCGGTCTGGCCGATCGACTGGTGCGAGAAACCAGCGGAAACGTACGGACGGATGGCGTCGTACGGGTTGTTGAAGTGGTAAACGGCGTCCAGGGCGGTGTTGGAGCCCTTGATGTTCTTGCCGTCGTCGCCACGAGCGTTGTGGACTTCGTCGTAGCCCAGACGCAGTTCAACGTCGTCGGTCAGGAAGTAACCGATGGAGCCGCCGAACAGGTTACCGTCGTTTTTGAAGTCGCGCTGGCTGTCGAAGAATTCTTTCTTGTAGAAGATTTCAGTTTCGACGGCGCCTTGGCCTTGTGCCATAGCGCCAATCGAGGTGGCGGCTACGAGCGAACCAATGGCCAAGCCCAAGGTGTTTTTCAGTTTCATCCGTTAAATCCCCATCTGGTGATAGTTAAGCAGTCCCACCAAAACCGGGGGGACAACTCGTCGGCGAGTCTAGCAGAACTCGCCGGTTCGTTAGAGATATTTGCTGGTCGTTAAGTTTCATCCAGACCGGCAAATTTCTCCCGAAGCTTGTCAAGCGCACGCTTGTATCGCATTTTCGTCGCGCTGAGCCCCATGTGCATGATATCCGCGATCTCCTGGAACTCCAGCTCGGCGACGAATCGCAGCACCAGGATTTCCCGATCGATCGGGTTCACATGGACCAGCCACTTGTCCAGCCCGCCCTTTTCTTCGGCCTTTGGGGCCTTGTCCTCGGACGCCTCTTCAACAGGGTCCAGGCTCAAGGCATCCATCAACCTGCGCTTGCGGCGCTCCTTGCGGTACTGGGTGATGCATTCATTGTAGGTGATGCTGTAAAGCCAGGTCTTGAATTTGGATTTTCCCTCGAAATTCTTGAGACCATAGAGCACTTTCAACATGACTTCCTGACAGACATCATCCGCGTCCCGGTCGTTCCCCAAATAACGTGCACATACGTTGAACAGGGTTCGCTGATAGCGACGCATGAGCTCCTCATACGCGCGGGTCACGTGATACAGCTCCTCATGCGAGCGCGCCACCAACTCTTCGTCAGTGAGTTCGCGGGGGTCGTAGCGCATGGGCGGCGTGGGGACTTTATTCAAAACGAATCTGGCCGACAGTCAGGTCAATGTCGCCGCAAACGCCCAGGAGGGTCGGTTTTTGCGGCGGCATACATTAACAGCTTTGTGCGGTCAGCGGCTATTGACCCGCTGCTCGAGCAATTCTCGGTTGGACAGGGAAACCAGCTCGTCATCGTCGGTGAGGATCACCGTCTTGACCGTGCCGATTTCCTCGATATGCCCTTCTACCTCGCCAATGCGCACCTGCTGGCCCACCTGGAACAGCTCGCGGACGTAGATGCCCGCCAGGATCTGACCCGCGATTTCGCGGCTACCCAGGCCCATGGCCAGCGCAACGGCCAGACCAACGGTAATCAGGCCGATAACGATCACATGGTTGAGCAGGTCGGTCTTGACCTCCAGCTGGCTGATAGCCACTGAAATGCTGATGATGATGACCAGCCCCTGAACGATGCGTCCAAGCCCCGCGGCGTACTCAAGCCCCACGCCTTCGGCAGCGCCGCGCACCAGGCCGTTGGCCACCTGCGCCAGGAGCACGCCCGCGAGCAATATCAACGCTGCACCGAACACCTTGGGCAGGTACAAGGCCAGCATGTCGAGCGTGGCCGAGACGCGCTCCAGGCCCAGCGACTCGGCGGCCGATACGAGGAAGATCAGCAGCACGAACCAGTAGACGATCTTGCCGATCAGGGTAGAAATCGGTACCTGAATGCCAACCCGGCCCAGCATCTTGGTCAGACCCGTACCGGCCATCAGGCGATCAAGGCCAAGCTTGGCCAGCAGTTTGGAGAGCAAGGTATCGAGCAGCTTGGCTACCACAAAGCCCAGCAGCACCACCACCAACGCGCCGAACAAGTTGGGGATGAAGTTCGCCACCTTGGTCCATAGGGCGGTCATGGCGGTGACCAGGCTCTGGGTCCAGAGATCGAGTTCCATATTCAGTCGGCCTTATCAGCTTTGCTGCCAGCGGCAGCGTTGCGGGAAGAATGTCTGCGCACCGGCGCGACGTGCGCCGAGCCATTGTTGATGGCGATCATCAGCGCCTGGCTCCAACGGCCAAGCAAGCTGAACAGATCACCGGCGCCAACCTGACGGTTGGCGGTCTTGAGCACGCGACCCAGGCAGGCGGCATCATCCTGGTCATGGCGGTCATTGCCGGACGGGGATGCCTTGAGCAGGTCACGCAGGGATTGTTCGAACGGATCGTGCATGGGCACCTCGCGTAGTATCAGCAAGAGACGAGACGGCCTGGCGACGGGTCACACCTTGTGTCGACCTGGCTGCTGGCGCGCTGGCGGCTATACCCACTGCAAGCGCCGGAACAACCACCATTGCCCTGCTGCCAGCCCCACCACCACCAGGCACGCCATGAGAAACCCGTAAGGGTTCTGCGCCCCAGGAATGCCACCCACGTTGATGCCCAACAGCCCGGTGATGAAGCTCATTGGCAGAAAGATGCAGGTGATGATGCCAAACCGGTACATGGTGCGGTTCATCCGTTCGCTGCGGCGGCGGTCTTCGCTCTCAAGCACCAATGCCGCACGTTCGCGGGTCAGTTCGAGCTCTTCGAGATAGCGGATCAGGCTGTTGTTCAGCTCGTTCCAGTAATCGGCATCGACCTCGGCAAACCAGCTCCACTTGCTGCGTGAAAGATGTGCATAGATGTCGCGCTGCGGGGCCAGGAAACGTCGCAGCCCAGCCGCGCGGCGGCGGATCTGCTGCAAGCTGCCCTGATCAGGCAGGTGTCGCTCGTCAACCTCTACCTTTTCTTCTTCGAGGTCGACCAATTCGGACAGATCGCTGACCAAACCCTGGACTTTCTCGGTCAGCAGTTCGCCCATCAGCAACAGCAACTCGGAAGCTGTCTTCGGCCCCCTGCCCTGCTCCAGTTGCAGCAGGACTTCGTCGCTGGCCCGGAGCGGGCGCAAGCGCAGCGAAATCACGCGCTGGGCCTGGGCGAAGATTCGCACCGAAACCATGTCCTCAGGCTCGGCACCAGGGTTGAGGTTGACCCCACGCAGAAACAGCAACAATTGCTCGTCGGCCATCGGCAGCAAGCGCGGCCGAGTGTTCTCTTCCAGCAACAGCTCGCAGGCGAATTCACTAAGGCCACTCTCGCTCAGCAGCCATGACCGGGTTTGGGGGTGGCTGCGGTCCCAGTGCAACCAGAGGCTTTGCTCAGGTTGCAGTTGCAAATCGGCCAGCTCGGTTCGGGCGATGGCGCGTGCCCCGCCCTTGCCATCGAGCACCAGGGCATGCACCAGCCCCCACTGCGCGTTGTCTTCCTCGAACATCAAAGCTCCATCAGCGCCAGCGGCGCGTCACTCCGGCATCTGCAACGGGCTTGGCGAGACCAGTACGCCGTTGTTGTCGGCGTACACGTATTCACCGGGCCTGAAGGTCACGCCCGCGAAACTCACCACGACGTTGAGGTCGCCAATGCCACGCTTGTCGGTTTTGAGCGGGTGGCTGGCCAGCGCCTGCACACCCACGTTGGTCTGGATCAGTGCGTCGACGTCGCGCACGCAGCCGTAGATCACCAGGCCTTCCCAGCCGTTTTTCGCCGCTTTTTCGGCAAGCATGTCGCCCAACAGGGCGCGACGCAGCGAGCCGCCGCCGTCGACCACCAACACCTTGCCCCGGCCATCGAGTTCGACCTGCTCACGCACGAGCGAGTTGTCCTCGAAGCACTTGATGGTGACGATCTGGCCACCGAACGAATCGCGGCCACCAAAGTTGCTGAACATCGGCTCCAGCACCTGCACGAGGTCCGGATAGGCGTCACACAGGTCGGGCGTTACGTAATGCTGCATGGCAAGCTCCTGTCAGTCACAACGAAAGCGATTGAGGGCCAAGGCTACACCTTGGAGCACACCGCAGTCACCCGAGACCGCACGGTCAGCGCCTTTCATAGCGCGGGCACGAGCGCCAAGGCCTCAATGGACGCATGCACCGGCAACCTGGGCTCACGCAGCCAGCGTTCTACCAGCGGCCATACCTGCACGTGGGCAGCCTGGCTGGCCAGCATGTCCGCATGGCCAAAGGCATCGAAGCCCGCCGCAGGCCCAAGGCAGAGGAACTGCTTGTGCGCGCCACCGAGTTGCTCGAACAACGTGCGGCAGGCCCACGGCGGGCTCTGCTGGTCGGCCGTGGCTGCGACGGCCAGGGTCGGCACGTCGACTTGAGCAAGGCCTGCCCACCAGTCGCCCTGCTTGTCGCCAAAACGCCCGAACAATCCGTGCCAGCGCATGTGTTCCAAGGCAAGGCCGACGGGTTCATCCTCTGGCCCGCGCCCAAAGCGCGAGCCAGACAAATGCCCCCAGCGGCGCAGCAGCCACCGCATGCCCCACACCACCGGAGGCACTTTCAACGGCCAGTAGCTGCGGCTTACCTGGGAACCGAATAGCGCCACACCCGACACATGCTGCGCAGCCAACGCGCCGCTCCCCAGGGCGACCGCCAAGGTAGTGCCGCCCAACGAATGCCCAATCCACAGGGGCGCCCTGCCCGCTTTCTCATGCACGAAGGCACCGATGGCCGGTACGTCGTCGCGCGCGTAGGCGGCCACCGTGTTCTGTGCCCAATCCCGATTGCGCGGCGACAGCCCGTGACCACGCATCTCGGGGATCCATACATCGAAGCCGGCCCGGGCCAGGTAGGCCCCAAGGCCACCGCCCTTGGGTGAATACCAGAAACGCCGATTGGAAAAGCTGCCATGCAGCAAGATGACCGGAATACCCTGGGCGGTGTTCTGGTCAGCCAAGCCCAGCCGGGTCACGGCCAGCTCCACGCTGGGATCGGGACCCAAGCCGGCCTTGATGCGATAGACATCTTCACTGAGGTCGCCGCGACGCTCGGCACTGAGCAAGGCGACGGGAAATAATGTACTGCTGCTTTGCATAGGTCGGTTGCTTGTCGCACAAAAAAGGGCGAAATCCATCGCTGGAACTCGCCCTGGAAAAAACCAGGCGAGGGACGCCAGACGCCCCTCGCGTTTTGCGGTATCAGGTCGCGCTTTGGCCTTCGGCCAGGTAGAACCAGGTTTCGAGCACCGAGTCCGGGTTCAGCGATACGCTGTCGATGCCCTGCTCCATCAGCCATTTGGCCAGGTCTGGGTGATCCGAAGGGCCCTGACCGCAAATGCCGATGTACTTGCCGGCCTTGTTGCACGCCGCGATGGCGTTGGCCAGCAGCTTCTTGACCGCGGGATTTCGCTCATCGAACAGGTGGGCAATGATGCCCGAATCACGGTCCAGACCCAACGTCAGCTGGGTCAGGTCGTTCGATCCGATGGAGAAACCGTCGAAGTATTCGAGGAACTCGTCGGCCAGGATGGCGTTGGACGGCAGTTCGCACATCATGATGACGCGCAGGCCGTTGTCGCCACGGGCCAAGCCGTTTTCAGCCAGCAGGTCGACCACTTGGCTGGCCTCACCGAGGGTACGCACGAACGGCACCATGATCTCGACGTTGGTCAGGCCCATTTCGTTGCGCACGCGCTTGAGTGCGCGGCACTCGAGTTCGAAGCAATCGCGGAACGCCTCGCTGATGTAGCGCGAGGCTCCACGGAAGCCCAGCATCGGGTTTTCTTCTTCGGGCTCGTACAGCTTGCCGCCGATCAGGTTGGCGTACTCGTTGGACTTGAAGTCCGACAGGCGCACGATCACTTTCTTGGGATAAAACGCCGCTGCCAGGGTGCTGATGCCTTCGACCAGCTTCTCCACATAGAAACCGACCGGGTCGTCATAACCGGCGATGCGCTTGTCGACGCTGTCCTTCAGGTCGGCCGGCAAGCCGGCGTAGTTGAGCAATGCCTTGGGGTGCACGCCGATCATGCGGTTGATGATGAATTCCAGGCGCGCCAGGCCTACACCGGCGTTGGGCAGCTGGGCGAAGTCGAAGGCGCGGTCCGGGTTGCCGACGTTCATCATGATCTTGAACGGCAGCTCGGGCATGGCGTCCACCGAGTTCTGCTTGATGTCGAAGCCCAGTTCACCCTCGAAGATGAAGCCGGTATCGCCTTCGGCGCAGGAGACGGTCACGCCCTGCCCATCTTTGAGAATCTGGGTAGCGTTGCCGCAACCGACGACCGCCGGAATACCCAGTTCACGGGCAATGATGGCCGCATGGCAGGTACGCCCGCCACGGTTGGTGACGATGGCACTGGCACGCTTCATCACCGGCTCCCAGTCCGGGTCGGTCATGTCCGAGACCAGCACATCGCCTGGCTGCACCTTGTCCATCTCGGACACGTCGTTGATCACGCGGACCTTGCCGGCGCCGATGCGCTGGCCGATGGCGCGGCCCTCGACCAGTACGGTGCCTTTCTCCTTGAGCAGGTAACGCTCCATGACGTTGGCGCTGGCGCGACTTTTCACGGTCTCGGGGCGGGCCTGGACGATGTACAACCGGCCATCGTCACCGTCCTTGGCCCACTCGATGTCCATCGGGCGCTGATAATGCTGCTCGATGATCATCGCCTGCTTGGCCAGCTCAACGACCTCGTCGTCGGTCAGGCAGAAGCGGGCACGCTCGGCGCGATCGACTTCAACCGTCTTGACCGAACGACCGGCCTTGGCTTCTTCGCCATAGACCATCTTGATCGCCTTGCTGCCCAGGTTGCGGCGCAGGATGGCCGGACGGCCAGCCTGCAGGGTGTGTTTGTGTACGTAGAATTCGTCAGGGTTGACCGCGCCCTGGACCACGGTTTCACCCAGGCCGTAGGCACCGGTGATGAACACGACGTCACGGAATCCCGACTCGGTGTCCAGCGTGAACATCACGCCGGCGGTACCGGTTTCGGAGCGAACCATGCGCTGCACGCCAGCCGAGAGCGCGACCAGCTTGTGGTCGAAGCCCTGGTGCACACGGTAGGAGATGGCACGGTCATTGAACAGCGAGGCGAACACTTCCTTCGCAGCACGGATCACGTTGTCCACGCCGCGGATGTTGAGGAAGGTTTCCTGCTGGCCGGCGAACGAGGCGTCTGGCAGGTCTTCGGCGGTGGCCGAGGAGCGCACGGCCACGGCCATGTTGTCGTTGCCATTGGCCATTTCGGCGAAGGCGGTACGGATCTCGGCATCTAGGCGCGCCGGGAATTCGGCTTCCATCACCCACTGGCGAATCTGCGCGCCGGTCTTGGCCAGGGCGTTGACATCGTCCACGTCCAGGGCATCGAGCGCCGCATGGATGCGGTCGTTGAGCCCACTTTGCTCGAGGAAATCACGGTACGCCTGAGCCGTAGTGGCAAAGCCGCCCGGCACGGACACGCCGGCACCGGCAAGATTGCTGATCATCTCGCCCAGGGATGCGTTCTTGCCCCCCACATGCTCCACATCATGGACGCCGAGCTTTTCGAGGGAAACTACGTACTCTACCAAGGTGATCTCTCCACTAGCTGTATTGGAAAAGCTCAACGGCGCCCGCCTGTCTTCTTGACTGGGCCGGACGCATGTGGCCTGTACCTGGAAAATAAGTGAGAATGCCGACAGCCGCATTCGGCAAAGCGAACTTATCATAATCAAGAAACGTCATCATCACTAAGGCCCCGATCGCAAATGAAACGAACCGCGTTCTTCATCTCCGACGGCACCGGCATCACTGCCGAGACCCTGGGCCAGAGCCTGCTCGCGCAGTTCGAGAGCATTCCTTTCAGCAAATTCACCCGGCCCTACATCGACTCCCCCGAAAAAGCGCGCAACATGGTTCAGCAGATCAATGCGGCGGCCGAGCGCGACGGCATGCGGCCGATCATCTTCGACACCATCGTCAACCAGGACATCCGCGAGATCCTCGCCACCTCCAATGGGTTCATGATCGACATCTTCTCCTCGTTCCTGTCCCCGCTGGAGCAGGAGTTGACCGCCCATTCCTCGTATTCGGTGGGCAAATCCCACTCCATTGGTGGCAATTCCAACTACATGGAGCGCATCGAGGCGGTGAACTTCGCCCTGGACAACGATGACGGCGCTCGCACCCATTACTACGACAAGGCCGACCTGATCCTGGTGGGTGTGTCCCGTTGCGGCAAAACCCCGACGTGCCTGTACATGGCCATGCAGTTCGGCATCCGCGCGGCCAACTACCCGCTGACCGAAGACGACATGGAGCGCCTGCAACTGCCGGCGGTGCTGAAAAAGCATCACAGCAAGCTGTTCGGCCTGACCATCGACCCCGACCGGCTGACCGCCATTCGCCACGAGCGCAAGCCCAATAGCCGTTACTCGAGCTTCGCCCAGTGCGAATTCGAGGTGCGAGAAGTCGAGAGCCTGTTCCGCCGCGAGAACATTCCCAACATCAATTCCACGCATTTTTCGGTGGAAGAAATATCGGCCAAGATCCTGGTGGAGAAGGGTGTGGAGCGGCGGTTCAAGTAAGGCAGTGGCGGGCTTGGTCTGGTGATGTCGTAGGGTTTGAGCGCAGACATCGTGAGCAACGCCTGTCTCTATCGTTGGCTTATGGGTGCTGCTCGGTGCCGGCGGCGGGCATCAGCGGCCTCGGTACTTGAGTTCTGCATCACAGATGACTGGGGCCGCTGCGCGCCCCGTTGACCGTCATTCCATAACCAATCGCCCAACACCTCACCCACAAAAAAGCCCCGGCATCACGGCCGGGGCTTTTTCATTACAGCAATGACTCAGGACGGCATTACAGTCGCCTGCCCACTCATGGCCAGATCGACCAGTTCGCGGTTGGCCACTGCATACATCGCGTAGTCATGGCCCGAGGCGCTGCGCAGGTCATCGAGCATGGCGCGCCAGCGCTCCACCATCACCCGATGCTGCTCGGCCCACAGCGCGACGCGGGCATCCATGTCCTGCGGTGCATCGGCCATCTGCAATACCGAGATGGTGATGGCGCGTTGTTGCAGGTCGATGTCGTCGCGGAAGGCTTCCCGGGCCAGGGCCTGCCAGTTGTTCTCCACCGGCAGATTGCTGATTTCCTGCAAGTACCAGGTCAGGTCAAGCGCGCTGCCCACGGCGAAGAACGCCTTGGCCACCTGCGCCGGCTCGTGACCGGTCACATCAGCCGCCTCGATGATCGGCAGCAAGGTGTACAGATGGCTGGTACCGGCCACCATGCGTGCCAACAGCTCCGGCACCCCCGCATCGACGAAGCTCTGGTAACGCACCATCCAGCGTTCCCGGGTCGGGCCTTCGAGCAGTTCGTCGAGCTTGAGCCCAAGCTGGGCGATCTTCGGCCCAAAGTGGGCGCAATCACGGCCAGCGTCTTGCTCATTGCGACGGCTACGCAGGAACCAGCGCGTGGCTCGACGACCCAGGCGCATCAGTTCGTCCATCAGGGTCAGCTGGATCTCGGCGGGGACCTGGTAATCCAGCGCCTCGATCTGACGGAACCAGTGCGGCAGGTGGAAGATGTCGCGCACGATCACGTAAGCCCCGGCCACGTTGGCAGGGCTCATGCCGGTCGATTCCTTCAACCGCTGCACGAAAGTGATGCCCATGTTGTTGACCAGGTCGTTGGCGATCTGGGTGCTGACGATCTCGCGCTTGAGGCGGTGGCGGCGCATGGAGTCGGCGAACTTGCTGACCAGCGACGGCGGGAACGCGGTTTCCATGTCGCGGGTCAGGTAATCGTCGTCCGGCACCTGGGACTTGAGCAACTGCTCCTTCAAGTCGATCTTGCTGTAGGAGATCAGTACAGAGAGCTCTGCACGGGTCAGGCCCTGGCCGGCGGCGAGGCGCTCGGCCAGCTGTTCCTCGGAAGGCAGGAACTCGATGGCCCGGTCAAGCTTGCCACGGGCCTCGAGGTCGGCCATCAGGCGCTTGTACTCGGCAATGCGCTCGCGCACGCGACGCGCTGCCAGCGACAGCGCCTGGGTCTGCTTGTAGTTGTTGCCCAGCACCAGGCCGGACACTTCCTCGGTCATGCTACCGAGCAGCTGGTTGCGCTGCTTCTCGGTCATGTCACCACCCTGCACAACCTCGTTGAGCAGAATCTTGATGTTGACCTCGTGGTCGGAGCAATCCACGCCGCCGGCGTTGTCGATGAAGTCGGTGTTGGTGGCGCCGCCGTGCAGGCCGAATTCCACCCGGCCAAGCTGGGTCATGCCCAGGTTGCCGCCCTCGCCTACCACCTTGCAGCGCAGCTCGTTGCCGTTGACACGCAAGGCGTCGTTGGCCTTGTCGCCAACGTCGGCGTGGCTTTCGCCACTGGCCTTGACGTAGGTGCCGATGCCACCGTTCCAGAGCAGGTCAACGGGCGCCTTGAGCAGTGCATTGAGCAGCTCGGTGGGCGTCAGGCGGTCGGCCTCGATGGCGAAGCGTTCCTTCATCTGCGCCGTGATGGCGATGCTCTTGGCGCTACGCGGGAAAATGCCACCGCCTTCGGACATGATGCTGGTGTCGTAGTCGGTCCACGCCGAACGCGGCAAGTCGAACAAGCGCTTGCGCTCGGCAAAGCTGGACGCCGGCTCCGGGTTGGGGTCGATGAAGATATGCAGGTGGTTGAAGGCCGCTACCAGTTGCAGCTTGTCGGACATCAACAAGCCATTACCGAAGACGTCGCCGGCCATGTCGCCCACACCGATCACCGTGATCGGATCTTCCTGCACGTTGATGCCGCGCTCACGGAAGTGACGCTGCACGCCGACCCAGGCACCGCGGGCGGTGATGCCCATTTTCTTGTGGTCGTAGCCTGCCGAGCCACCCGATGCGAAGGCGTCACCCAGCCAGAAGCCATAGTCGATGGCGATGCCGTTGGCGATGTCCGAGAACGTGGCGGTGCCTTTGTCGGCCGCCACGACCAGGTACGGGTCGTCATCGTCGTGACGCACCACGCCGACCGGCGGCACGACGCCACCGTCCTTGAGGTTGTCGGTAATGTCGAGCAACCCCGAGATGAAGATGCGGTAGCACGCCACGCCCTCTGCCGCGATCTCGTCACGCGTGCCGCCCAGTGGCAGGCGACGTGGCAGGAAACCACCCTTGGCGCCGACAGGTACGATTACCGAGTTCTTCACCTGCTGCGCCTTGACCAGGCCCAGCACCTCAGTGCGATAGTCTTCCTCGCGGTCCGACCAGCGCAGGCCGCCGCGCGCAACGTTGCCAAAGCGCAGGTGCACACCCTCGACCCGAGGGGAATAGACGAAGATCTCGAACTTGGGCACCGGCTTGGGCAGTTCGGGCACAAGCTTGGGGTTGAACTTGAAGCTGAAATACGACTTGTTCTGGCCGTTGGCATCGAGCTGATAGAAGTTGGTGCGCAGGGTGGCCTTGATCAGGTCCAGGTAGCGACGCAGGATGCGGTCCTCGTTGAGCACCTGCACCTCGTCCAGCGCATTGAGGATCGCTTGCTCAAGGCGCTGCTGCTTGTCCTCGAGGTCGTCCTGGGTCAGCTTGCGGGCCAGGTAGAAACGCGTCTTGAACAGGCGGGTAAGCTCGCGCGCGATGTCGGTGTGGTTGTTCAGCGTGCTGGCAATGTAGCCCAGGTCGAAGCCCAGACGGATTTGTTTCAGGTAGCGTGCATAGGCACGCAGCAATGCCACGTCGCGCCACGGCAGGCCCGCGGTCAGCACCAGGCGGTTGAAGGCATCGTTTTCGGCATCGCCGCCGACGATGTGGATGAATGCATCCTGGAAGGTGTCATTGAGTTCCTGGATGTTCAGGCTCAGGCCTTCGCTGTAGGTGAAGGCGAAGTCGTGAATCCAGTATTCGCGGCCATTGGCGTGGCGCAGTCGATAGGGGAACTCTCCCAGCACGCGCAGGCCGAGGTTTTCCAGAATCGGCAGTACGTCCGACAGCGCCAGAGGGGTGTCGGCGTGGTACAGCTTGCAGTGCAGGGTGCGCTCGCCAACCCGCGTGAGCGGCTGGTAGAAACTCATGGCCAGTGGCTTGCTTTCCGACAGGGCCAGCACATGCTGCAGGTCCACCACCGCCGAATGGGCGGCGAAGCGCTCGCGGTAGCCAGCCGGGAAGCCTTTGGGGAAATCGGCCAGGATGTTGGTGCCTTGGGCTTCGCCGAAGTTCTCCACGACCAGCGCCGAGAAATCGTCCTGCCAGGAACGGCAGGCCTGGATGACTTCACGCTCGAGCTGCTGCGGGTCGATGTCGATACGGTTCTTCGGGTCCACGCGCAGGATCAGCTGCACACGGGCCAGTACCGACTCGGAGAAGAAGGTCCAGAACTCGCAATCGCTGGCCTTCAGGCGTTCCATCAACACCTGCTGGATTTTCTGCCGAACCTCGGTGGAATAGATTTCACGCGGCACATAGGCCAGGCAATAGCAGAAGCGCCCGTACGGGTCTTTGCGCAGGAAGACGCGAATCTTGTTGCGCTCCTGGATCTGCACGATGGACATGACCGTGCTGAACAGCTCATCGACCGGCGTCTGGAACAGATCGTCGCGCGGCAGCACCTCGAGCACCTGCGCCAGTTCCTTGCCCAGGTGAGCCTTGGTATCGAAGCCGGAACGGCGCTCCACTTCGGCGACCTTGACCCGGATGTAGGGGATGGCGTGCACGCTTTCGCCATACACCGTGGAGGTGTAAAGGCCCATGAAGCGGTGTTCCTTGAGCACGTTACCCGAGGCATCGAGCTGACGGATGGACACGTAGTCAGGGTAGCCCGGGCGGTGTACCCGGCTTGGCAGCGCAGCCTTGGCGAAGGAGAGCAGCAGCGGCTCGGCCAGGTAGGCCACGGCGTAGTCTTCGATGCGCAGCTCTTCGGGGGTCAAGCCAACGCGCAGGCGACGCGGCAGCCCAAGGAACGACTGCGCGTCGTAAACCATCTGGCCACCGGCCTGATCGGCCTGGACGGTGAACTCTTCGTACCCCAGGAAGGTGAAGTGGTTGTCCAGCAACCACTCCAGGAACGCCTTGACCTCGCCCTTTTCGTGCTGGGCCGGCCCGTACGGGGTCTGCTCGACCAGCGCCACGACTTCACGCAGCTTGTCCTTCATCGGCTCGAAATCATCGACCGCCACGCGGACCTCGGCCAGCACCTGCTCGATTTCCCGAGCCAGCACGCTCAGCTCTGCAGCGTTGGCGCAGCGATCGATCTCCAGGTACATCAGCGACTCGTGCCCAACCCCTTCACCGTGGGTACCCTTGGGCAGCAGCTCCAGCAATTCGCCCTTGGCGTTGCGGCGCACGCTCAATACCGTGGTCTGCAGCGTATGAATGCTGTAGCCACGGCGGTTCAGCTCGGTGCGGACCGAGTCCACCAGAAACGGCAGGTCATGGTGCAGCACCTCGACGACCGTGTGGGTCGACTGCCAACCGTTGCGTTCGTAATCGGGGTTGTACACGCGCACCTGCGGGTGCTCGGGGTCGAAACGCTCGACGATGCGCCAGGCCGACAGGGTGCAGCCGGCCAGGTCGGAAAGCCTGCGCTGGGTGAGTTCGTCCAGAGAGATGATGCCGAAGAACTGTTCGGCGAACAGCGCCACTTGTGGCAGGGACTGTTCGCTGATGTGCTGCGCCAGGGCCGCTTGCAGTTGATGCTGGAAGTCGGCTTTGCTGGCCGCGGTGAAGAACGCCATCTGTGGTACTCCGCTTGGGCTTTGTAATAGTTGAAGCGTCGCTGCGTGCGCCGTGCCGGGATCAACGATAGACGATTGCAGGCAGGGCGAACGATGAAAACCAGGCGTTGAGCGTGCGCATGCACGCCCAGGACTGGGCGAAGCTTAACGACTGACCGGTCATCAAGGCTTGCAGCGCTGCGACAATTTCGTTCAAGGGGCGGTAACTTTACGTTTATGCATGTAAGCAAGACTGTCAGAATTCCCTTCCGTTTCCTTTGATCCGAGCCCGCCATGCAAATCGACACCGCCGTGCTGTTCGCCACCCCCTGCGATGAAGAGGAGGACAACATGGCCACCCTGTGCTGCCACAGCGACAAAGGCCAGATGTTCCTGCTGACCCGCTACCCCGACGAAGACACGGTCGACCTGACCCTGGATGATGAGCCCTCGACCCTGGACGGCTTGAAAGTGACCTTGAGCGCAAGTGGCCTGTTGATCGAAGTGGCGGCAGGTGACCGGGACGCCTTGCGCGGTGATGAGGTGCTTCAGATCAACCTGACCAGCACGCTGAGCGATCTGGACGAGATCAGGCAAACCTTGGAAAACATCCTGAGCGGCACCGGCACGTTCATCTGCGAACTCTAATCCACCGATCACTGCGCAGGCTTGCCATAGGCCGCAGGGGCTAGGCCAGTGCGCGCTGCATCGCCTGCGCCTGCTCGCGCAGTGTCTGACAGAACGGCTCGACCGCCGCCGAGGCCGGCCGGTGGTCTGGCCTGACCAGCATCACCTGGTAGGCGATCGAGATCTCCAGCGGCCTGATGGGCAAACCACTCTGGGCCGCCTCCAGCCCGCTCAGGGGGTTGATGATGGCGACGCCCAGGCCCTGCCTGACCATGGCGCACACCGAGGCGGCGCTGGTGGTCTCGATGACCGTGCGACGGTTCACCCCGGCCGCGCGAAACTGGTGGTCCAGACGCTGGCGATAGGTGTCCAGGCTGGCCAGATTGATGAAATCGATCTCATGGAAGTCCGCCAGGCTCAGCCGTGACCTGGCCTGCAACGGATGGTGCTCAGGCAGCACGCAGACCATGTTGGCGCTGAACAGCAATTCCCCGCTCGCCCCGCGGGGTATCTGCGCGACCTCCGTCAGGCCCAGGTCGTGCTGCTGGGTGGCCAGGGACTCTTCCAGCAACGGTGACTCCTGGGCCACGATGCTCACGCTCACCCCAGGGTGCTGTTTGTGGAAACGCTGGCAGACCTTGGGCAGTAGCGTCTGCGAAAACAACGGCAGGCAGGTGACGGCCAACTGGCCCTGCTGAAAATTGCGAATGGCCTGGGCAAAACGATCGATGCGCTCAAGGCCTACATACGCCCGCTCTACTTCATCGATCAGCAGCAACGCCTGGGCGGTGGCTTCCAAGCGACCGGCCGTGCGTTCGAACAGATGCAGGCCGGTCACGTGCTCTAGCCGCGCCAGCTCACGGCTGATCGTCGGCTGCGAGGTGAACAGCAGACGCGCCGCGCCCGTCACGCTGCCCGAGACCATGATGGCGCGGAACACTTCGATGTGGCGGGCGGAGAGTTTCATGGCAGCACCGACGGTATTCACAGGTCATATCAGGTCTGAATGGGTGGCGCAAAAATAGCTATTTTTCTGAATCGAGTCTACGGGCCATGCTCGCTACTTCCCCCTGTCCCGAGTCCTTCGATCATGAACCATCCCTACTCTGTGCTTGCCGACGCCGTTCGCCAGCACGGTTCACCACTGTGGGCCTACGACGCCGCCACCATCATCAGCCGGATAGAACAGCTCAAGCCATTCGACACTGTACGCTTCGCCCAGAAGGCCAACCCCAACCTGCAGGTATTGCGCTTGATGCGCCAGCACGGGCTGGTGCTCGATGCGGTGTCGCTCGGGGAAATGGAACGCGCCTTTGCAGCCGGCGCCAGTGTGGCGGGCGAGCCTGCGGGGGTGGTGCTGACTTGCGACGTGCTGGACCGCGCCACCCTGGCGCGCGCGGTCGCGGAAAAGATCGAAGTCAACGCAGGCTCCATCGACATGCTGCGCCAGTTGGGCGAGCACTCGCCAGGGCACCGTGTCTGGCTGCGCATCAACCCAGGGTTCGGCCATGGCCATAGCCGCAAGACCAATACCGGGGGCGAGAACAGCAAGCATGGCATCTGGCACGAGGACCTGCCGCAGGCGCTCGCCTGCATCCGGGCCCATCGCCTGCACCTGGTAGGCGTGCACATGCATATCGGCTCTGGCGTTGACTACTCCCATCTGGAACAGGTGGCTCGTGCCATGATCGAGCTGATCGCGCGCCTGGACACCGACATCGAAGCGTTCTCGATCGGCGGTGGGCTCTCGACGCCATACCGCGATACCGACACGCCGGTGGACCTGCAGCGCTATGCGCAAACCTGGGCAGTGGCACGGCAGGAAATCGAAGCCGTGCTCGGCCACCCGGTGCGCATGGAGATCGAGCCAGGGCGTTTTCTGGTAGCCGAGTCGGGCTATCTGGTGACCGAAGTCCGTGCCGTCAAGCAGGTGGGCCGCAACACATTCGTGCTGGTCGATGCTGGCTTCAACGACCTGATGCGTCCTGCGATGTACGGGGCCTACCATGCCATGACCCTGCTCGATGCCGACGGCCACCCCGTAGACCGCCCGCGGCAACCGACCGTGGTCGCCGGCCCACTGTGCGAATCGGGGGACGTGTTCACTCAGGATGAACAGG
This sequence comes from Pseudomonas sp. UBA5666, assembly GCF_002420785.1. Lineage (NCBI taxonomy): Bacteria > Pseudomonadati > Pseudomonadota > Gammaproteobacteria > Pseudomonadales > Pseudomonadaceae > Pseudomonas > Pseudomonas sp. UBA5666. The sequence goes on along the minus strand of NZ_DIIQ01000053.1, from coordinate 81,104 downwards.
CGCTCTGCCCTCAGGACTTGCCCCAGGCCGTGGTTGGCGACTTGCTGGTGATTCACGATGCCGGTGCCTACGGCGCCTCCATGTCGTCCAACTACAACAGCCGGCCTTTGCTGCCAGAGGTGATGATCGAAGGCCAAGCCGTACGCTTGATCCGCCGTCGGCAGACCATTGACGCGCTACTCGCGCTTGAGGCCGGCTTGTAACTTCCAATTCCCTGCATGCCGACCGCCATGGCGAGCCGGCATTGCGGGGATAGACCACCCAGTGCTCCCCACACACTTCGCTCGTTAATAGAATGTGAACTGTGAAAACCAAATAGCTCGCAATAAATTCTTATCTTTTCCTAGAATCAAGCAATTCAGTCACATTCAAACCGCACACTACCCCACCCTTTGCAACCTCCACACACGATCCCCCTTTACAATTGGATCCATTCCAACGATGGATCCCCCACATGCAGACACTCGAAATGGATTACGCCCCCGGCGATCACGTCGCCAGCCACTGCCACGCCCACGACCAACTGATCTACGCGGCCAGTGGCATTGTGCATGTGAGTACCGATTCGGGAAGCTGGGTGATCCATGGGGGTAATGCGTTGTGGGTGCCGGCCGGCGTCAGCCATGCCATTGTCATGGAAGGCGTCGTCAGCATGCGCTCCCTGCTGCTGGCGCCCCATGTCGGCCACTGCCAGGTGATCGTGGTGACGGGGTTGCTGCGTGAATTGATCCTGGCAGCCTCGCGAATGCTCGGTGTCCGGGAGGGCGAGCACGTACGGGCGCTCATTCTCGGCGAGCTCGCCCATGCAAGGCGCATCGACACGTTCGTTGCAATGCCGACGCACGCGCGCCTGAGGGCCTGGTGCGAGCGCATGCTGCGGTCACCCGCCGAGGCGCATTCGCTTGAAGAGTGCGCCACTGCGCTGAACATGAGCACGCGCAATGTGGCCCGGCTGTTTCAGCGCGAGTTGGGCATGTCCCACGGCCAGTGGCGCGCTCGGGCGCGGGTGATGCTGAGCCAGCAGTGCCTGGCGGCAGGCCGTCCGATCATCACCGTGGCGCTCGAACACGGCTACCAGAGCCCAAGCGCCTTTGCAGCCATGTTCAGGCGTATTCTGGGATACGCGCCCAGCGACTGGCAGGACGGGAGCGCACGCCCCCGCTGAAGCGGTTCGAATTGTCCCGCTGGCGCGCACGGTTGTCCCGCTTACGGCAGCCTTGACCTGACCGGTCTCGCTAACGTTGCATCATGACTGACAAGCGATGTTCATGATGCCCACTTCGTTGATGATCCCCTCCCCCGTACAGCTTTGCGCTGTGCTGACGTTCGGCCTGCTGGCAGGTTGCATGCACCCTGTCGCCTCCGAACAGCCCCCGGCGGCCATGCGGGTCAACCCTTTGGCCGAGACCCAGGCCGGGGTTAGCGCGCAGCCTTTGCCCGAGCGCTGGTGGCAGTTGTACCAGGACCCGCAACTCGGACGCTGGGTGGAGCGCGCATTGGCCAACAACCAGGACCTGGCCCAGGCCGAAGCCAACGTGCGGGCACTGCTGGCTGGCATCGGCGAGTTTGAGGCGCAGCGCCTGCCTGCTACCTCGCTGGGTATTGCTGCAACCTACGGCAGGGACAGTGACGATCAGACCCTGGCCCAGGCCCGTGACAGCCATGCTTCCGCCTCCTGGCACTTCAATCCGGGCGTGGCGCTGGCGTATCAGGTGGACGTGTGGGGGCAGGCGCAAGCCCAAATCGATCGCGCCAAGGCGCAAGCGCAGGCTGCGAACGCCGCGCACGATGCCGTGAGACTGCTGGTGGCCGCCCAGACCAGCCGTGCCTACATCGAACAATGCGTCTACACCGCCCGCCTGAGCCAGGCCAGGCAAGCCCTGCGCACCCTTGATCGCAGCCTGCTGTTGAGCGACCGCCAGCGTCAGGCCGGCATCGCCACGGCGCTGGACGGCGAGCGGCTGCTCGGCCTGCGTGAACAGGTGCGCGCCCGGATACCTGTTTTCGAGGCGCGGCGCCAGGTGGCGCTGTTCGAGCTGAGCACCCTGGCCGGTGACGCCACGGTTGATCGCACACACCCCTGCGCTGCCATCCCTTCGCTCACGGCAACGCTGCCCACAGGCGATGGCTGGCACCTGCTCGAACGGCGCCCCGACGTACGCCAGGCTGAACAAGCGTTGGAAGCCGCCGGCCTGGAAACGGACATCGTGCGCGCCGACCTGTACCCCAAGGTTCTTTTTGGCGCCCAACTGGCTAGCGCTGACCGTCACATCAGTGGCCTGGGGGCTAGCCGCGCCATCACCTTTGGCGTCGGCCCATTGATCAGCTGGGAATTTCCCAACCTGAAAGCCAACCGCGCCCGGTTGGGCAAGGCCCAGGCTTTGCAGCAGGCCCAGCGCGCTCACTACCGCAGCGTGGCGCTCAAGGCCCTGAAGGATGTGCGCCAGGCTTTGGCCCGCCATGCCGGCGAGCAGCAGCACCTGTCTTCGCTGCAGGCTGCGCTCGAGCACAGCCAGCGCGGCTTCGCCCTGGCACAGGCCAGCTACCGTGCGGGCACCCAGGACGGGCTGGCCCTGCTTGACAGCGAACGCGAGCTGATCGCCCTGCATGACCAGCTCATCGAGGCGCGCGGCAAGGTGGCCAGTGCCCAGATCGACCTGTTCCGCGCACTGGGCGGCGGGTGGTGAAGCCGCCACGCCCAAGGCTCCGCCGACGCTTGCAAAGCGCAACCGCCTCCACTGGACAATGGAACCCCACCATGAACGCTGCTGCACAAACGCACCCCTCAACCCCGACTGCCGAGCAGGCGACCCTTCGCACACGACGGCGGTTGCTCTATAGCGCAGCCGCATGCCTGGGCGTGCTGGCGCTACTGGCGCTCGCTGGCTACTGGTTCTCCACCGGGCGCTACCTGGAGAGTACCGACGACGCCTACATCCGCGCCGATTGGGTTGCATTGAGTTCGCGCGTGGCGGGCTATGTGGCAACGGTGGAGGTCGAAGACGACCAGCCGGTTGAAGCCGGCGCTGTGCTGGTCCGGTTGCAGGATCGCGATTACCAGGCCCGCAGGGATCGCGCGCGCGCTGCCGAACATCAGGCGCAGGCGGCCATAGACGCGGCGCGGGCTCGCCGCGAGCTGGCCGTGCAGCGCATCGAGCAGCAGGCGCAGGCCACCCTCAAGGCCGAGGCCGCCGTGCACAGTGCCAGCGCCGAACGTCGTCGCAGCCAGCTGGACCTGCAACGCTACCAAGGCCTGGTACGCGACGAGGCAGCCACGACCCAACGGCTGGAGCAGGCGCTGGCCGCTGCCAACCAGGCCAAGGCTGTCGAGCAAGGGGCGAAGGCAGCATGGCGGGAACAACAGGCGCAGCAACGGATGGCCAAGGCCGGCGCTGCCCAGGCCAAGGCTGACCTGCAGCAGCACCTGGCCGCCTTCGAAAGCGCCAGGGCCGAACGCCGACTGGCCGAACAGGACGCCCAGGACACCGTGCTGCGCGCACCGGTGGCAGGCGTGGTGGGCAAGCGCCACGTGCGTGCAGGGCAATACGTGGTGCCGGGCCAGCCGTTGTTGGCAGTGGTGCCGGTCGCGCAGGCCTATGTCGTCGCCAACTACAAGGAAACCCAGTTGGCTCGGATGCGCCCAGGGCAGCCTGTACAGGTACAGGTGGACAGTTTCCGTGGCCAGGCATTCGAAGGTCACGTAGCAAGCTTCTCGCCGGCCTCGGGCAATGTTTTCGCGTTGCTGCCGTCGGACAATGCCACAGGCAACTTCACCAAGATCGTCCAGCGTTTTGCGGTGCGCATCCTGCTCGACCTGCCCGTAAACGGGCCGCAGATACTGCCCGGCATGTCGGTGGTGACCACCGTCGACACGCGCACGCCGGAGCCTGCCGATGCGCGCTGAACAACCGGTATCCCTGCGCGCCTGGGTGGCTGTGCTGGGCGGGCTGTTCGGCTGTTTCATGGCCGGCATGAACGTGCACGTCACCAGTGCCGCACTGCCCGAGATACGCGGCTCGCTGGGCGCCAGCTTCGAGGAAGGGTCATGGATATCCACCGCCTACCTGGTGGCAGAGATCGTGATGATCCCCCTGACGGCCTGGCTGGTGGAGGTGTTCTCCCTGCGCCGGGTGATGTGGACGGGCTCGCTGGTCTTCCTGATCGCGTCGGTGGCCTGTTCGTGGGCGCCGAACCTTGAAACCATGATCGTGATCCGGGTAATCCAGGGCGCCGCCGGCGCCGTGCTGATCCCGCTGTCGTTCCAGCTGATCATCACCGAACTGCCGGCCAGTCGAATGGCCATGGGCATGGCGTTGTTCAGCCTGGCCAACAGCGTGGCGCAGGCAGCGGGCCCTTCGATCGGCGGCTGGTTGACCGATGCGTACTCCTGGCGCTGGATCTTCTACCTGCAGCTGTTTCCTGGTATTGCCCTGCTGTGCGCCATTGCCTGGTCCATCGAGGCCAGGCCGATGAAGTTGCAGTTGCTGCGCCACGGTGACTGGCTCGGCATCGCCGCCATGGTGATTGGCCTGGGCGGGCTGCAGATCGTGCTGGAAGAAGGCGGCCGGTTGGACTGGTTCGGGTCTTCGTTCATTACGGGCATGACCGTGGTGTCAGCATTGGCCCTGGTGCTGTTCGTGACGACCCAGCTGTTCGGCCCGCGCGCGTTCATCAATCTGCGGTTGCTGGGCCGTTACAACTTCGGCGTGGCCAGCCTGGCGATGTTCATCTTCGGGGCGGCCACCTTCGGGCTGGTGTTTCTGGTACCCAACTACCTCTCGCAACTGCAAGGCTTCAGTGCACGGGACGTGGGTGTGGCGTTGATCGCCTACGGGCTCGTGCAGTTGCTGCTGGCGCCCTTGATGCCGCGCCTGATGCGGTGGACCAGCGCCAAGTTCATGGTGGCCAGCGGGTTCCTGATCATGGCGCTGGGCTGCTGGATGGGCGCCAGCCTGACGGCCGACAGTGCCGACAATGTGATCATCCCCTCCACCGTGGTACGGGGTATCGGCCAGCCGTTCATCATGGTTGCGTTGTCCGTGCTGGCAGTGGCCGGGCTGGACAAGCGCGAGGCCGGGTCGGCCTCGGCGGTGTTCTCGATGCTGCGCAACCTGGGTGGCGCCATCGGCACGGCTGGCCTGACCCAACTGGTGGCCACGCGCGAACGCCTGCACAGTGCGCGCATCCATGAGCATGTGACCGTGTTCGAGCCGCAACTGCACACACGCCTGGATCCGACCGTGCAGACATGGCTCTGGCATTCGCAGCAGTGGCTCGAAGGGTTGTCGGGCACCATTCGCCGCGAAGCCTACCTGATGGCCTACAGCGATGCCTTCTACCTGGCTTGCCTGGCGTTGCTCGGCTGTGCGGTGGCAGCATTGCTGCTGAGGTCGCACAAGGGGTAATGAGGCGATGGCGGGCGCTTGGCTCGGGAGCGACGAACGGCTGGTACACTGGCGCCTTTGTACAACGTCCAGACAGGTTCTACCCATGCACCAAGCCCGCTATGCCACTGTGGCCAAGGACTTGATCGAGGCAATCGCCAGCAGCCGCTATCCGGTCGGGGGCTTGTTGCCCACTGAAATCGAACTGTGCGCGCTCTACGGTGTGAGCCGGCATACGGTTCGCGCGGCGGTCGAGCAGTTGCAGAGCCTGGGCCTGGTGTCGCGGCGCAAGCGCATTGGGACACGCGTCGAGGCGCGCCACCCTCAGATCGGCTACCGGCAGTCGATAGCGAGCCTGGCAGAGCTCTCGCATCATCTTCAGGCACCCGTGCGTCAGATTCGCGCTGTTCGCCAATTCGTGGCTGCCCCTGAGGAGGCCGAGCGACTGGGGCTGGTGCCAGGGGAACAGTACTTCTGCATCGAGGCGTTGCACAGTACCTCTGCGGGCCACCCCTTGGTGGTGTGTGCAAGCGCCGTCTATGCCCAATCCGACTACGCGCAGGTGATCGAACTGGCCCAGGCACATCCCGAGCAGTTGATCGCCCGCCTGATCGAGCAGCACTACGAGCGGGTGATCGCCGTGATCGACCAGCACGTTCAGGCACAGTCACTGACCCTTGACCAGGCCCGTGTATTAAGTGCCGAGCCGGGGGCACCGGCGCTGTGCGTGGTGCGCCACTACCGCGAGGAAAACGGCGACCTGATGGCGGTCTGCGAAAACCTCTACCCCGCTGATCGCTACAGCCTGGTCAACCAGTTACGTCGCGACCGCATGCCCGCAAGCGCCGCGGCTGTCCCCCCAGCGTTCTGACGCCCCCCAGTACACCCATTGGAGATCCACTCGCATGGCAGCAGAATCGACACGGATGCTTACCGTAGGTGAGGTGGCTCGCCGCAGCGGTATCGCGGTATCGGCACTGCATTTCTACGAAAGCAAGGGTTTGATCGCCAGCACGCGCACGGCTGGCAACCAACGCCGCTATCCGTCGCTGGTGCTGCGCACCCTGGCGATCATCAAGGTGGCCCAGCGCACCGGTATTGCCCTGGATGAAATCAAGCAGGCGCTGGGGCGCTACCCGCCCAACAGCAAGCTCACGGCAGCCCAGTGGGGCGAAATGTCCAGTGCGTGGCGAGAAGACCTGAACCAGCGCATTCGCCTGCTCCAGGCGTTGCGCGACAACCTGGACAACTGCATCGGCTGCGGCTGCCTGTCGCTGGAGCAATGCCCGCTACGCAACCCACAGGATGTACTGGGCGAGGAAGGCAGCGGGCCCAGGATCTTGGAACGGCACGTGCGTGAGGGCACGTAACCGCAGCAGGTGCGCGGCGCGGTAGTATCTGGCGCCGCTTTGGTTGGAACCAATCGGCGGCGCTAACGCCCTAACCTTTTGCTATTTAACCAATCCCGTTAGCGAAAGGATGACCGAACCATGAAACGCGAACAGATCGAAGGTGTAGCAGAGAACATTGCGGGTAAAGCCCAGAGCGCTGTAGGCCGTCTGATCGACGATCCGGCCCTGGAAGCCGAAGGTGAAGGCCGTCAGGCTGCTGGCCAGGTGACCAAGACTTACGGCGATGCCGTGAACTGCGTCTCGTCCTTCGTCAAGGAAAAGCCGTTTGCTGCCGTGGCCATCGGTGCCGCGCTGGCCATGGTGGTGTCGCGTCTGCTGCGCCGCTGACCGAATGCATCAGGCCCACGCAGGTGCGTGGGCCTGATGGGCTTTCAATGCAGGCTGAACTCAGTTATCCAGTTCATCCTTGACGATACGGCCATCTCGCGGGTCGACCTTGAACTCGTACTGCTTGCCGTCAGCTTTCATCCCCTCGCCTTCCCAATGACCGTCATCGGCTTCGATCTTGGTGATCTGGGTGTAGCCGGCGCCTTTGAGGGCAGCTTCGGCCTGATCCTTGTTCACTTTCCAGTCGGCGCCGGGCTGATCGGCCCAGGCAACAGAAGCGCCCATCGCGCCAACCAGGGCCAGGCCAGTGAACAGTCGAGTCATCGCTTTCATTGCAGGTTTCCTTCTTGGAGGGTGTGAACATGCGACCGACAGTCGGTACGCCGCGTTCATTCCAATCCTCCCAGTGCCGCACGGACGCGAGTGGCTCAGCGCCCTCAACCCGGCTGGCTGACCAGTGCATTACTGACACTGCGCCCGAGCACCAGCACCGTCACGAAACCGCAACCTACCAGTGCCGTGGCCATGCTCAGCAGCACACCAGTGCCCAGGTGATCGACCACCTGCCCACCAAAGAACGACCCTACGGCGATGATGACCTGGAACATGGCCACGAACAGCGGCATGCCCCGCTCCACATCCTTGGGCGCGACCACGAACATCCAGATGTTCGCGCAGGCAGGAAACGCCCCGAAGGCAAAGCCCCATAACGCGATCAGCATCGCAGCGCCTGTCATGCCAGTGGCAAAGTGCGGGAACAGCGCCGTGCTCACGGCAATCAGCAGCGCCACCAGCAGCAAGGTATGCCGCACGCTGCGGTTGGCCGCAAAGCCTGCGAAGATATTGCCCATGAACCCCGCCACCCCGTAGAGCAGCAGCAATGAGCCAATGGTTGGGCCATCGAAGCCGGCGTTTTGCTTGAAGAAAGGGGCCACGTAGGTGTAGGCGGCAAAATGCGCCAGCCCGATCAGCAACACGGCAATCAGGCCCACGCGCGCCTGTGGATTGATGAACAACGCCGGCAGGTCGCTGATGCGAATGGCCTTCTCCGGCATCAACCGGGGCAGGAGCATGACCTGCGCCAACAGTACCGGCACCCCTACCACGGCAGTGACCAGGAACGTCATCCGCCAGCCCATCAGCCCGCTGAGCCAGGTACCCACCGGCACACCGATGACCGTGGCCAGGGTAACGCCGGCCATGATGATCGAGTTGGCCTTGGCCACCCCGACGCCATCGGGCGCCAGGCGGCTGCTCAAGGCAATGGCGGTCGCCCAGAAGCCGCCGATACTCACCCCCAGCAGCACGCGCCCCAGCAGCAACAGGTGAAAATTACCGGCAAACGCGACGATGGCGTTGGCCAGGATCATGATCAAGGTCAGGCCGATCAGCAGGTAGCGCCGGTCCAGGTTGCCGACACCGACAGAAATGGTCGGCGCCGCCAGGGCTGCCATGATGCCGGGCAAGGTGACCATCAGCCCGGCAAGGCCTGCACTGATGCCCAGATCGTTGGCGACGTCGTTCAGCACGCCGACTGGAAGAAACTCGCTGGTCACCAAGGCGAACGCGCCCACGGCCACGGAGAGAATGGCCAGCCATTGCTGGAGCAGGCTTTGCTGTTGGTGTTCGGGCAGACCACGAGGGGCTGGGCTGACGCTTGGCATTGTGCACATTTCCATGACATGGCGCCTGAACGAGGCGCACGAGAGGCTAAATCAGGCCGCGAGTATAAAGAGCACGGGCCGCCAGGCGAGAGGCCGGCCGCTCGATAGTGGTTATCGCCGTGATCGATAGAGCGCAGGGCTCAGGGTTACGCTGGACTTGGAACGGCTTGGCCGGGGCGCCGGACTGGCCGCGATGGGCTGTGATGGGCAGCGCAGCAAACCCAGGATTTCAACGCTACGGCACTTATCCCGAGGACCGCGCTGATCTTCTGATAGGCCGCCCTTCAGATAAATTTCCAAGCCGCCATTGGTCGCCACCCCCTCGGATGGATTAAAGTATCAACCCTTGCCGGGCCGCTGCCATCAGCCGCCTGGTCCTCTATCAGGAACCGTCGCCGATGGAACACCGTGAGGCGCTGATCGCGCTGCGCACCTTTCTCTCTTCCCAGATCCTTGGCCAGGAAAAGCTGGTCGAGCGGCTGCTGATCGTGCTGTTGGCCGATGGCCACATGCTGGTGGAAGGTGCGCCGGGCCTGGCAAAGACCAAGGCCATCAAGGAACTGGCCGAGGGCATCGAGGCGCAATTTCACCGTATCCAGTTCACCCCCGACCTGCTGCCCGCCGACATCACCGGCACCGAGATCTATCGGCCCGAGACAGGGAGCTTCGTGTTCCAGCAGGGGCCGATCTTTCATAACCTGGTGCTGGCGGACGAAATCAACCGGGCGCCGGCGAAGGTGCAATCGGCGCTGCTCGAAGCCATGGCCGAGCGCCAGGTCAGTGTGGGGCGAAGCACCTACGACCTGTCGCCGCTGTTCTTGGTCATGGCCACGCAGAACCCGATCGAGCAGGAAGGCACCTATCCCCTGCCCGAGGCGCAACTCGACCGTTTCCTGATGCATGTCAAGATCGGCTTCCCCGACGCTGCCGTGGAGCGCCGCATCCTGGCCCAGGCTCGCGGCGAGGCGCTGGGCGGTGAGACCAAGCCCGAGCGGCGGGTCAGCCAGCAGGCGATCTTCGCAGCTCGCAAGGAAATCCTCGGCCTGTACATGGCGGACGCGGTGGAGGAGTACCTGGTGCAACTGGTCATGGCCACGCGTACGCCGGCCAAATTCGACAACGAACTGGCCGACTGGATTGCCTATGGCGCCAGTCCGCGCGGCTCGATTTCCCTGGACCGCTGCGCACGGGCCCATGCGTGGCTTGCCGGGCGCGATTTCGTCAGCCCCGAGGACATTCAGGCGGTACTGTTCGACGTGTTGCGCCACCGCATCATCCTGTCGTTCGAAGCCGAGGCGGCGGGGGTCGACCAGGACCGGGTCGTGCAGCGTATCCTCGACGTCGTGGCCGTTGCCTGACCCCATGTCCAGCACCCCGCTGATCGAGCCCGGCATTCGTATCACCCTTGCCGAACTCATCGACATGCGCCACCGCGTGCGCGAAATCCAGCTGTTCTCCAACCCCGGCCAACGTAGCCCGCTGGTGGGCCTGCACCATTCCAAGCTGCGGGGCCGGGGTGTGGACTTCGATCAGGTTCGGGTGTATCAGGCCGGTGACGATGTGCGTAACATCGACTGGCGGGTCACTGCCCGCACCCAGGAGCCTCACACCAAGCTGTTTCACGAAGAACGCGAGCGGCCGATCTTCATTCTCGTGGAGCAGAGCCAGCGGCTGTTCTTCGGCTCCGGGCTGGTGTTCAAGTCGGTACTGGCGGCTCAGGCGGCGGCCCTGTTCGGCTGGGCCGCGCTGGGGCACAACGACCGGATCGGGGGGCTGGTGTTCGGTGACAACGATCCCCACGAGATCAAACCCAGGCGCAGCAAGCAAAGCCTGCTGCAACTGCTCAATCGTCTGGCCAAGGTCAACCAGTCGCTGCACACCGAAGGCGTCGCCCAGGCCGATAGCCTTGGCCTTGCGCTGCGCAGGGCGCGTGAAGTATTGAGGCCAGGCAGTCTGGCCATCGTGATTTGCGATGAGCGCTCGCTGACGCCCCAGTGCGAACAACACCTGGCCATGCTCTCGCGTCACTGCGACCTGTTGCTGATGCCGGTATCGGACCCGCTGGACCACGCTCTGCCAGCGGCCGGCTTGCTGAGGTTCGCGCAACGGGGCGCGCAGCTGGAGCTGGACACGCTGGACGAAGGGCTGCGCCAGGCCTACCGGCACCAAGCCGAGGCGCGCATCGAGCGCTGGGAATTGATGGCGCAAAAGCTCAGGGTGCTGCTGATGCCACTGACCACGCAAAGCGAGATGATCGAGCAATTGCGCGATTACCTGAGTGCCCAGCGCATGGGCAGCGCCTCGTGAACCCGCTTGACCAGTTGCAGCCATTGATCGCGCCCCCGCCGATCAGCCCCTGGCCACCGGCGCCTGGCTGGTGGCTGCTGTTGGCGTTGTTGCCCGTGCTGGCCTGGGGCCTGTGGCGCGTGCGTCGCTGGCGCCCACGCAAACGGCCCCTACCACGCACCGAGCAGCCGCTCGACCCGGTGCGCGTGGCGGCGCTTGAGGAACTGGCGCGTCTGCCCCGCCCCTACGACAAAGCGCCTGCCGGCGCCTGGCTGCAGCAGATCAATGCCCTGCTCAAACGGCTGTGTCGCAGTCACTACCCCTTGGCCAATAGCCACACGCTAAATGGCCGGCAGTGGCTGGCCTTTCTTGACAACCGCTGCCCGGCAGCAGGCCTGACCCGCTGGATGGTGTTGGTCGAAGGGGCCTACAAGCCCGAATGCCGCCTGGACGACAAGGCCATCGCCGGGCTTAGCCAGGCGGTGGAAACCTGGATTCGCAAGCATGTTTGAACTGGCCTGGCCGTGGATATTCGCCTTGCTGCCCCTGCCTTGGCTGGCACGGCTCGTGCTGCCTGCCGCCGACAGTGGAGAGCCTGTCCTCAAAGTCGGCTTCCTGCAAGAGCTTGAAAGCCTGGCGGGGCGCCGCGCCCGCCTGAACCTGCCGACCTGGCGCCAGCAGGCCCCGTTCGTCGTGATCTGGCTGCTGTTGCTGTGCGCCGCCGCTCGCCCCCAATGGCTGGGCGAGCCGATGCCGGTGGCAGCCAGTGGGCGCGACCTGCTGGTGGCAGTGGACGTGTCCGGCTCGATGGACTTCCCGGACATGCAGTGGCAGGGCGAAGACATCAGCCGGCTCGACCTGGTCAAGGCGCTGCTGGGCGACTTCTTGCAGGACCGTGAAGGTGACCGGGTGGGGCTGATCCTGTTCGGCAGCCAAGCCTACCTGCAGGCCCCGCTGACCTTCGACAGGCGCACGGTGCGCACCTTTCTCGATGAAGCCCAGATCGGCATCGCCGGCAAGAACACCGCCATTGGCGATGCCATCGGCCTGGCCGTCAAGCGGCTGCGCCAGCGGCCCTCGCAGAGCCGAGTGCTGGTGCTGATCACCGACGGGGCCAACAATGGCGGGCTGATCCACCCCCTCACCGCCGCCCGTTTGGCCGCTCAGGAGGGCGTGCGCATCTACACCATCGGCATTGGCGCCGATCCGCAAGCCACCGGCACCCCTGGCCTACTGGGCCTGAACCCAAGCCTGGACCTGGATGAAGCGTCCTTGCGCGAAATCGCCGAGACCACCCAGGGCGCGTACTTCCGCGCCCATGATGGCGCCGAACTCGATGCCATCGGTGACACGCTTGACCGGCTTGAACCGGTGGCGCAACAGCCGACCCAGGCGCGTACGGCAAAGGCCTTGTATGCCTGGCCACTGGCCTTGGCGCTGCTGCTGAGCGTGCTGCTGGTGATCAGCGTGCAGTGGCCGGACAACCCGCTGCAACGACAATTGCGCAAGCCGCGCTTTCTGCAACCGCACCCACAATGGCGGCAGCGCCTCAAACGCCTGCGCCTGAGGAGGCCGCGATGATCGATCTATGGCCCCAATGGTTGCGCCCGCTGTGGTTGCTGAGCGTTCCCGTGCTCGGCTGGTTGCTGTTCAAGCTTTGGCACCGGCGCAGGCGCGCCGGGCGCTGGCAAATGATCCTGCCCCCGGCCTTCCATAACGTGCTGCTCGGTGGCGGCAGTGGCAACACCAGCAAGCTACCCTGGATAGCCCTGGGCCTTGCCTGGCTGCTGGTGGTGCTGGCCCTGCTGGGCCCGAGCTGGCAACGCATGGAGGAAAGCCGCCAGCGGCCTGCCGATCCTCTGGTCATCCTGCTGGAACTGACCCCGCAGATGCTGGCCGAGGACAGCCCGCCCAATCGTCTTGAGCAGGCGCGTCGCAAGATACTCGACGTACTCGAGCACCGCCGTGACAGCCAGACCGCACTGGTGGTCTACGCAGGGTCGGCGCATACCCTGGTGCCGCTGTCCGACGACCTGGCCACAACACGCAACCTGCTCGAAGCACTCGACCCCTCGATCATGCCCAAGCCCGGCCAGCGGGCAGACCTTGCCGTGCACAAGGGCCTAGCCCTGCTCGCCCAGAGCGGCCTTGGCCAGGGCCGACTGCTGCTGGTCGGGTCCTCGCTCAGCGCCGCCGAGCGCCAAGGCATCAGCCAAGCCCTGGGTCGCCATGGCCCAAGCCTGCTGATGCTGGGCATCGGCAGCCGTGACGGGGCGCCAGTGCGCCAGGCCAACGGGGAATTTCTCAAGGACGACCAGGGCGCGATCCTGTTGCCACGGCTGGACGGCGCGGCGCTCAAAGGCTTCATCAATGGTACTGGCGGGCGTTACCGGCATGCCCGCATCGATGACCTGGACCTGCGCGGCCTAGGGCTATTCGACAACCCGCGCAGCACACGCAGCGAAGGCCAGACCCTGCAACTGGACAGCTGGGCCGACCAAGGCTACTGGTTGCTGATTCCGTTGCTGCTGCTGGCGGCCTGTGCCGGTCGGCGGGGTTGGCTGTTCTGCCTGCCGCTGTTGCTGGCCCTGCCCCAGCCCGGCCAGGCGTTCGAGCTCGACGATCTGTGGCTGCGCCCCGACCAGCAAGGCCAGCGCCTGCTCGAGCAGGGTCGAGCGGCCGAAGCGGCCGGCCGCTTCCGTGACCCGCAATGGCGAGGCATGGCCCTGTACCAGGCGGGTGACTATGCCGGCGCTGCCGAGGCGTTTCTGCAGGTCGACACGGCCGCCGCGCACTACAATCGCGGCAATGCTCTGGCATACAGTGGTGAACTGGAAGCGGCGCTGGACGCGTATGATCAAGCCCTGGAGCGTCAGCCAGACCTGCAGGCGGCGCTGGACAACCAGGCACTGGTCGAGCAAATGCTGGCCCAGCGCCAAGGCAAGGCTGCCGAACAGCCCGGCAGCACCGACGCCCAGGATTCGCCTGGTCGTGAAACCGAGGGCAACAGCAGCGCGCAAGGTAGCCCGGCAGAGCCTGCGCCCGGTTCCGACGAGCAGGCGGGGGACGGCGCCTCGGCCCAAGGCGACGGCGGTGACCAGGGCGCATCTGGCAACCCGCCAGGCGAGGATGACGATGTGGTCGACCCACCCCACGCGCCTGTCACCACCGCGCTCGATGCCGAGCAACGCCAGGCGCTGGAACAATGGCTCCGAGAAATCCCCGACAATCCCGCGCAGTTGCTACGGCGCAAATTCTGGTACGAACAGCAATTGCAACAGGAAACCCCACGATGAGTCGCTGCGGCGTCTTTCTCCTCATGCTGCTCTGGAACGTGCTGGCTCACGCCGAGCCGTCGCTCAAGGCCAGTGTCGACCGTACACGTCTGGAAGCCGGCGAGAGCCTGGAGCTGACCCTCGAAAGCCAGGATGTGACCGAGTTCGGCAAGCCTGACCTGCGGGCACTGGAAGGTGACTTCGAGGTGCGCAGTACCCGGCAGTTGAACAGCCTGCACACCCTCGATGGCGAGACCCGCGCCAGCACCCGCTGGATCATCACGCTCCTGCCCCGGCGCAGCGGCAGCCTGCAGATCCCTGCCCTGCAATTGGGGCAGTCGTTCAGCCAGCCGGTAGACCTGCAAGTGCTGCAAGCCGATGCCAACCGCCAGGACAACGCCCAGGTGTTCATCGAGGCGACCCTGGACAGCACCGATGTCTACGTGCAGGCCCAGGCTGTACTGACCCTGCGCATCTACCATTCGGTTGCGCTGTATGACGACAGCAGCCTCAGCCCGCTGCAACTGGAAAACGCCAAGGTCGAGCCCCTGGGCGAATCGCGCACCTACGAAAAGGAAATTCAGGGTGTGCGCCATGGCGTGATCGAAACGCGCTATGCCGTCTATGCCCAGCAAAGCGGCACCCTGGACATTCCTTCGCTGACCTTCACCGCCACGGCTGCGGCCAATAGCCAGGGCGAGCAGAACGGCAACGGCGCTGCCCGTGCCGGCCGCCAGGTACAGGTAAGCTCTACGCCGCTGCGTCTGACGGTACGGCCCGTCCCGGCCCAGTGGCCGGCCGGGCTGCCCTGGCTGCCCGCGCGTAGCCTGACCCTGGAGGAACGCTGGAGCCCCGATCCTGCCGCGCAGCAGACCCAGATCGGCGATTCGTTGACCCGCACCGTCACCCTGCGCGCCGAAGGGCTGTCCAGCGCTCAGTTGCCGCCAGTGCCGCCCACCGAAGCCAATGGCCTGCGCCGCTACCCCGATCAACCGTTGTTGCGCAACGAGATCAGCGAACGGGGCATGACCGCCACCCGCGAGGAACGCGAGGCGCTCATTCCCACCCACAGCGGCCCGCTGGCCTTGCCTGCGCTGGAAGTGACATGGTGGAACACCCGCGAAGATCACCTCGAGCACAGTGGCCTGCCTGCACGCTCGATCACCGTGCAGGACAACCCTGCCCTGGTGGCCGAGGCCCCGGTGGTGGGCAATGGCAGCAGCACACTGCTGTGGCCTTGGCAGCTGGCGACCCTGGTGCTTGCGTTGACCACGCTGCTGGGCTTCACCCTGTGGTGGCGCGCCCGTTCGCAGCCAGCGGTGCTGCGTGCGGCGCAGACAGGGCCGAGCCCGCGCACCCTGCTGGACGACCTCAAGCGCGCCTGCCTGGCCAACGACCCCCAGGCCACGCGCCAGGCCCTGGATGCCTGGGCGCGGCAACAGCCGCAGACCCTGGCCGAGATGGCGGCGCGCTTCGTACCCTTGTCCGACGCCCTGGATGGGTTGAACGGCGCGCTGTACAGCGAAAGCGGCCAGCACTGGCAAGGTGAAGACCTGTGGCGGGCGATCGGCACCATTCCACCGGCCGAACAGGTGCTGCTGCCCACCGGCGAGAGCGCCAGCCTGCCACCGCTGTATCCCAAGTGAGCATGTGGCGGCGCGTCATCGACCGGGTTCGCGCCGCGTACCGACCGGCTTTACCGGCCCGCACAGCGCCGCGCCCATGGGGTACCATAACGCCCTTGCCCGCTCGCCCGACTTCATACCCACAGGTCATCCATGCGTCTGTTTCACACTTCCGATTGGCACCTGGGCCAAAGTCTCCATGGCCAGGAACGCGACTTCGAACACGCCTGCTTCCTCGAGTGGCTGCTCGGCCAGCTGCACCTGCGCCAGCCTGATGCGCTGTTGATCGCAGGCGACGTCTTCGACACCGTCAACCCGCCGGTCAAGGCCCAGGAGCGCTTGTACGATTTCATCGTCAGGGCCCACGAACAGCAGCCGAAACTCGACATCGTGATGATCGCCGGCAACCACGACTCCGGCTCGCGCATCGAGCTGCCTGCACCCTTGATGCGCCGCCTGCGCACCCATGCACTGGGCCGTGTGCACTGGCTGGACGATGGACAACTGGATGTCGAGCGGCTGCTGATTCCGCTGACCAACGCGCGGGGCAAGGTGACCGCCTGGTGCCTGGCCTTGCCGTTCCTGCGGCCGGCGGAGGTGACCGGCCTGCAACTGGGCGACGACTACCTGCAAGGCATCACCCGGGTCCACCAGCAACTGATCGCCGCCGCCCAGGCCAGGCAGCGCAAGGACCAGGCGCTGATCGCCATCAGCCACGCCCACATGGCCGGCGGTGCGGTCTCCGAAGACTCCGAGCGCAGCCTGATCATCGGCAACGCCGAGGCATTGCCGGCCAAGCTCTTCGACAAAGCCATCAGCTACGTCGCCCTGGGCCACCTGCACAAGCCCCAGAAGGTCAATCGCGAAGAACGGATCCGCTACAGCGGGTCGCCCATCCCGTTGTCGTTTGCCGAGGTGAACTACCCCCACCAGGTGCTGGAAGTCACCTTCGACGGCGCGGCGCTGGCCAGTGTCGAGGCTCGCCCAGTTCCGCGTGCGGTGCCGTTGCAACGCATAGGGCCGGCCCCACTGGACGAGGTCCTGACGCAACTGGCCGACTTGCCGGTGGTGGACCTGCTCGATGATCCCAACCGCCAGCCTTGGCTGGAGGTGCGCGTCGTGCTGAACGAGCCGCAGCCCGACCTGCGCCAGCAGATCGAAACCGCCCTGCACGAAAAGGCGGTACGGTTGATTCGCATAGGTGCCGAGTACGCCGGCCGAACGGCCGATGACGAAGGCCCGGCGTTCGTCGAGCTGGCCCAGATGACCCCGCAAGACCTGTTCAGCCGTGCCTGGGCGCAAGCCTATGGCGACACTGCCGATGAGCAGACGCTGGCCGATTTCGCCCTGCTGCTGCAGGACGTACAGCACGAAGAAGAGCAACCATGAAGATTCTTGCCATTCGCCTGAAGAACCTGGCATCGCTGGCGGGCCCGATCGATATCGACTTCACCCAGGAGCCCCTGGCAGGCGCGGGTCTGTTTGCCATCACCGGCCCCACGGGGGCGGGTAAAAGCACCCTGCTCGACGCGCTGTGCCTGGCGCTGTTCGGTACGGTGCCACGCCTGAATGACATCGGCCGTGAGGCCAAGGTGCCGGACGGCGATGGCGAGATACCCACCTCGGACCCGCGCAACCTGCTGCGCCGCGGTACCGGCAGTGGCTTTGCCGAGGTGGATTTCGTCGGCGTGGACGGGCGCCGCTACCGGGCGCGCTGGGAAGCGAACCGCGCCCGCGAGAAGGCCAATGGCAAACTCCAGCTCAGCCGCCAGAGCTTCTACGACCTGGACAGCGAGCAGGTGCTGGGCAGCGGCAAGAACGAATACAAGCAGCTGATCGAGACGCGCCTGGGCCTTAACTTCGAACAGTTCACCCGCGCCGTGATGCTGGCGCAAAGCGAGTTCAGCGCGTTTCTCAAGGCCGACGACCGCGAGCGCAGCGAACTGCTGGAGAAACTGACCAACACCTCGATCTATTCGCGGCTGGGCCAACGGGCGTTTGCCCGAGCCCGCGAGGCCGGCGAGGCGCATGCCGCCTTGAAAGAGCGAGCTAGCCACCTGTTGCCCATGCCAGTAGACGCCCGCGCCGAACTGGACCAACGCCTGGAACAGGCGCAGCACCAGCTCAAAGCCGACCAGGCTGGCGAGCGACAGCTGGAGCAGCAACGCAGCGGGTTGATCGAGCAGGAGCAGCTTCAAGCCCAGCACGCGCAGGCCCGCACTGCCCTGGAGGCTGCCGAGCAGGACTGGCAAGCCTTGGCCGAGCCGCGCCTGGACCTGGCGCGCCTTGAGCGTCTTGCCCCGCAGCGCCATCAGTTTCACCGCCAGCAGGCACTGGCAGCGCAGCGCGCGCCGATCACCGCCAAACTTGACGAACACACCCGGCAGCTCGCCGAGCTGCAGCAGCGTACGGCCGAGCAGCAGCAGGCGCTGGAAACAGCCCGTCTTGCGTTGACCGCCGCCCAGGCCGCCCATAGCGACGCCGGTCCCTTGCTGCGTCAAGCCTTCACGGCCCAGGACAACTTGGCCCGGCTCGATCAGCAACTGGCCGTCCAGCGCAGCGACAGCCAGCAGGCCGAACATCAGGTGGCTGAGGCCCAACAGCAGTTGCAGCAACTGCACGCCAGCCAAGAACGCAGTCAACAGCAACTGGCCCAGATCGACACGGCGTTGGCCCACAGCCAGCACCTGGCCGGGCTGGCCAGCGCGTGGCATGCCTATCTGCCGCAGCTCAAGCAGGTGATGCTGATCGGCGGCCGCCTGGGCAAAGGCCGCGAGGAACTGCCCGGCCTGCAGGCTCAAGCCAGCCAGGCCACTGCGCACCTTCAGGCCGAACGCGACGCCCATGACGCCCTGTTCCGGGAAGCCAAGGCGCAGCCCGACGCCCTGGCAGAACAAATCGACCTGCTCGGCAGCATGCTGCAGGACAACCGCAAGCAGCATCGCGCCGTGGAGCAATTGACGCTTGTACACGCCCGCGTGCTTGAGTTGCATCAGCAACAGGCCACCCTGCGTGAACGTCAGCAGCAAGCCATGGTCGAGCGCCAGCGCCTGATCGGCGAAGGCACGGCCGCCAAGGCTGAGCTGGAAAGCGCCGAGCAGGCACTGAACCTGACGCGCCAACTGCTGGAGCGCCAGCGGCTGGCCCGCAACACCACGGTCCAAGCCCTGCGTGAGCAACTGCGGGGCGGCGAGCCCTGCCCGGTGTGCGGCAGCGCCGAACACCCGTTCCACCAACCCGAGGTGTTGCTGCAAAGCCTGGGCGAACATGACCAGGCCGAAGAAGCGGCTGCCCAGCGTCAGTTCACAGCGCTCAATACGCGCCTGGTGGAACTGCGCACCCAGCTAGGGGTGGTCAATGCCCAGCTCAAGGACTATCAGCAACAGCTGCCGGTATTGGACGAACACTTGCAGCCTTTGGTCGCGCAGCTTCATGAGCACGCCCTCTGGCCTGCATTGGCACCCCAGGACGATCATGCCCGCAGCAGCTGGCTCGACGGCCAACTACGGCGCCTGGATACCGAAATCGGCAACGACGAGACGCGCCAGCGGGCCTTGCTCACCCTGCAAAAAGAGGCCGCTCGCCTCAACCAGCAGCTGCAAGCCGCCCAGGACGCGCACCAACAAGCGCAGCGCCATCTGGAGCAACAGCACCTGGCACTGGAAAACGACGAGCGCCTCCTTCAGCAAGGGCTCGCGGACTTGGCCGGGGTACTGCCCGACGAAGCGCTCAAGGCCCTGCAAGACGATCCGGCCAATGCGTTTCTTGCCCTCGACCAACAGATCGCCCAGCGCCTGCACCAGCTCGACCAACGCAACGATGAGCTGGAAGAACAGCAAGCCCGCCAGGTCCAGCTGGACAAACTGCACGATCAACACCAGGTGCGTGTGCAACGCCTCGCGCAGCTTGGTGAGCAGCTCAGAGGCTTGGAGGAGCAGCGCCAGCACGCAATGGCCATGCTCGCGCAATTACTGGGCGAGCACATCAGTGCCGAGGCCTGGCAACAGCACATGGACACCGCGCTGGAGCACGCGCGCGCGGTCGAGGCGGACCTCGCCCAGCGCCTGCAAGGCTTGCATACCCAGGCTGTGCAAGTGGCCGGTGAGCTCAAGGCCAGCACCGAGCAGTTGCAGGCGCTGGAGCAAGAAGCCAGGCAGCTGCATGATCAGATCGCCCAGTGGCGCGACGCGCACCCGGAGCTGGACGATACAGGGCTCGATCGTCTGCTGGCCATGGACGACACTCAGGTCGGTGAACTGCGCCAGCGCCTGCAGGGCGCTGAAAAAACCCTCGAGCAGAGCCGTGTGCTGCTTCAGGAACGCGAGCAGCGCCTGCACCAGCACGCGGCGCTGATCACGCTGGACACTTCGGTCCAGGCTGTGGACCAGGCGCTGCTCGAACTGCGTGAGCGTCTGGTCGTTCACGAGCAGACCTGCGCCGAGCTGCGGGCCCAACAGGCGGATGACCAGCGGCGACAGCACGCCTCGCAGGCCCTGGCCGAGCAGATGGAGCAAGCCCGACAGCAGTGGCAGCGCTGGGCGCGGCTCAGTGGTCTAATCGGCTCGGCTTCGGGGGACGTGTTCCGCAAGATCGCCCAGGGCTACAACCTCGATCTGCTGCTGCACCATGCCAACGCTCAGCTGCGTCAACTGGCGCGGCGCTATCGGCTCAAGCGCGGCGGCAGTGCGCTGGGGTTACTGGTACTGGACACCGAAATGGGCGATGAACTGCGCTCGGTGCACTCGCTGTCAGGCGGTGAGACCTTCCTGGTTTCCCTGGCCCTGGCCCTGGGGCTTGCCTCGATGGCATCGAGCACCTTGCGCATCGAGTCGCTGTTCATCGACGAAGGCTTCGGCAGCCTCGATCCCGAGTCCTTGCAACTGGCCATGGATGCGTTGGACGGCTTGCAGGCCCAAGGTCGCAAAGTGGCTGTGATTTCCCACGTGCAGGAAATGCATGAACGCATACCGGTGCAGATTCAAGTCCGGCGCCTGGGCAACGGCTTGAGTGACGTTGAGGTGTGCGGTTGATCCTCTATTCGTTTCGCCGCTGCCCTTGGGCCATGCGTGCCCGGCTTGCGTTGCGCTATGCCGGCTGCGAGGTGACCGTGCAGGAGGTGGCCATGAAGCACAAACCCGCCGCCCTGCTGGCACTGTCACCCAAGGGCACCGTCCCGGTGCTGGACACCGGAGATCAGGTAATCGATGAAAGCCTGGATATCATGCGCTGGGCACTGGCGCAGAACGACCCGCAAGACTGGCGCCTGTCGAGCTCGCCCGAAGCGGCGCAGCAAGCCGATGCACTGATCGCCGTGAACGACACCACCTTCAAGGCCCAGGTGAACCTGTACAAGTATGCCGAGCGGTATCCCCAGCAGTCACAGCACGACTACCGCGACGCTACGCACCCCTGGCTGGAGCATCTGGAGCACCTGCTGCAAAACCGCCCCTACCTGTTGGCCGATCACCCGAGCATCGCTGATGCCGCCCTGTTGCCGCTGATCCGGCAGTTTGCCGCGGTCCAGCCCGACTGGTTTGCCACAGCCCCCTATCCGAGGGTCCGTGGTTGGCTGCAAGGCTGGTTGGCCTCGGACGTGTTCAAGGCCATTATGGCCAAGTGATTCAAGCGCCTTACCGCTTGAACGTCATCGTATGAACTTCAGGTCCGACGGTGCCGGCTGATCGAAAGTCTGTACCGTTTCCCCCAGCTTGCCCGTGAGCGGATCGCGGCGCATGACCTTGATCTGGTTGCTCTTCTGATTGGCAACCAGCAGGAACTTGTCAGTGGGGTCCAGCGCGAATTCACGGGGGTGGTCACCTTCGACCGAGCGACGCTGCACCAACGCCAACCGTCCATCCTGCTTGCCCACGCTGAACACGACGATCTCATTGGCCGTGCCGCGGTTGCTGACGTACAGAAAGCGACCGTCCGCCGACAGGTGCAGGCCCGCGCCTGCCTTGGCAGCCGCCTCCTGGCGTTCGGTCAATGGCAGACGCTGGCGTTCGATCAGGTTGCCCTCCTGGACATCGAACACCACCACTTCGGCATGCATTTCCAAGGTCAGGTAGGCATGTTTGCCGCTGGCGTCGAACAGCAAATGCCGTGGCCCACTGCCCGCAGGCAACGACACCGAGGCAGGCTGGGACGGGGTCAGTGGCTTTTTCGTGCTCGCCCCGTCGTAGCGGTAGACGCACACCTTGTCTGCACCCAGGTCGCTGGCATAGACATGCTGGCCGTCTGGAGACGGCACCACAGAATGGACATGGGCGCTGGCCTGCCGCTCGGGGTTGACCCCACTGGCTTGATGACGCACCTGCTGGACCACCGACTGCAAGGCGCCTTGCCTGTCGACTGGCAACACCGAAAGGCCGCCGCCTGGGTCGGGGTCGACCGCGTAGTTGGCCACGAACAGATAACGCTGGTCCTGGCTGAGGCTGGCGTGGGTCGGCTCGTCGCCCTGGCTGGGCTTTTGATCGAGCAGGCGTACACTCCCATCGCTGGCAATGTTGAATGCGCTGACGTGACCGTCTGCGGTTTCATTGACGGCAAACAGCAGGCGCTTGTCTTCGGAAAGCACCAGCCACGAGGGACTGACGCTCTCTACCACCTGCAGCGGTTCGGGGCGGATTGTGCCGGCTTCGCTGTCGAAGGCGTAGCGGTAGATGCCTTGGCTGGCACCGTCTGTGTAGGTGCCAACCAGCAGAGTGGCAGCCTGGGCAGTGTAGGTCAGGGTCATGCAGCTAGCGGTCAGCAGAGTCTTCCAGGTCCGGTTCATGGTCTTCTTCCGGTGCGCGAAATGCATCCAGACAGATCAGTCGGTGCTCACTTTCGGCAGTGCAGATGCGCCAGTCGTTCACTTCTTTACTGGCCGCATCGACCTGCGCGGCGGTGAATACCCAACGCCGCAGTTGGCGGCCGTCCATGCATTCGATGGCAAGGCCCTGCTCGTCGCAGGTGAAATCGAACGCGTGAAGGCCGTCTATCAGAAGCATGTCGCTGTGTTGCAAGGCGCTGGCAAGTGGTGACATGGGGGTACCTGTACGGGACATTGCATGTGGAAAAGCCCTGCATTATACCCCCATGGCCGCGCAACGCCCGGTCGTTTCAATGGGCGAAAATCGAGCCCCCCGCCTTGCCTGCCATCTTCTCGGGCTTGATCAGGAACCGCGCCAGCGCCGGCAGTAGCCACAGCGCACCGAACATGTTCCACAACAGCATGAAGGTCAGCATCAGGCCCATGTCCGCCTGGAACTTGATCGCCGAGAAGATCCAGGTACATACCCCGATGGCCAGGCACAGGCCGGTGAACAGCACCGCCTTGCCGGTGGAGCGCAGCGTCTGGTAATAGGCTTCTTGCAGCGGCAACCCGGCGCGCAGGAAGCTCTCCAGACGGCTGTAGATGTAGATGCCGTAGTCCACGCCAATGCCTACCCCCAGCGCAACCACCGGCAGCGTCGCCACCTTGACGCCGATGCCCATGTACGCCATCAGCGCGTTGCCCAGCACGGAGGTCAACACCAAGGGCAGCACGATGCACAGGGTCGCGGCGAAGGAACGGAAGGTGATCAGGCACATGACCGCCACGCACAGGTACACCAGGATCAGGATGGTCAATTCGGCCGACTTGATCACCTCGTTGGTGGCCGCTTCGATACCGGCGTTGCCGGCAGCCAGCAGGAACTGCAAGCCTTCTCTGTCGTGGCTGTCGGCAAACGCCTTGGCAGCGGCCGTCACCCGCTCGAGGGTCTCGGCCTTGTGGTCATTGAGAAACACCAGCACCGGGGCCAGCGAGCAATCGCCGTTGTACAGGCCATCGGCCCGTGCGATGGAGTTGTTCAGGACATCGGGGTTGCGCGAGAGGGTTTCCCACTTGAGGCTACCCTCGTTCATGCCCTTGATCACCTGTTTGGACACGCTGACCAGGGAAATGGCCGACTGCACACCCGGCGTGTTTTCCATGGTCCACATCAGCTCGTCGATCGGCGCCAGGGTCGAATGCACCGAACACTGCTCGGCGGCCGTCTTGACCATGATCACCAGCACATCGGAACTGGTGGAATAGTTGCTGATGATGAAGTTGTTGTCCTGGTTGTAGCGCGAGTCGGGCCGCAGCTCCGGTGCGCCCTGGTCGAGGTCGCCGATCTTCAGGTTCTGGCTGTACCACAGCCCCCCGGCGAAGGCGACCAGGGCCAGGGCGATGGAAACCGGCGCCACCCTGGGGCTGGCAAAGCGCGACAGCATCCGCCAGAACGGGTGCTCGCGGGTGGCGTCGCGCTTGCTGCGCTCGATGGCCTTCTTGCTGATACCCACATAGGAAATGGCCACCGGCAGCAGGATCAGGTTGGTGAAGACGATCACCGCGACGCCGATGGATGCACCGATGGCCAGTTCGCGGATCACGCCGATGTCGATGATCAACAGGGTGATGAAGCCCACGGCATCGGCGAGAATGGCGATCATGCCTGGCAGGAACAGTTGCCGGAACGTGCGCCTGGCCGCCGTCAGGGCGTTGTCTGCATCGCTCGATTGCAGGGCAATGCCGTTGATTTTCTGCACACCGTGGGAAATGCCGATGGCAAAGATCAGGAACGGCACCAGCATCGAATACGGATCCAGGCCGAAGCCGACCGCATGCATCAGCCCCAGTTGCCACACCACCGCCACCAATGTGGTAATGAGCACCGCGATGGTGCTGCGGATGCACCAGGTGAACCAGTACAGCAGCACCCAGGTGATCAGCAGGGCGATGCCGAAGAACATCACCACCATGACCAGCCCGTCGATGAGGTCACCGACCTTCTTCGCGAACCCGACGATATGCACCTTCACATTGGGGTTCTGAGCCTGGAACTTGTCGCGAATCTTTTCTTCGAGCAAGTGGGAGAACTGCTGGTAGTCGAGCTTGACCACCCGCCCTGGGTCCTGTGGGTCGGGGTAACTTTCCAGCAGTGGCACGTCGATGATGCTGGATTTGAAGTTGTTGCCCACCAGCCGCCCTATCTGCCCGGACCGCAGCACGTTGTCGCGCAGGGTATCGAGGCTGGCCTGCGAGCCGTCGTAGGTGTTGGGAATCACCTCGCCACCGGAGAACCCCTCCTCGGTGACTTCGCTCCAGCGCACGCTCGGGCTCCACAGCGACTTGAGCCCAGCCCGGTCGACGCCTGGGATGTAGAACACCTCGTCGTGGATCTGGCGCAGGGTCTCCATGTAGTTTTTGTCGAAGATGTCGCCATTGACCGCCTCGACCGAGATGCGCACGGTGTTGCCCAGGTTGGCCAAGTCGTTGCGGTGCTCCATCATCTGTTCGATGAACGGATGCTGCAACGGGATCATTTTCTCGAAGCTGGTGGAGGGGCGAATTTGCGTGGCCTGCCAGAACAGGAAGAGGCTGACCAACACACAGAGGATGATGACCGCCGGCCGATTGTTGAAGATCAGGCGTTCGAGCAGTGTGGCTTTGTCCTGATGATGCGGCTGCATGGGAATGTGCTCCTGGCTGCTCATGGCTGTGCCTCACTGCCGGCGGCATCGAGCCCCTTGGCATTGGCGATGTGGGCGCCGCCCTGCCCTACCAGCAGTAGCTCGCCGTTGGGCAGGCCGCTGACGCCGGACAGGGCGATGCGGTCCGGGCGGTTGTGGACGCTGAAGGTCTGGCCGGCATCGGTGCTGCGCAACACGCTGCCGCCGTTGCCGACCACCACGACGGTGCCGTCATCGAGCAAGGTGGCACCGGCCAGGCCGAATTCGAGCTCGCCTCGCGCAGCCTGCAAGGGGATAGATTGCCAGGTGTCGCCGAAGTCGGTGGAGCGCAGCAGGTTGCCGCGCAAGCCGAACGCCAGCAGGGTACGCGCCTGGGCAGTGCCGATCACGCCGAACAGCGACCCCTGGTAAGGCCCTTCCACTTTCTGCCAGTGCTGCCCGTTGTCCTCGGAGCGGTACATGCTGCCCTGCTCCCCGACGATGAACAAACCAGCGTCACGCACCTGGGTGATGGCATTGAGGTGCAACTGGTCGGGGTTGTCGAGGCGCTCGGCCACGTCCTGCCAATGCTGGCCCCCGTCCGTGGTTTCGAGCAAGGCGCCGTAGGCGCCGACGGCCAGGCCGTGCTGGGCATCGAGGAACACAATGTCGAGCAAGGGCGCTTCGCGCGACACGTCTTCGAACTGCTTGCTCCAGGTCGCCCCGCCGTCGCCGGTGGCGAGGATCTGCGCATCGTGGCCCACGGCCCAACCGCGCTTGTCATCAAGGAAAAAGACAGCCGTCAGCAACTGGCGGGTTGGCACGCGGGCCTGAGTCCAGGTGCTGCCCTGGTCATCGGAGAACAGGATATGGCCACGGTCGCCGACCACGACCACGCGCGTGCCCGCATGGGCAGCGTCGATCAACAGCCTTTGACTGGCTTTGGCCGATTCGGTGGAGTATTCATCGGCTGACGCAGCCTGCGCGCCTTGCCATCCACTCAGTGCAAGGGTGAGCACTGCTGCGGCCGCCATCGGCCATCCAGCGCGCCTGCTCCAATTCCTCATGACTGCCCCCGATTGTATTTTTGTTGGGTGGGTCAATACCTTGCAGAAACGCACAAATGCCTGCAATAGAGGCCTGCAAGGGCGTGCGGTGATCGTAACGGGAGGATTTGGAGGAGCACAACGGGCGGGGTGTTATGTTTTGTTATCAGCGCAAGGCGCGTGGTTCATGCGCAGAAGATGCAGCGTAACAACGTTGGCAGTCGAAATCGGGGGGCCATCAGGCGCCCCCCAGGCGTCATGCCAGGCTTTTACTCACGACTTCGTACACGTCACTGGAGAGTTCACCAGCGGCCAGAATCCGCTCCAGCTCACCCTTCATCAGGGCCTGCCGGGCGGCGTCATACTTGCGCCAGCGGGTCAGCGGCGCCAATTGCCGGGAGGCGATCTGCGGGTTGAGCGCATTGAGCTCGATCACCAGATCCGCCAGGAAGCGGTAGCCGGAGCCATCGGCAGCATGGAAGTTGACCAGGTTCTGGCCGGCAAAGGCGCCGACCACCGCGCGCACCTTGTTCGGGTTCTTCAGGGTGAAGGCCGGGTGTTGCATCAACGCCTTCACCCGTGCCAAGCCACCTGGCAAGGTACTGGCCGCCTGCACGCTGAACCACTGGTCCATGACCAGGGGGTTGTCCTTGAAGTGTTCAGCAAAGCTTTCCAGGGCCTTGGCGCGCTCGGCCTCGAAGGGCGAGTTGACCAGCACCGCCAGGGCCGTGAGGCGCTCGGTCATGTTGTCGCACTGCTCGAACTGCTCCAGGGTCGCTTCCAGCACCTGCGGTTTGGCGCTGAGCATCAGGTACGACAGGGCGATGTTCTGCAGGCTGCGGCGAGCAAAGTGCTCGGCAGAGGCAACGTACGCGGTGTTACGCGAGACCGCGCGGTTGGCCTGGTAACGCGTCCAGAGCGGCTCGAACAAGTGCTCGGCAATTTGCCGGCGAGCGAACTCGCGGGCTGCGTGGATGGCGTCCACATCGGCCACCTGGCTGATCTCGGTCAGGTAGCCCTCCCCTGGCAGCGAGAGCATTTCGGCCACCATGGCAGCATCGAGCGAGGTGTCGCCCAGCACCGTATCCAACGCCTTGAGCAGACGCGGGTCCAGTTGCAGCGCCTGACCAAGCTGGTGCTGGCCGATCAGCTCCTGCAACACCTGAACGGCCAGTTGCTGACCGGCTTCCCAACGGTTGAAGCCGTCGCTGTCGTGCTGCATCAGGAACATCAACTGGTCGCGGTCGTATGGGAAGCTCAGCTTGACCGGGGCACTGAAACCGCGCAGCAGCGACGGCAGCGGCCGCGCTTCAATACCCTGGAAGACGAAGGTCTGCTCGGCCTCGGTCACCGACAGCACCCGGGTGCTGCCCACTGCCGAGGACTCGCCCGCCAATTGCAGCGGCAGGTCGTTGCCCTGGGCATCGAGCAGGCCCAATTCGACCGGAATCACGAAGGGCAGCTTCTCGGCCTTGTCTGGGGTGGGTGGGCAGCTCTGGCGGAACGTCAGGCTATAGGTGCGCGCCGCTTCATCGTAGGCATCGCTCACCTCCAGGCGCGGCGTACCGGCCTGGCTGTACCAGCGCTTGAACTGAGTCAGGTCGACGCCGTTGGCATCTTCCATCGCCTTGATGAAGTCGTCGGTGGTCACCGCTTGCCCATCGTGACGCTCGAAGTACAGGTCGCTGCCCTGGCGGAAGCCCTCGGCCCCCAGCAGCGTGCGCACCATGCGTACCACTTCCGAGCCTTTTTCGTACACGGTCAGGGTGTAGAAGTTGGAAATCTCGATGAAGCTGTCCGGGCGCACCGGGTGGGCCATGGGGCCCGCATCCTCGGCGAACTGATGGGTGCGCAGGTAGGCAACGTCCTCGATGCGCTTGACGGTGCGTGAATTCATGTCGGCGCTGAACTCGGCATCGCGGAACACCGTGAAGCCCTCCTTGAGCGACAGTTGGAACCAGTCGCGGCAGGTGACGCGGTTGCCCGACCAGTTGTGGAAGTACTCATGGGCCACCACCGCTTCGACCCGCTGATGCGCGGCATCGGTGGCCGTTTCGGCGCGCGCCAGCACGCAGCTGGAGTTGAAGATGTTAAGGCCTTTGTTTTCCATGGCCCCCATGTTGAAGTCGTTGACCGCGACGATCATGAAGATGTCCAGGTCGTACTCGCGGCCATACACCTCTTCGTCCCAACGCATGGACTTCTTCAGGCTGACCATGGCGTGGTCGCACTTGTCGATGTTCTCCGGCTCGACATAGATGCGCAGGGTCACATCACGGCCCGACTGGCGGGTGAAGGTGTCTTCCACGCACCACAGGTCGCCTGCGACCAGGGCGAACAGGTACGCCGGCTTCATGAACGGGTCTTCCCAGGTCGCCCAGTGACGGCCATCCTCGGCAGGGCCGCTGCCTACCGGGTTGCCGTTGGAGAGCAGCACCGGGTAGCGATGCTGTTCGGCGATCACCGTGGTGGTGAAGATGCTCATGACATCGGGGCGATCGAGGTAGTAGGTGATCTTGCGGAAACCCTCGGCTTCGCACTGGGTGCAGAACATCTTGCCGGACTTGTACAGCCCCTCGAGCGCTGTGTTGGTTTCTGGATGGATCTTGACGGTGGTGTCGAGGGTGAATTGCGCTGCCCGTGGCTGGACGGTCAGGCTGCCTGCGTCGATCTGGTAGTCGCCGGCCTGCAAGGGTTCATCGTCGAGGGCGGCGCGCACCAGTTCGAGTTGCTGGCCGTCGAGCACCAGCGCAGGCAGGCCGCCCCCATGCACCGGGTTGCGGCGCATGATCAGTTGCGCGTGGACCAGGGTGTGGTCTTCGAACAGCTCGAAGGTCAGGTGCGTTTCGTCGATCAGGTACTCAGGCGCCTTGTAGTCCTTGAGATGGATCACTTGCGGTTGTTCGGTACGCATCTGCAGGTCCCTTTTACTGGAGCACGGCCAACTGGTAGGCCGTGTACTTGCGAATATTGATCACACCGGTGTCGAAGATCAGGTACTGGCCCTTGATGCCCAGCAGCGTGCCCTCCACGATCGGGGTCTTGTCCAGGTTGAAGCTGACCACCTTGGTGGGGTAAGCCTGGACCGGGTACGTCATGTGCACGACCTCGGCGTCGGTCAGGGGCTGAATCGCCTGCAGGCCGAAGCGCGCCTGCAACTGGCCAAGCCCTTCGGCACACGCCTCCAGCACCTGATCGCGCAAGGCCGGCAGATCAAGCAGCGCGGCGTCACCCTTGAGCAGGGCGCGCCAATTGGTGCGGTCCGGCACCTGACTGCGCAGCAGGTCTTCAACCAGCCCGGACTGCTGCCGGGTGGCCACCCTGAGGATAGGCAAGGCCTGGCTGGCACCCTGGTCGAGCCAGCGGGTGGGCAACTGGGTGGCGCGGGTGATACCGACCTTGATACCGGAGGAGTTGGCCAGGTAGACCACGTGGTCGGTCATGCAGAACTGCTCGCCCCAGGACGGATCGCGGCAGGTGCCTGCGTCGTAGTGGCAGCGCTCCGGGGCCATGATGCACATGTCGCACTGGGCCAGCTTGGTCATGCAGGGGTAGCAGTAACCCTGGCTGTAGCTGCTCTTGGTGCGCTTGCCGCAGTGGCTGCAGTGGATGGCGCCCAGGTAGTGCAGGCGCAGCGGCTTGCCGATCAGCGGGTTGACTGGCACCAGGGTATCGCCTAGGCGAAAGCTGTATTGCACCACGGGGGCCGCCAGGCTGACGGCCATTTTGCTCAACGAGCCACGAGCGAGTTCGATCAATGTACCGAGTCCGACTTGAACAGGATGTTGGGAACGGGGGCGGACTTGGACGCACATTCCTGCGGGCCCATGTAACCGGTGCGCTGGTCCTCGGGCAGGTTTTTCATCTCCCAGGCGATGACCGCTTGCAGGGACAGCTCTTTCTGCTCGGCAGTCAGCTTGCGGCCGTCCGACCATTTGCCGATTTCCACGGCCAGTTTCAGGCTCTCGTAGATTTCCGGGGTGATGTTTTCGATCATTTGCGCGAAAGTGGACATGTTGTCTCCTGATTCAAGCCGACAGTTTACGCCGGGCGAGCGCCCCACCCAAGAGCCCGGTCAGGCATCCGATGAGCAACCCGCCGACGTGCGCGGCGTTGGCGATCTGGCCCAGGCCCAGGGTGCCGACGACGCCGGTCAGGCACACCACCAGCCAGAGGAGCATCATCACCAGCACGCCCTTGGGCAGGTTGAAGTGCGGGTTTGGCGCCCGCCATTGATACAGCCAGATGTGCCCGAGCAGGCCATAAAGCACGCCTGAAAGCCCACCGAACAGGCCAGGCCCTGTGGTGTAGTGTTGGGCCAGGTTCGATACCAGGCTGAACAGCAGGGTGAGCCCCAGCAACGTCCACGGGCCCTGGCGCAGTTCGATGCGCTTGCCCAGCTCCCAGAACCACAGGCTGTTCATGGCCAGGTGCAGCGCGCCGAAATGCAGCAGCATGGGCGAGACCAGCCGCCACCATTGCCGGTGCGCCAGGCCCTCGGCCAGGGGCGCGAAGTACAGGTAATCGCCCTGCACGTGAAAATCGAGAAACGTGAACCAGCTGATGGTGGTGAAGTTGTCGCCCAAGCCCGTGAGCCCAGCGACCATGAAGGTCAGCAGCAGCGTCAGGGCAGTGACCTTGCAAGCCTTTGCCTGGGCCAGCAGCGACGGCTGTGGCACCTCTTGCACCTGCTGGTCGGGCAACGCGGGGTCAGGCTCGGCCTGCAGGTCGGCGTTGCCATCGGGGTAGCGCTGGTAGAGGTGCAACACCTCGTCGGCCAGGGTTTCAGGCGCCCAGAGTACCTGGTCCTCGCCCTCCTCGCTGACCCGGTGCGGTACCTGCAAGCGTTGCAGCATCTGCACGAAACCGCTGAGGTCCACCGTCAGCGGCAGGCGCATCACTTGGATAATGTTCATTGGCTAGCCTGTGGTCGGTCGACATCCACCCAGACGAACTTGCGGGGGTCGATACGGGTTTCATCGTCCAGCCTGTAGGCGACCAGCTTGCCGTACAACACGGCGCTGTAGTCCAGGCAGGCCAGGTTGCTGCGAATCGGGGCGGGCCGGCCGCTGCGCCAGTAATGGCCAACGAACAGCATGGGCTCGTCCTCGGCGTAGCGCAGCAACGCGCTCTTCTGGCTGTGGCTCAGCGGTGTGTTGGCCACCTCCGCTGGCAGCGCATCAGGCTGGAAGACGATGTCGCCGTAGGTCTGCGGGTCGTCTTCCCAGAACTTGGTGCGGAAGAAGGCGCGGGTCAGGCCATCGCCACCGGTCAGGGTGAGGCCATCGGGCAAGCGCATGTCGGTGCCGCGCAGCAGGCGGTTGCAGACGTTGGCGGCAAAGCTGCCGCTCACCGCCGACGCCTGGACGAAGTGGCGGTCGACGCGCCCGTCGGGGTACTGGCGACGCAGAGGCTCGATCAGGCGTGCATCCCAGCAGGCGTGTACGAGGCGAAAGCGACCGGCATCGATGAACAGGGGTAGCGTCTGGAACCAGTCGAGAAACGCCTGCCAGTCCGCAGGGTGATGGGCGAACTGGGTGAGGGTTTCGTCGATGAGCCTGGCGTGGCGAGGGGTGTGTTCGCGCACGAAGGCCTTGCCACTGCCCGGCAGTGCCGGCGTCACCCACCCTAGGGCGCTGTATTCGTGATTGCCCATGATGCAGTGCGCCTGCCCGGCGGCGACCATGTCGTGAACGATGTGCAGGGCTTCGCGGATACGCGGGCCGCGGTCCACGATATCGCCCAAAAACAGCGCCTGGCGCCGAGGGTGGCGCCAGACGCCGGCAATGCGCTGGTAACCGAGGGCGTCGAGCAAACGCTCGAGGGTCAAGGCACAGCCGTGAACGTCACCGATGATGTCGAAACTGCGCGCCGGATCCAGCATCAGTCGTCCCTGCCCCCCAGGCGGCTGCCCCAGCCAAGCTTCGTGCGGCAGACTTCGTAGTAGTTGTGGTCCAGCGGGTGGATCAGGCGCAGCTTCTGGGGCTTCTTGCTCACCGTGATGGTGTCACCGGGTGCACAGGTGAAGTGGTTCTGACCGTCACACGACACCTGCGGGTAGATCTGCAGGTCCTTGGCCACCACGATCTTCAGCTCGCTGTTGCCATCGACGACGATCGGCCGCCCTGACAAGGTGTGCGGGTACATGGGCACGATGACGATTGCATCGAGCTTGGGGTGCATGATCGGGCCACCTGCGGACAATGCGTAGGCGGTGGAGCCGGTCGGGGTGGCGACGATCAGGCCGTCGGCCTTCTGGCTGCAGACGAACTGGCCGTCGATGTAGATCTCGAATTCGATCATGCGGGTGGACTTGCCGGGGTGCAGGACCACGTCGTTGAGCGCATCGCCCTGGCCGATCGCCTCCTGATGACGGCGCACTTCGGCTTGCAGCAGGAAACGGTTCTCGACCAGGTAGTGACCCTCGAGCACCTCGGAGACTTTCTCTTCCAGTTCATCCGGACGGATGTCAGTGAGAAAGCCCAGGTTGCCCCGATTGATGCCCAGTACCGGGATATTGTGACGCGCCAGGGCACGCGCAGCGCCCAGCAGGCTGCCGTCGCCGCCGACCACGATGACCAGGTCACAGACCTCGCCCAGCAGCTTGCGGGTGGAAGTCTGCAGCCCGTGGCCGGGCAGGACTTCACCGATGGTGTCTTCGAGGATCACATGCAAGTGGCGCTCGAGGAGGAATTTTTTCAGTCGGCGGATGGTGTCCAGCACCTGCGAGCTGCCGAGACGACCGATGATACCGATATTGCGAAATTGCTCCATGGGGCTCCTGCAAGGCTCTGCGACGGGTGACGATGCAGCGATTATGGGCGAACCACGAAGCAGCGGCAAACCGGCTATGCTCGCAGGATGATGCCATTTCCTTCGCTCGTGCACCTGCCCCGGCTGTTCCAGCGCCCCGCGGTGCGTGACCTTGCCTGGACCCTGCTCTCGCCGCCGCTGCTGGAGAACGCAGGCTGCCCCCAGCGCCACCCGCTGGCAGGCAGCCTCTGGGTGGAGCGGCCGCAGGCGTTACAGGCCTGGCTGCACGGGCTGGACGCCGATGACACGCCCTTGCAGCACTGGCTCAAGGGCCTTGGCAGCCGCCGCCTCGGGCTGTATTACGAACGCCTGTGGCAGTTTGCCTTGCAACAGGCGCCCGGCGTCGAACTGTTGGCGGCCAACCTGGCTATCCGCGAAGACGGCCGGACCTTGGGCGAGCTGGATGTGGTGCTGCGTGATCGCGATGGGGTGCATCACCTGGAACTGGCCATCAAGCTGTACCTGGGCCCTGAGCGCTTCGGTACCGACCCTGGGGGCTGGCTGGGGCCTGGCTGCCACGATCGCCTGCAAGCCAAGCTGGAACACACCCGCCGCCACCAGTTGCCCATGTCAGCCAGCACCCAGGGCCGTACCGCCCTCGAGCGGCTCGACCTGCCTACGGTGCAGGCCAGCATGTGGATGGGGGGCTACCTGTTCTACCCGACGCTGGCCGCAAGCCAGGCGCCGCAGGGCGTCCACCCCCAGCACTTGCGTGGCCGGTGGTTGCATCGCAAGGACTGGATCAGCGCACCAGACGGGCATTGGCAACCGCTGGCGCGCAGCGCCTGGCTGGCCCCCGCACGGTGTGCGGCCTGCGAGGTCTGGAGCGCTGCTCAGTTCGCCGCGTGGCTGCACCTGCTGGCGCCCGATGCGCCTGCGCAGTTGCTGGTCAACGTGCAACGGCAGCAGGACGGCAGCTGGCAAGAGGTAGAGCGGGTGTTCCTGGTTGCCGATCAGTGGCCAGGCGCGCTGGCTCTCTGACCGCAGATCCTCCCATAGGCGGCAACATATTTTTCACCGACCTGGAGCAATGATGCAGCCCGGGTAACCCGTAAACTGGACCTGAGCGCCACCAAGAGCGCTACCCCACCGACCGATGAGGATCAACCATGGTTTCGAGCACCCCAGCGCCCCATTACGCGCGCGTGTCCATTGTCCTGCACTGGCTGATGCTGGTGCTGCTGGCCGCCGTTTATGCCTGTATCGAGTTTCGCGGGATCTTCCCGCGCGACAGCGCAGAGCGCAACCTGATGAAAGACCTGCATTTCATGTTGGGCCTGAGCGTGTTCGTGCTGGTATGGCTGCGCCTGGCCATGCGCGTACTCCATCGCGCGCCTCCCATCTCACCCAAACCCCCTGCTTGGCAAACCGGCCTGGCCCATCTGGTTCACCTGCTGCTGTACCTGCTGATGATCGGCATGCCGCTGGCCGGCTGGCTGATCCTCAGCGCCGCCGACAAACCGATACCGTTCTATGGCCTTGAGCTGCCGCACCTGATCGGCCCTGACGTAGACCTGGCCAAGTTCATCAAGGGCTGGCATGAGCGTGTGGGTACCTGGGGCTACTGGCTGATCGGCCTGCATGCGCTGGCCGGCCTTTATCATCACTATGTCAAACGCGACAATACGTTGCTGCGCATGCTGCCTTACAAGTAACCCCGACGGCCCTGTAAACCGCCGGTATGGACGAACACCAAGCGAGTGCCGGGCGCGAACAATCCGGCTTCGACCTGAGCATTGAGCGCGAGCAATGCCTTGCCGGTATAGAGCGCCTCGAAAGGGATCCCGGCCTGCTGCTCGCAGTCGGCAATGAAGGCCAGCAGTTGTTCGTCGAACTTGCCGAAGCCGCCCCGGCTGGCACTGTGCAGGCGGTAACCCTGGGTGCCGGCAAG
Source organism: Pseudomonas sp. UBA5666 (assembly GCF_002420785.1). Lineage (NCBI taxonomy): Bacteria > Pseudomonadati > Pseudomonadota > Gammaproteobacteria > Pseudomonadales > Pseudomonadaceae > Pseudomonas > Pseudomonas sp. UBA5666. The sequence goes on along the minus strand of NZ_DIIQ01000053.1, from coordinate 45,922 downwards.
TGCCGCCACGGTCTCGGCCACGCCATAGTGGTCGGGTACGGCCAACGCCCCATGCACGGCATGGGCCCCTGACTCGGCCAGCACCAGGCCTGCAAGCGTGGTGCCGGTGCCCGCGGCCAGCCACCAGGCGTCATAGTCCGGCCAGCCCAGTGTCGCAAGCTGCGCGTGCAAGTGGGTCACGATCGACGCGCACCCCTGGGCGCCGGCCTGCCCGCCTCCGCCTTCGGGGATGCAGTGCCAGCCGGGATAGCGCGCGTGCCAGGGCGTCCAGAACCCCACCTCGTTACGTTGTCGGTAGCCCTCGTAACCCAGCCAGTGCAGTTGCATGCCCATTGCCTGCAAGTCCTGCACGGTGGGTGTTTGGCGCGGGTGCCCCCGCAGCAGGCCGGCCGTGGCCAGGCCCAACCGCTTGCCGGCAGCGGCCAGAGCATGAAGGTGGTTGGAATGGTTGCCGCCCAGGCTCACCAGGCCAGGGGCCTTGGCATCGAGCGCCTGCTCAAGGTGATGGCGCAGCTTGAACCACTTGTTGCCGCTGATCAGAGGGTCGATCAGGTCAAGGCGCAGGATGGCGGTCTCGACCTGCCCCCTCGCCAGCCAGGGCAATGTCAGGCGTTGCAGAGGGGCCAGGGGGAGTTCGACAGGCATGGGCGCCAGTCTATCAGCACAGCCACTGGTATGGACCGTGAATCAAAGCTGCGCCGCCAACCTCGATCCCTGATCGATCGCCCGCTTGGCATCGAGCTCTGCCGCCACGTCAGCACCGCCGATCAAGTGTACCGACTGCCGCGCAGCCACCAGACCGTCCTGCAATTCGCGCAGCGGGTCCTGGCCTGCGCAGATCACCACGTTGTCCACCGCCAGCACCTGCGGCTCGCCGCCGCCAATGCGCACATGCAGGCCCGCGTCATCAATGGCCAGGTACTCGACGCCATTGAGCATCTTCACCTGCTTGTTCTTCAACCCGGTGCGGTGGATCCAGCCAGTGGTCTTGCCCAAGCCATCCCCTACCTTGGAGGTCTTGCGCTGCATCAAGTACACCTGCCGGGCGGGTGCGTGGGGGTGTGGCGTGATACCCGCCACACCACCGCGCGCTTGGAGGTGGGTATCGATACCCCACTCCTTCCAGAATGCTTCGCGGTCCAGGCTGGTGGATACGCCCTGATGCACCAGGTATTCGGATACATCGAAACCGATGCCCCCTGCGCCGATCACAGCCACTGTCTTGCCCACAGGCTTACGCTCGAGCAGCACATCCAGGTAGCTGAGCACCTTGGGGTGCCCAATCCCCGGGATCGCCGGCGCGCGGGGCAGAATGCCAGTCGCGAGGATGATTTCGTCATAGCCGCCGGCCACCAGCGCTGGCACGTCGACGCGCGTGTTCAAGCGTACGTCAACGCCCGTGGTGCGTAGCTTGTTGCGAAAATACCGCAGGGTCTCGTTGAATTCCTCCTTGCCTGGCACGCGCTTGGCAACATTGAACTGGCCGCCAATTTCGCTGGCCGATTCGAACAAGGTCACCACATGGCCACGTTCAGCGGCCACTGTTGCAGCGGCAAGGCCTGCTGGGCCGGCACCCACGACGGCAATGCGCTTGGCCATGCGCACGGGCAGGTAGTTGAGTTCGGTTTCATGGCAGGCCCGTGGGTTTACCAGGCAGCTGGTCAGCTTGCCGCCGAACGTATGGTCCAGGCACGCTTGGTTGCAGCCGATGCAGGTATTGATTTCATCAGCACGCCCGGCGGCAGCCTTGTTGACGAAGGCAGGATCGGCCAGAAACGGCCGGGCCATGGACACCATGTCCGCATCCCCTTCGGCCAGCACCGCCTCGGCCACTTCTGGGGTATTGATACGGTTGGTGGTGATCAAAGGAATACCCACTACTCCACGCAACTTGGCGGTGACCTTGCTGAAGGCTGCCCGCGGCACCTTGGTGGCGATGGTGGGAATGCGCGCCTCGTGCCAGCCAATACCCGTGTTGATCAACGTGGCCCCCGCCCGCTCGATGGCCTTGGCCAGGGTCTCGATCTCGTCCCAGGAGCTGCCGCCCTCGACCAGGTCGAGCATCGAAAGGCGGAAGATGATGATGAAATTCGGGCCCACCGCGCCGCGCACCCGGCTGACGATTTCCACGGCCAGGCGCATGCGATTTTCGTAGCTGCCACCCCAACGGTCGGTGCGGTGGTTGGTGTGGGCGGCGAGGAACTGGTTGATGAAATAGCCTTCCGAGCCCATGACCTCGACGCCGTCGTAACCTGCCTTTTGCGCAAGCAGCGCGCAGTGGGCGAAGTCGGCAATCTGTTTTTCGATTCCCGCCTCGTCCAGTTCCCGGGGCTTGAACGGGTTGATCGGCGCTTGAATGGCGCTTGGCGCCACTTGACGCGGGCTGTAGGCATAGCGCCCGGCATGCAGGATCTGCAGGCAAATCTTGCCACCGGCGGCGTGCACTGCTTCGGTGACGATGCGGTGCTGCTCGGCTTCGACATCGGTGCTGAGTTTGGCGGCGCCTGCGTACACACCGCCCTCGTCATTGGGTGCAATGCCGCCTGTGACCATCAGCCCTACGCCGCCCTGCGCCCGTTCGGCAAAATAGGCAGCCATGCGCTCGAACCCGCCAGGACGTTCCTCAAGACCCGTGTGCATGGAGCCCATCAGGGTACGGTTACGCAACGTGGTGAAGCCCAGGTCCAGCGGGGCCAGCAGGTGCGGGTAAGGGGTGTCTGTCATGGTTCGGATTCCCAAGGTGATCACGGTAAACGGGCATCTGGCCTAAAAGCGGCCTTGTCGTTATATGAAGCAGACAGTAAACAGCCGTTTGAACCGGCTCAATGACCGGAACTGACAAGTTATTGATCATCACGAACAGCGCGTCTACCCTAGGGCTCCCTCATGCCCATTGCCTTCTACTGTTTCATGAAAAAACTCCTGACAACTGCCCTGCTGCTGGTGGTGATCGCCGCCTTGTGTGGTTATGCCTTCTGGACCCAACAGCGCCCGCAGGGGCACTACCTGTCCGACCTGCGCATCGAGCTGGCAGTCAACCACGGGCAACCCGGTGAACAAGGCAACCTGCTGGGCGTCGAGCCGCTGCTGTACCCAGGGGACTACCAGGACCTGCAACGTCTGCACCGCAAGCTTGCCGCCTACCTCGAGCAGGCGCGCACGCTGGGCCTGATCACGCCTCGCACCGTGGTGGTATTGCCTGAGCACATCGGTACCTGGCTGTGGGCACGCGGCGAGAAGAACGCGTTGTACCAGGTGACCCACCAGCGTGAGGCCCTGCAATGGTTCGAACTGAGCAATCCGCTTCGCTATGGCTGGGCCATGCTCGCGGCCGAGGGCGATGACCGACGGGCCGATGCTCATCTGCGCATGAAGGCCGATCAGATGGCCGCCGATTACCAGCAGGTGTTCGGCGGCTTGGCCAAGGAATTCGGCGTAACCCTGGTAGCCGGCTCGATCGTGCTGCCGCAACCCTACGTCAGCGAGGGTGCATTGCACCCCGGGCGCGGCCCGTTGTTCAACAGCAGCGTGGTGTTCGCCGGCGACGGCACCATCCTGGGCCAACCCCAGCCCCAGCACTATCCGGACAGCGAGAACAGGCGGTTCATACACCCGGGTGTGGACCAGCCTCTGCAGGTGCTGCAGACGCCTGCGGGGCGGCTTGGCGTATTGGTGGGAAGCGACAGCTGGTATCCGGAGAATCACCACCAGTTGCTGGCCCAGTCGGTCGAACTGGTGGCCATCCCTGCCTTCCTGAGCGGCAGGCACAGCTGGCTGGAGCCCTGGCGGGGAAATCGCCATCAGCCTGTCAGCGCGCGTTTGGCCGTCAAGCGTGGCGAAGTCAGCGAGCAGGACGCCTGGCACCGGCTGACCGCGCCTATCGGTCACCAGGTGAGCAGTGTGAGCGTCTTCATGCGCGGCCAGTTCTGGGAGCACGGCGCCGATGGCCAGGGTTTCGTCTGGCAAGCCGGCGACCTGTTGGCTGGGCCACCCAGCCCAGGTGCCCGCTTGCTGAACATATGGCTCTAGCACCATGAGCCGCCCGCAGGTAAGGCTGGGCGACCTGTCGGTAGGCTTTGTGCAACCCTTGGCGGAGGCGATTCGACGGCTGGGTCACGACCCTGCACCCTTGCTCGAACGCTATGGCCTGGACGCGGCGCGGCTGGCCCAGGCCAATGCGCGCCTGTCGATACCGCGCTACATGCACCTGGGCCACGCCGCCATCGCATTGTGCGCCGAGCCTGCACTGGGTTTGAAGATTGGCCAGTTGAGCCGGCTGGCTCATACCGGGCTGGCCGGGGTCACGGCAGGGCAAGCGCCGACCCTGGGCGAGGCGGCGCGCACCCTGCTACGCTTCGAGCCGCTGTACGCGTCCAACTATCGAGGCCATTGCACTTACTGCGAAGATGGCGAAGGCGCTTGGCTGCGTTTTTACTCCATCAGCCCCTACAACGCCTACAACCGCTTTGTGGTCGACTCGCTGCTCGTCGGCTGGCTGGCCCAGCTGGGCGACCTGGTCGGTACGCCAGTGGTGGCCGAGCGGATGGACATCGAGTTCGCAGCCCCAAGCTACGCCGCCCTCTATCAGCCCCTGTGCAGCGCGCCGGTCCGCTTTGCCGCCGAGTGCAACCAGTTGCGCCTGAGCCGCGCCACGCTGCAATTGCCAAACCCCAGGCATTGCCCCAGCACCTGGCACCAACTGCTGGCCCTGAGCGAGGCGCACATGGATCAGCTGACCCGCGTGCGCAGCCTAGGCGAGCGTATAACCCACTTGCTAGGGCCGCTGCTAAACGGTGGACGTGAACCAGAGCTCGACGAAATTGCCCTGCAGCTCCAACTTCCGCCCTGGACGCTGCGTCGCAGGCTGGCAGAAGAAGGCACGCGTTTTCGTGACCTGTTGAACGGCACACGACGCGACTTGGCCGAGACCTATATCCGCGACACCCAGTTGAGCTTCGGCGAAATCGCCTACCTGCTGGGGTTCGCTTCGGCAGAGGCTTTCCAGCGCGCGTTCAAGCGCTGGACTGGGCTCACGCCTGGCGGTTACCGCCGCACGCAGCGACGCGGGGACTAAAGTTCGGTAGCGTCTTCGGCCGGTTCAGGCGTGTCCATCTCGTGGGCCTGAAATTCCAGCAGCTCTTCCTGGTAGTCGTCCATCTTCCTGCGTCCTTATCCGAATACGGTTTGCTGAGTTCATCGGCACCCTAGCGCGATGACGTGACAGGAGGGTGACGTGACGATGCTTTTCGCGCAGCGCGCCCTCGCGTGTCAGGATCATGGACCTGCGGACCGGCTCGTTCGTTTAATCCAATTCGCCCCTCACACAGGCCGACGCGACGCGCGCGCGCAACAACGGTTCGGTAATCGCCCAGATATTGCCTCGGCGCCTGCGCCCATGGCCCGGCTTGCGGCAAGCTAGCTTCATGTTCATTCCCCATCAAACGCCAGTCAGTGCTCGGAGCATGGTGCACTGCACAGGTGGCGTTTTTTACAAGCATCGACGGGAGCTACGCCTTGATCGACAAGACCCACGCAACCATTGCCAGCGCCGTGGCGGGCATCACCGATGGCTCGACCCTGCTGATCGGCGGTTTCGGTACGGCCGGCATGCCCTCTGAACTCATCGACGGGTTGATCGCCACCGGTGCACGCGACCTGACCATCATCAGCAACAATGCTGGCAACGGCGACACTGGCCTTGCTGCATTGCTCAAGGCCGAACGTGTGCGCAAGATCATCTGTTCGTTCCCGCGCCAATCGGACTCGTACGTTTTCGACGCCCTGTATCGGGCTGGCAAGATCGAGCTGGAGGTCGTACCGCAAGGAAACCTGGCCGAGCGCATTCGCGCGGCAGGCTCTGGCATCGGCGCCTTCTTTTCACCCACCGGCTATGGCACCTTGCTCGCCGAAGGCAAAGAAACCCGGGAAATCGACGGCCGCCAGTACGTACTGGAGATGCCGTTGCACGCCGATTTCGCCTTGATCAAGGCCCATAAGGGTGATCGCTGGGGCAACCTGATCTACCGCAAGGCCGCCCGCAACTTCGGGCCGATCATGGCCATGGCTGCCAAGACCGCCATCGTCCAGGTCGACCAGATCGTCGCGCTGGGTGAGCTGGACCCGGAGCATATCGTCACGCCGGGCATCTTCGTGCAACGCGTGGTAGCGGCCCCCGCCGCCGCCCATCAGACCACCCACCCATTCTGAGGCCTGGCCATGACCATCAACCAACGACTCTCGCGTACCGCCATGGCCCAGCGTGTTGCAGCCGACATTGAGGAAGGTGCCTACGTCAACCTGGGCATCGGCGCCCCCACACTGGTCGCCAACTACCTGGGCGACAAGGAAGTGTTCCTGCACAGTGAAAATGGAGTGCTGGGCATGGGACCCAGCCCTGCGCCAGGCGAGGAAGACGACGACTTGATCAATGCTGGCAAGCAGCACGTGACCCTGCTGACCGGTGGTGCCTATTTCCACCACGCCGATTCATTTTCGATGATGCGCGGTGGGCATCTGGACATCGCTGTGCTCGGTGCTTTTCAGGTTTCGGTGAACGGCGACCTGGCTAACTGGCACACCGGCGCCGAGGGGTCGATCCCCGCGGTGGGCGGCGCGATGGACCTGGCCACCGGCGCCCGGCAAGTCTTCGTGATGATGGACCACCTGACCAAAACCGGCGAAAGCAAATTGGTGAGCGAATGCACCTACCCTCTGACGGGCATCGGGTGCGTGAGCCGCATCTACACGGACCTCGCGGTACTGGACGTAACGCCGGCAGGGCTCGAAGTGGTCGAGATTTGCGCGGCCATCACCTTCCAAACGCTGCAGGCGCTCAGTGGCGTACCGCTGATCGACCGGTCCGTCAAACCTCGCTAGCGCCTGGCCGATTTGACGCCCGAAGCGTGGCGGCGCCGGCTTTGCGGCCTCATGGGGTAGAGGGCGGGCCCTGTGTAGCCGTTTGATCCTGCGGGGCTGGCACGGCCGGCTGCACCTCGATGGGCGCCGCATCGGCCGGGGGCGCAACGGGCTGCGAGCTCAATTCATCCCCACTGTCAGGTGCCTGGAGAGCCTGCTGGCTAGGCGCGACGGCCGCGGGCGATGCACCGTCCTTGGGCGCAGTGTCTGACTCAGCCGGTGCAGGTGCAGGTGCAGCCTCGACCGGGACTGGCGCTGGGTTTGCCGCCGCCTGCTCCGGCAAGCCCAGTTCCACCGCAGGCTTCTCAGCCTTGGGCGCGGGTTGTTCAGCTTTGGGCTGGCTCAAGGATTGGGCCTTGGGCTTGGTCTTGGGCAGGTAACTTTCCACCAACGCGAAGTAGCGGTCGTAAAACTGCGCGGCGGTGACTGTCTCACTGGCCACTTTCACCATGGAGTCATCGCTCGAGCCAATCGGCATCGACACCGACCCAAGCACCCCTACTCCCAGGCTTGCCGATGTATTGGACTTCTTCAGGGCATAGCGGTCCTGCAGGGCGTTGGCGAACATGGTCGAGTGCTGCTCGTCGCTCGCATCGGGCGCACACGTGACATTGAAGCTGATCTGCAGGTGGTTATCGCTGTTTTGCTGGAAACTCTTGTTGCCGACCACCTGGTTAGGGCCGCTGCTGGTGATGATATAGCCCTGGCTGAGCAGCGCACGGCGTGCGGCTTCGCAGGAGTTGGCATCACCTACGGGAAAGCTGCGCGAGAACGTGCCTGAGTCGTCGAAGTTCTCATGCTCGTACACCGCAGGTTTCTTGGACGCACAACCGCTCGACACGGCCAACAGGGCGGCCAGCACGAGCGCACCAGAAACGGAAGATCTTGTCATCGAGGGTTCCGGGTATTTCAAGAAGGTGCCTATTGTGCAACACAGCAGCCAGGTACAGGAACCGCTGGTCGGTGAAGTACCCGCAAGGTTTCATGCAGGCGGCGAGGTCAATACGGCAAACGCCAAAAACGCAAAAAGCGACCCGAAGGTCGCTTTCGCGTAGCGCCAAGGTGTTCAAAGGCCCTTGGTGCGAAGATGGCGCAGCGGAC
>NZ_DIIQ01000053.1:37433-37594 GCF_002420785.1 Pseudomonas sp. UBA5666 | reverse complement strand
ACTGAACTACCGCTGCGTATCATTCAGGCTTGCGCCCGATTGAAACTTGGGTCTACCCACCAGACAGCCTGGGGGAAGGCATGAAAAACGGCTCAATGACCATTCGTCATGGTTGCCTCAAGGTGTTCTAGGGACCTTGATGCGAAGATGGCGCAGCGGAC
>NZ_DIIQ01000053.1:487-37143 GCF_002420785.1 Pseudomonas sp. UBA5666 | reverse complement strand
ACTGAACTACCGCTGCGTATCGTTCAGGCTTGCGCCCGATTGAAACTGGGTCAGCCCAAGGCGCTCGACCTTGTGGCTTCAGACCGGTGACAAGCACCCATCTGTTAATCAAAATGGCGCAGCGGACGGGACTCGAACCCGCGACCCCCGGCGTGACAGGCCGGTATTCTAACCGACTGAACTACCGCTGCGCAGTGCATTCCTCTCTGGCTGTCAGCTTCTTGCAAAGCCTTGAGCGTCAGGAACATCTCAGGAAGTGGTGGGTGATGACGGGATCGAACCGCCGACCCTCTGCTTGTAAGGCAGATGCTCTCCCGGCTGAGCTAATCACCCTCGCGATGTTGCTTGTTGCGTTTGCTTCGCTGAGGCCGCGAAATTTACGCAGGTGACGACGCTAAGTCAATAGCCCTGTTGAGTTTTTTTCCAAGTCGCCGGTGCCCAGTGCAAAGCCGAGCACATCCTGATTCAGACCCAAGCCAAGCCTGGACATGAAAAAGGGACCTTGCGGTCCCCTCCTCTGCCTACCTGCCCACAAGGGCCTTCAGGTGTAGATCATCTTGCGGGTCATACCGCCGTCGACCACGAACTCCTGACCGGTCACGAACGCTGCCTGCCGGGACAGCAGCCAGGCGACCATGGCTGCAACGTCCTCGACGGTGCCCACGCGACCGGTGGGGTGCTGGGCGTGGTCGGCATCGCTCAAGGGCTCGGCACGGCGCTGGGAGGGATCTCGGGCATCAATCCACCCCGGGCTCACGGCGTTGACACGAATCTCCGGGCCCAGGCTGATGGCCAGCGCATGGGTCAGTGCCACCAGGCCCCCTTTGCTGGCGGCATAAGCTTCAGTGTCAGGCTCGGACTGCCGCGCCCGCGTGGACGTCAGGTTGACAATGGCGCCATTGTGCGCGCGCAGGTAAGGCGCACAGTGCTTGGCCAGCAGCATCGGGCCATTGAGATTGACTGCCAGCACACGATTCCATTGAGCCAGGCTCAGGCTTTCAAGCGTCTGGCTGTGGGGGTTGGCAATCGCAGCATTGCACACCAGCGCGTCAAGCCTGCCGAATTGCCCGAGCACCTCGGACACCCCGGCACTGACTTGGGACTCGTCTGCTACATCCATGGTGATGAACCAGGCATTGTCCCCCAGTGCCTTGGCCGCTTTCGCCCCCCGCTGGCGGTCGAGGTCACTGAGCACCACCTGCCAACCTTCGCAGATCAGCCAGGCGGCAATACCAAGTCCAATACCGCGCGCGGCACCGGTGACCAAAGCGACCCGGCCGTTATGGCCGGGCGTATTGAGGCCAATTTCGATCACAATGCCGCCAGTCCACGCGCCAGATCAGCCTGTAGATCCGCCACGTCTTCCAAGCCCACAGCCACACGAATCAGGCTGTCGCGGATGCCGGCAGCCGCACGCTCCTGCGGCGTCAAGCGGCCATGGGAGGTGGTGGCCGGGTGAGCGATGGTGGTCTTGCTGTCACCCAGGTTGGTGGTGATCGAGACGACCCGGGTAGCATCAATGAAGCGCCAGGCCCCTTCCTTGCCGCCCTTGACCTCAAAGCTCACTACAGCGCCGAAGCCACTCATCTGGCGCTTGGCCAATTCGTGCTGCGGATGGCTCGGCAGGCCGGCGTAATGCACTTTTTCGATGCCGTCCTGCTGCTCCAGCCACTGCGCCAGTGCCTGAGCACTCTCGCAGTGTGCGCGCATACGCAGGCGCAGCGTCTCCAGGCCCTTGGTGAATACCCAGGCGTTGAAGGGGCTGAGCGTCGGGCCCGCCGTGCGCAGGAAACCGACCACTTCCTTCATCTGTTCGGCGCGGCCCGCCACTGCACCGCCCATGCAACGGCCTTGGCCATCGATGAACTTGGTTGCGGAGTGGAAGACGATGTCGGCACCGAGCTTGAGCGGTTGCTGCAAGGCCGGTGTGCTGAAGCAGTTGTCCACCACCAGCATGGCCCCACGGGCATGGGCGATTTCGCTGAGCGCAGCAATATCGACCAATTCGGCCAGTGGGTTGGAAGGCGACTCGACGATCAGCAGCTTGGTATTGGCCTGGATGGCCTGCTCCCAGCCAGCAAGATCGACCAACGGCACGTAGTCCACCTGCAAGCCGAAGCGCTTGAAGTACTTCTCGAACAGGCTGATGGTCGACCCGAACACGCTCTGAGACACCAGTACATGATCGCCTGCACTGCACAGCGACATGACCACGGCCAGAATCGACGCCATGCCAGTGGAGGTGGCCACGGCCTGCTCGGCACCTTCCATTGCCGCCAGGCGCTCTTCGAATGCCCGTACGGTCGGGTTGGTATAGCGCGAATAGACATTGCCTGGGGTTTCACCGGCAAAGCGCGCAGCCGCATCGGCAGCCGTACGGAATACGTAGCTGGAGGTCAGGAACAGCGCTTCGCTGTGCTCGGCCTCCGGTGAACGGCACTGACCGGCGCGCACTGCCAGGGTGTCGAAGCCGACACCCTCCAGGTCGCTGTCCAGTCGCCCGGCATCCCATTGATCGGTCATGCCATCGCTCCCTGAAATCAGTTGTTGTAGAGGTCGATGATTGCGCTGACTGCCTGGGTCTTGACCTTGGCCAGGTCATTGCGGGCCTGCTCGATGCGGTCAAGGTAGGCTTCATCGATATCGCCAGTGACATACTCACCGTTGAATACCGCGCAATCGAAATGCTCGATCTTGATCTTGCCGCCACCGACCGAATCGATCAGGTCAGGCAGGTCCTGATAGACCAGCCAGTCGGCGCCGATCAACTCGGCCACCTGCTCGGTGGTACGGTTGTGGGCGATCAGTTCGTGAGCGCTCGGCATGTCGATGCCGTAGACGTTGGGGTAGCGCACTGCAGGTGCTGCGGAGCAGAAATAGACATTCTTGGCGCCGGCCTCGCGCGCCATCTGGATGATCTGCTTGCAGGTGGTGCCGCGCACGATCGAATCGTCAACCAGCATGACGTTCTTGCCACGGAACTCAAGCTCGATGGCGTTGAGTTTCTGGCGCACGGACTTCTTGCGGGCAGCCTGGCCCGGCATGATGAAGGTGCGGCCGATGTAGCGGTTCTTGACGAAGCCTTCGCGGAATTTCACGCCCAGGTGGTTAGCCAACTCAAGCGCGGCAGTGCGGCTGGTGTCCGGGATAGGGATGACCACGTCGATGCCATGATCCGGGCGCTCGCGCTGAATCTTGTCGGCGAGCTTCTCGCCCATGCGCAGACGCGCCTTGTACACCGAGACACCGTCCATGATCGAGTCCGGGCGGGCCAGGTAGACGTGTTCGAAAATGCAGGGTTGCAGTTTCGGGGCCTGGGCACACTGCTTGGTGTACAGCTGGCCTTCTTCGGTGATGTACACCGCTTCACCTGGCGCCAGGTCGCGAATCAGGGTGAACCCGAGCACGTCGAGCGCAACGCTTTCCGACGCGATCATGTACTCCACACCTTCGTCGGTGTGGCGCTGACCGAAGACGACCGGACGGATACCGTTGGGGTCGCGGAAACCGACGATGCCGTAGCCCGTGATCATGGCAACGACGGCGTAACCGCCGACGCAGCGGCTGTGCACATGGGAGACCGCGGCGAACACGTCCTCCTCGGTAGGCTGCAGCTTGCCGCGCACGGCCAGCTCATGGGCGAATACGTTGAGCAGCACCTCGGAATCGGAGTTGGTATTGACGTGACGCAGGTCCGACTCGTAGATCTCCTTGGCCAACTGCTCGACGTTGGTGAGGTTGCCGTTGTGAGCCAGGGTGATGCCGTATGGCGAGTTGACGTAGAATGGCTGGGCCTCGGCGGAGGTCGAGCTGCCGGCTGTCGGGTAGCGCACATGGCCGATGCCGATGCTCCCTACCAGGCGTTGCATGTGGCGCTGCTGGAACACATCGCGCACCAGGCCATTATCCTTGCGCAGGAACAACCGGCCGTCATGGCTGGTCACGATACCGGCAGCGTCCTGGCCGCGGTGCTGGAGGACCGTAAGCGCGTCATACAGCGCCTGATTGACGTTCGACTTACCGACGATACCGACGATGCCACACATGCGACGCAACCCCTACTTTGATGAAACTTGAGTGAATAGCGCTCAAGGCCGGGTCGGCCCGAGCAGCTGCTCCTTGAACGGAAGATCGGCCGGTGTGCTGATCGCTCCGTTGGACATCCATTGGCTGGTGAAGCCCACGACCAGGTTTTTGGACCAGTCGGCTACCAGTAGAAACCGTGGGATCAGGCGAGACTCCTGCCACCACGCGTCTTGTTGAACCGGCCCCAGGCTCAGCAGCCCGAGTGCCACGACCACCAGCAGGCCGCCCCTGGCGGCCCCGAAGACCATGCCCAGAAAACGATCGGTGCCCGATAGGCCGGTAACACGGATCAGTTCGCCGATGAGAAAGTTGAGCATCGCCCCCACCAGCAATGTGGCGACAAACAAGATACCGCAGCCGGCGATCACACGCATGGAGGGCGTCTGAATATAGCTCTCCAGGTACACCGAGAGCGAGCCACCGAACATCCACGCCACCGCACCGGCAATGATCCAGATGAGCAAGGACAGGGCTTCCTTGACGAAGCCGCGTTTGAGACTGATCAGTGTGGAGATGGCGATGATCGCGATGATCGCCCAATCAACCAGGGTAAATGCCACGGTGCTGCCTGCAGATCGTTGAGGCGGCGGATTTTACCAGAGCGACGAGGGCTTGGGTAAGCGGAATGTCAGTGGATCGCCCAGCCAGGACAGCAAGCCTGCTGGGCACCGCCAATATGCTCGCTGACTGGGACGGGACGGCAATGCCGCCCCTCTCCTTCAGCTGCGTTCCGGCTGGAAGCGCACGACGAAGCCTTTGAGGCTGTTTTGGCGGTTGATGGCATCGCGGGTGCGCTCGGCGTCGGCACGCTCGATCAGCGGGCCGACATACACCCGATTCATGCCACCGGCTGCGCGGATATAGGCGTTGTAGCCCTGGCTACGCAGGGTCTGCTGCAGCTTCTCGGCGCCTGCCCGGTTGGACAGGCTCGCCAATTGAATCGACCAACTGACCGGCAGGCCGTTGGCGTCCAGTTTGGACGGCGCGCCGGCCTTGGTCGACGTTGCTGCTGGCGCAGAAGCGGCCGGCGCCTTGGGCTCTACCTTGGCCACGGCCGGCGGAGCAGGTTGGGCCTGCTGGGCCTGCGGCGACGGCGTGATGGGCTGGCTGGGCGCACGCGCTGGCGCGGACGACTCGTCTACCACCACCGGCGCCGGATCCGCTTGCTCTGGCAAGGCCTGGGGTTCGGGCACGGCAACAGGGTCGACCTTTACCTCAGGCACCGACGGTGCAACAGGCGCCTGAGGGGCATCGACGTGCACCTCACGCATTTCATCCTGCCGCGAAAACAGCATTGGCAGGAAAATCACCGCCAGCGCGACCAGCACCAGCGCACCGATCATGCGCTGCTTCATTCCTTTATCCAGCACTGCCATCTATCCCACCCTCCTGGGGATGCCGCTGCAACCATTCCAGCGCCTGAGCGACACAGAAAAACGAACCGAACAGCAGGATCTGATCATCTGCCGTGGCGTTCGCGCACTGCCCCTCCAGGGCAGCGTCGACGCTGGCATAAGACTTCACCGTGGCGCCGAGGTTCGTCAGGGCCTGTGCCAATTCAGCAGCAGGCCGACTACGCGGGGTGGCAAGCGGTGTGACGGCCCACTCATCGACCAGGGCCTGCAAGGGCGCGATCACACCCTCGAGGTCCTTGTCGCACAGCAAGCCGAACACGGCCAGACGCCGGCCAGCCAGTGGCCTGGATGCCAGACGCCGGGCCAGGTACTGAGCTGCATGTGGGTTGTGCCCGACATCCAGCAGCAGCTCAACCGCAGCGCCACGCCAGTGGATCACGCGCCGATCGAGGCGACCCGTGATGCGCGTATCGACCAGTGCCTGGCGCAGCTGCGCAGGACGCCAGGGCAAGCCGCTCAGCAGGTAGGCCTGCAGGGCCAAGGCGGCGTTTTCCATGGGCAGATCCAGCAGGGGCAGGTCCATCAAGACGACTTTTTCACCTTCGCCGGATGTGCCGTGCCAGCTCCAGCCACGCTCGGCCACCTGAAGGTCGAAGTCGCGGCCCCGCAACCGCAGCGGAGCTGCCAGTTCGCTGGCCTTGTCGAGCAACGGCTGGGGCGGATCGAGGTCTCCACAGAGCGCGGGCTTGCCGGCACGGAAGATACCTGCCTTCTCGAAAGCCACCTGCTCGCGGGTATCGCCCAGGTAATCGATGTGATCGACCCCGATGCTGGTCACGAGCGCGATGTCGGCGTCCACGACATTCACCGTGTCCAGCCGCCCACCCAGCCCGACTTCCAGCACCACCGCATCGAGCTGCGAACGCTCGAACAGCCAGAACGCCGCCAGGGTACCCATCTCGAAATAGGTCAGGGAGATTTCGCCGCGCGCCGCCTCGACCGCTGCGAACGCCTCGCACAACTGCGCATCGCTGGCTTCAACGCCGTCGATGAGCACGCGCTCGTTGTAGCGCAGCAGGTGCGGCGAACTGTACACGCCGACCCTCAGCCCCTGCGTGCGCAGCAGCGAAGCGAGGAACGCGCAAGTCGAACCCTTGCCGTTGGTGCCCGTTACTGTCACCACACGCGGGGCAAGCTTGCCCAGTGCCAGGCGCGCCAGCACCGCTTGCGAACGCTCCAGCCCCATGTCGATGGCAGAGGGGTGCAGCTGCTCGAGATAGGCGAGCCACTCGCCAAGGGTCCGTTGGGTCATCACGCGACAGCAGCCGCCTCGAGGGCCTCGACCGGGGTCTGCTGGCCGGTCATCTGGGCCAGCAGGCGCGCCAGCCGTGGACGCAGGTCGCCCCGGGAGATGATCAGGTCGATGGCACCGTGCTCCAGCAAGAATTCGCTACGCTGGAAGCCTTCAGGCAACTTCTCGCGTACGGTCTGCTCGATGACGCGTGGGCCGGCAAAGCCGATCAGGGCCTTGGGCTCGCCAACGATGACGTCGCCCAGCATCGCCAGGCTGGCGGACACGCCGCCGTAGACGGGGTCGGTCAGTACCGAGATGAACGGGATGCCTTCTTCACGCAGACGCGCCAGCACCGCAGAGGTCTTGGCCATCTGCATCAGCGAGATCAGCGCTTCCTGCATGCGGGCACCCCCGGAAGCCGAGAAACACACCATCGGGCAGCGATGTTCCAGGGCATAGTTGGCTGCGCGCACGAAACGCTCGCCGACGATGGCACCCATGGAGCCGCCCATGAAGGAAAATTCAAACGCGCTGACCACGATCGGCATGCCCATCAGGGTGCCGCTCATGGAGATCAGGGCGTCTTTTTCACCGGTCTGCTTCTGCGCGCCGGTCAGACGGTCCTTGTACTTCTTGCCGTCGCGGAACTTCAGCCGGTCGACCGGCTCCAGGTCGGCGCCCAGCTCGGCACGGCCCTCGGCATCCAGGAAGATATCGATGCGTGCACGTGCGCCGATGCGCATGTGGTGGTTGCACTTGGGGCATACGTCCAGGGTCTTTTCCAGCTCCGGACGGTACAGCACGGCCTCACAGGACGGGCATTTGTGCCACAGGCCTTCAGGTACCGAGCTCTTCTTCACCTCGGAACGCATGATGGAAGGGATCAGTTTGTCGACTAACCAGTTGCTCATGCTTTCTTTCTCCAGTATCGGCGGGAGGGGACCAGCGTAGCCGGCCTGCCCTGCCCTTTTGAGCTCAAATGCTTATGAAACGTAGGTGATGCGGCAACCCGGGTTCATTACCCCTGCCGCACCACCCTGAACAATTCGGTTGACCGCCCCACGCAGGGCCGGCTGGCCCATGGGGCTGAGATAGCTATGGACGATGGCGCGCTGCCTGCCGTCACATCTGCTCAAGCCTGTTTCACCGCGCGTACGAATGCTTCGATCCTGGCCGCGCCCTTGATGCCCTTGGCCTGCTCGACACCGCCGCTGACATCGACCGCGTACGGGCGCACCTGGGCGATCGCCTGCCCGACGTTGTCCGCCGACAGGCCACCGGCCAGAATGATCGGCTTGCCCAGGCCGGCAGGCACCAGTGACCAGTCGAACGCTTCGCCCGTGCCTCCAGGGATACCCGGCACGAAGGTGTCCAACAGGATGCCGGATGCGTCGGCATATTGCCGGCACGCAAGCTTCAGGTCGTCACCCGGACGTACCCGCAAGGCCTTGATCCACGGCCGGTGATGGCCTGCGCAATCGTGCGGGGTTTCATCACCATGGAACTGCAAGAGGTCCAGTGGCACCGCTTCGAGTATTTCACTCAGCTCGCAACGCGTGGCATTGACGAACAACCCGACCGTGGTCACGAAGGGCGGCAGCTCGGCAATGATGGCGCGTGCCTGCTGTACGGTCACGGCACGCGGGCTCTTGGCATAGAAGACCAGCCCGATGGCATCGGCGCCAGCCTCGGCAGCCGCCAGTGCGTCTTCGATGCGGGTGATCCCGCAGATTTTACTGCGAACGATGCTCATGGACAGCAACCTGTTTGCGCGGTCAAAGGCGGAATCTTAGCAAATGGCGCTTCGTGCGTCAGTCAGCCAATGCGTCGTAGCCCGTCAGAAAGTGCGGGCCAATGTAACGCTCGGGCAGCGCAAAGGCCTCCGGGTACTCCACCTGGACCAGATAAAGCCCATAGGGGTGGGCCGTGACGCCACCTTCGCGGCGGTCCCGCCCCTCGAGCACCTGACGCGCCCACTCCACCGGCCGTTCGCCCGCGCCGATAGCCATCAGCACGCCGGCGATGTTGCGTACCATGTGATGCAGGAACGCGGTAGCCCGGATATCCAGCACGATCATCTGCCCGTGACGGGTAACCCGCAGGTGATAGATGTGCTTGATCGGCGACTTGGCCTGGCATTGGCTAGCGCGGAACGCGCTGAAATCATGGGTGCCAAGCAGGCTCGAAGCGGCCTGCGCCATGCGCTCGATGTCCAGCGGACGATGATTCCAGGTCACCTCCTCGGCCAGGTGAGCAGGCCGAATCGGATCGTTGTAGATCACGTAGCGATAGCGCCTGGCACAGGCCTTGAAGCGCGCATGGAAATCGGCTGGCATGGGCTTGGACCATACGACGCTGATGTCATGGGGCAGGTTGAAATTAGTGCCCATGGTCCAGGCGCGTTCGTCACGCACCGCATGGGTGTCGAAATGCACGACCTGCCCACAGCCATGTACGCCTGCATCGGTACGGCCGGCGCAGACGACTGAAATGGGCTCGTTGGCCACTTTGGAAAGTGCCTGTTCCAAGGCTTGCTGAACACTGGGCACGCCGCTGGCCTGGCGTTGCCAGCCGCGGTAGCGGGCGCCCTTGTATTCCACACCCAAGGCGATACGCGTGCAGCCTTCGGCAGCGGATTCGGCCGAGGCGGTGTCGATGATGTCCAAGAATCTGCAACCTGTTGGTGTACGAAATGCCGGGGATTATAACGACAATGGCAGCCGTACAGGGCTGCCATCGGGTTCACGGGTTACGACCAAAGGGCTCCACGCGAAGGCCTAGACCAGACGCGAAAGCATATCCTCTGCTTCTTCGCGCTGACGTTCATCGCCATCCTTGACCACTTCGTCGAGGATGTCGCGGGCGCCTTGGTGATCGCCCATGTCGATGTAGGCGCGGGCCAGATCGAGCTTGGTGGCCACCTCGTCGGCGCCCGAAAAGAAGTCGAAATCCAGGTCGTCGATCGGTTCGAGTTCAGGTTGCGCGGCGGCATCCTCTTCAGTGAAGTGCGGCTCCAGGGAGGGCGACTCCAGACTTTGCGAGAGTTTGTCCAGCTCGGCGTTGACGTCATCGAGTTCGGAGGCGAACTGTTGCGCGCCTGGCGAATCGTCCTGCAGGGAGAGGTCAAAATCGGCCGGCAGATCGAAATCGGTGGCCGGATCAAAG
Organism: Pseudomonas sp. UBA5666; assembly: GCF_002420785.1. Lineage (NCBI taxonomy): Bacteria > Pseudomonadati > Pseudomonadota > Gammaproteobacteria > Pseudomonadales > Pseudomonadaceae > Pseudomonas > Pseudomonas sp. UBA5666. The sequence goes on along the minus strand of NZ_DIIQ01000053.1, from coordinate 27,243 downwards.
GCCGGTACCGGATCGATTGCACTGGGCGCTGCGTCATCCCGACCACCCGTCCCCTCGGGTTCACCCATGTCCAGGTCGAAATCGGACAGATCCTGGGCTGGCGTGGCTTCAGCGCTGGCTTGCGCCAGCAAGGTTTCGAAGTCTGCATCGGCCGGGTCTTGCATTTGGGCCTCTGAAGCGAGCGCATCAGTGGTCGGGCTGGCAGCCGATGTCGCGGGCTCGGGAGAAGGCTCGTCCAGGCTCAAGTCGAAATCGTCATCCAGCGCCGGATCATCCAGCTGCGCAGTATCGAGCGTCGGAATATCCCCGAAGGCGTCCGAATCGGCAGCGGCCTGAGCCTGCGGCTCCGCTGCCACTGCAGGTGATGAAACCGGCTGATCATCGAGCAGCCCTTGCACATACTGCTCGTCCAGCTTGGCAGCCAAGGCAGCAGCGCCCACACCGGCCGCCGCCAAGGCAAGCATCGCCGGGTAACGCTCGCGAAGGCCGGCCACTTCTGCGGTGTTCACCGCCGTCGCCGGCAACTGGCGCTCCTGCTCGGCGAAGGCGCTTTGATCACCTTGGCGAGCGTAGACCTCCATCAATTTCAAGCGCAGGTCATCGCGCCTGGGCGCGCTGGCAACTGCAGGCTCCAGCAGCTCCGTGGCACGGTTCAGGCGACCCTCGGCAATGCACACCTCGGCCTGCGCCAACAAGGGCCCATAAGGGTCTGCCGCAGGCTCACGCACAGGTTGTGCAACGGGTTTTTCAGAGGCCGCTGCCGCTGCCGCCGAGGCGGCGACCGCCGCTGGCGAGAGCGTAACGGTCGGGGACACGACTTCGACGCCATCCAGGCTGTCATCCTCTGGATCGAAACCCTCGATCTGCTCCTCTTCCAGAGCGCGCGCCATGCGCAAATGCTTCTCGGCTTCCTGTTGGGCCCTGCGCTTACGCGCCAGCAGCCAGAGCAGCAGCGCCAGGACCAGGACGGTAGAACCGGCGATCAGCCATAGCAACCAGCGGCTTGCCAGTACGTCGTCGAGGCTGCTGTCCGCCTGGGTGTCTGCGGCCGCGGGTTGGGCGTCTGGCGCAGCCGAGGGCGCTGGCGCGATCACGGGTTGATCGGGAACGGCCGGCTGGCTCGCCGTCGGGACCGGGTCGGTCACAGGCACAGCCGCCTGCGCAGGCGCCAGGGCCTGTTGACCGGGTTCGCCAGGGACCGCTGCTGCTGGCGCAGGGGTAGCCGCACCTTGAGCTTCCAGCCGGGCCAATTGATCGTTCTTGAGCTCGATCAGGCGCTGCAGCTTGTCCAGCTGGCTCTGCAGGTCGGACATGCGGCTTTTGAGTTCTTCGTTGTCACGGCGGCTGGTGTCCAGGCTTTCCTGCGCCACTGCCAGCTTGTCGTTCAGCGCCTTGGCCTGACCGGTACCCGGCTGGTTGCCGGGGCTAACCAGGCGCAGGTTGTCGCCTTGGGCGATGGCAGCGGGTGCGGCGTCTGCTGCACCACGGCGGGTGGCGTCGAGCTGGCGGGCACGTGGCCCCAGGCGTCTACCCTCGCGCCAGGCCGCGTACTGCTCGGCGACCTCGCGATTGGCTTCACCTTGGGCGATGCTCTGGATCTGTTGCTGATCGGGCAGGCGCAATACCTGGCCTACCTTGAGCTGGTTGATGTTGTTGCCGATGAACGCATCCGGGTTCAGCGCCTGGATCGCGATCATGGTTTGCTGGATCGACCCGCCCTGGGCGTTGCGCGCCGCGATCTGCCACAGGGTATCGCGGCGCTGGGTCGTATAGCTGCCAGGGCCGGTGGTCGCAGCGGCGACAGTGCCCGTTGCGGCCTGCGGGCCCTGGGCCTTGGCCTGATCCAACAGGACGCTGTAGTCACGCAACAGGCGGCCCTGAGGCCACATCACCTGTACCAGGAACTTGACCACCGGCCCCGGCATGGGCTGGCTGGAGGTCACGCGAAGCACGCTTCGGCCATTGGGGTTGATCACAGGCGTAAAGCGCAAGTCCTGCAAGGCGCTGGAGAAGTTCACGCCTGCCTTGGCGAACTCTTCAGGCGGGGCCAGGCTTGGTGCCAGCTGCGCCGCGGTCAGGTCACGCACATCGAGCAGTTCGATTTCGGCCTCCAGTGGCTGGTTCTGCGCCGACTTCAGGGTCAGCTCTCCCAAGCCCAGAGCGTTGGCCATGCCCGAGGACAGCGCCGAGGCTGCTGCCATGGCCAGAACCAGTTTGCGGATTCGAAGCATGAACTCTTCCCTTGTATGGATCGTCCCGAAACGTGCAGGCAGAGCAGGACAAAAGTGCCTGCCAGTATCTTTTACAGACCGTGTTTAATCAACAATTGTGCCACCTGCACAGCGTTGAGCGCCGCGCCCTTGCGCACATTGTCGGTGGTCAACCAGAGGTTGAGCTGCCGGGTTTGATCAACGCCATGGCGTACACGTCCAACATAGACCACGTCCTGCCCCACTGCGTCGCCAACCGGTGTTGGATAGTCGTCCGGATCTACCCGGTCGATGCCTGCCGCCACGTCCAAGGCCTGGTTGACGGCCGACAAATCCACGGCGTGGCGGCACTGCACCGCCACATTGAAGCTATCGCCGAAAAACACCGGGACTTGAATGCAGCTTGCTGAAATACTCAGTTCAGGCTGGCCCAGCAGCTCGCGCAGCTCCTGCACCATCCGCCGCTCTACGGCGGTATGACCCTGTTCGTCGACCTTGCCGACCTGGGCCAGCACGTTGAAGGCGACCTGGCGGTCGAAGAAACGCGGTTCCAACGGACGGGCATTGAGCAACTCGGCCGTTTGCCGCGCAAGCTCGTTGACTGCCTCACGGCCTTGAGCCGATACCGCCAAAGACGCCACCACCTGAACATGCTCGATGTCCAGCAAATGCTTGATCGGGGCCAGGGTGGCGGCGACGGCCACGGCTCCTGAACAGGGGCTTGTGATCAGCGCGGGCCGCTTGAGCCCCGCCACTTGCTCGGCGTTGGCTTCTGGAACGACAACCAGGGCGTTGTCCAGGGCACCGGACAGGTCGATGACGGTGCAGCCCGCTTGCACAGCTCGGGCGGCGAAGCTGCGGCTGACCGCGGCACCGGCTGCAAAGAACGCCAGCTTGACCTGCCCGAAATCGAACCCCTCGACTTCACGTACCTTGAGCTTCTTCCCGGCGAACATCACGCTGCTGCCCGCCGACTCGATGCTGGCGAGCAGATGCAGGGTGGCGACCGGGAAATCCAGCTCTTCGAGAATCTGGACCAACGCCTCACCGACGCTGCCGGTGGCACCGACGACGGCGATATCGAATGAAGGTTTCATATTGCAGGCTGCCTCTGGCGAAACGGGAGCGGCACTTTACCCGCATTACACAAGCGAGGCCAACGCCGACCCGTCGCAGGTAGTCGCCACCTGCCTGTACGCAGCCTCGTATCCCCTGCCACCTTCACCGCGCGCCTCAAAATAAAAAACCCGCGCTGGGAGCAGCGCGGGTTCGGGTACAGATGGGGCCGTATCAACGCTCCAGCAGGATCCGCAGCATACGACGCAGTGGTTCGGCAGCGCCCCACAGCAGTTGGTCACCTACCGTGAACGCCCCCAGGTACTGGGAACCCATGTTCAGCTTGCGCAGACGACCAACCGGAATGTTCAACGTGCCGGTCACCTTGGTGGGGGTCAGTTCCTGCATGCTGATTTCGCGCTGGTTGGGTACCAGCTTCACCCAAGGATTGTGCTGGCTGATCATGCCTTCGATGTCGGCGATCGGCACGTCCTTGTTCAGCTTGATGGTCAGCGCCTGGCTGTGGCAACGCATTGCACCGATGCGCACGCAGATGCCATCCACCGGAATCGGGTTCTTGAAGCGACCCAGAATCTTGTTGGTTTCGGCCTGCGCCTTCCATTCTTCGCGGCTCTGGCCGTTGGGCAACTCCTTGTCGATCCAGGGGATCAAGCTGCCGGCCAATGGGACGCCGAAGTTTTCAGCCGGGTAGGCATCGCTGCGCATGGCTTCGGCCACTTTACGGTCGATGTCGAGGATGGCGCTGGCCGGGTTGGCCAGGTCCTCGGCGACCGCCGCATGGGTGGCACCCATCTGCTTGATCAGCTCGCGCATGTTCTGCGCCCCTGCACCGGACGCTGCCTGGTAGGTCATGGCGCTCATCCAGTCCACCAGACCGGCCTCGAACAACCCGCCAAGGCCCATCAGCATCAGGCTGACCGTGCAATTGCCGCCGATGAAGTTGCGGGTACCGGCATCAAGCTGGTGGTCGATGACCTTGCGGTTGACCGGGTCGAGCACGATGACCGCATCATCCTGCATCCGCAGGGACGAGGCCGCATCGATCCAGTAGCCCTGCCAGCCTGCTTCGCGCAGCTTGGGGAACACTTCATTGGTGTAGTCGCCGCCCTGGCAAGTCAGGATCACGTCGAGGGTCTTGAGCTCTTCGATGGAATACGCGTCCTTGAGCGGCGCGGTATCCTTGCCCACGTTCGGGCCCTGGCCACCAATATTGGAGGTGGTGAAGAACACGGGCTCGATAAGGTCGAAATCCTGCTCCTCCAGCATTCGCTGCATGAGCACGGAACCAACCATGCCGCGCCAACCGATCAGACCTACACGTTTCATCGCAACTACACCTTTGCTAAAAGTGGGCCGCCATCGGGATTGGGGATGGCGGGCCAGAGAGATTACAGATTCCGCAGCGCTGCGACTACTGCGTCGCCCATTTCCTGCGTGCCGACCTTGCGGCAGCCCTCGGAGAAAATGTCGCCAGTGCGCAAGCCCTGGTCGAGCACCAGGCTGACAGCCTGCTCGATGGCCTCGGCAGCAGCCGACTGGTCGAAGCTGTAGCGCAGCATCATCGACACGGACAGGATGGTGGCCAACGGGTTGGCGATGCCTGCTCCGGCGATATCCGGCGCCGAGCCGTGGCAGGGCTCGTACATGCCCTTGTTGTTGGCATCCAGCGACGCCGATGGCAGCATGCCGATGGAACCGGTCAGCATGGAAGCTTCATCCGACAGGATGTCGCCGAACATGTTGTCGGTCATCATGACGTCGAACTGCTTCGGTGCGCGCACCAGCTGCATCGCCGCGTTGTCGACGTACATGTGGCTCAGTTCCACATCCGGATAATCCTGTGCCACGCTCTCGACCACTTCCCGCCACAGCTGACTGGAAGCCAGAACGTTGGCCTTGTCCACCGAGCACAGTTTCTTGCCACGCACCCGGGCCATGTCGAAACCGACGCGGGCGATACGCCGCACTTCGCTTTCGCTGTAGGGCAAGGTGTCATAGGCCTGGCGCTCGCCACCTTCAAGCTCGCGCTGACCACGTGGGGCACCGAAGTAGATGCCGCCGGTCAGCTCGCGAACGATGAGGATGTCCAGGCCAGAGACGATTTCCGGCTTGAGCGAGGACGCATCGGCCAGCTGCGGATAGAGAATGGCCGGGCGCAGGTTGGCAAACAGCCCCAGTTGCGAGCGGATCTTCAGCAGGCCGCGCTCAGGACGAATGTCACGCTCGATCTTGTCCCACTTGGGACCGCCTACGGCGCCGAGCAGCACGGCATCGGCCTGGCGTGCACGCTCCAGGGTTTCATCGGCCAGCGGCACCCCGTGCTTGTCGATGGCTGCGCCACCGATCACGTCATGGGTCAGGCTGAGGTCGAGCTGGTACTTGTCATTGGCCAACTCCAGCACCTTGACGGCTTCGGCCATGATTTCAGGACCGATGCCATCACCCGGAAGAATCAAAATCTGCTTGCTCATGCTTTCCTCTATGCATTCACGCAGCGCGGCGAATCGGGCCGCGCCGAAAAAGGCTTAACGTTCTGCCCACAGCACCAGCACATCCGTGCTGAACGAGCCATCGGCCTCGATCTGGTAATACTGCCGTACTTCTTCGCCCATGGCTTGCTGCAGTTCGCGGATGGCCAGGCGCATCGGCTCAGGGGTGCGCATGCGCTCGACCCAACTGCCGAATTCCAGGCGCAGTGACTGCCGGGCATGACTGCGAACACGCAGGCCAGCCTCGCTGACCTGGCGCTGCCACTGGGCAGCAGAGTAATTGCGAACATGACTGGTGTCGCGCAGCACTTCTACCGCTTGCAGGTACGTGTCCAGCAGCGGGCTACCAGGCGACATGACGTCGATGAATGCCGCCACGCCGCCCGGCTTGAGCACGCGGCGCACCTCGCGCAGCGCCAGGCCCAGGTCGCTCCAGTGATGGGCTGAGTAGCGGCTGAACACATAGTCGAACGACGCATCGGCAAATGGCAGCGATTCTGCCGCGCCACGCTCGGTCATGATATTGGTCAGCGCGCGATCGGCGGCAGCGTCGGCGACGACGTCCAGCATGGACTGGGAAAGGTCGTACGCGACCACCTGCGCCACCAGCGGCGCAACCTGGAAGCTGACGTGACCTGCCCCGCAGCCCAGGTCCAGCACGCGTGCATCGCCCTGCCCCTGCAACTCGGCCTGCAACAGCGCGAACTCGCTGCCTTGAGCATGCACGGCGCTGCTGAGGTAGGCACCCGCCTGATCGCCAAATTGGCGCTGAACCACATCGGTATGCTGTGTACGAGTCATTGGGATGTCCTGGTGATGGAGGAGTTGCCGATACGGGATCGACCATGGCGGCAGTGGTACAGGCTGTCGCCAGAGAGCGTGGGCGATCCAGCTTGCACCGACCTGCTGGCAAGCAGGCCGGTGAGCGCGTTCGCTTCAGTCAGGCGTCACGGAACAGCCAGGGTTGCGCAGCACGGTGCTTGCCCTCGAACGCCTTGATCGCATCGCTGTCCTGCAGGGTCAGGCCAATGTCGTCCAGGCCATTGAGCAGGCAATGCTTGCGGAATGCGTCGATCTCGAAGTGCAGCACCTTGCCGTCCGGACGTGTCACCGCCTGGGCCTGCAGGTCGATGGTCAGCTGGTAACCTGGCGCGGCTTCTACCTGCTTGAACAGCTCATCGACTTCTTCATCGCTGAGGATGATCGGCAGCAAGCCGTTCTTGAAGCTGTTGTTGAAGAAGATATCGGCAAAGCTTGGCGCGATGATGCTCCGAAAGCCGTACTCGTCCAGGGCCCAGGGGGCATGCTCACGGCTGGACCCGCAACCGAAGTTCTCGCGCGCCAACAACACGCTGGCGCCTTGATAGCGCGGATGATTGAGCACGAATTCTTCGTTTACCGGGCGCTTGCTGTTGTCCTGATAGGGCTGGCCTACGTCCAGGTAACGCCACTCGTCGAACAGGTTGGGGCCAAAGCCTGTGCGCTTGATCGACTTCAAGAACTGCTTGGGGATGATCTGGTCGGTATCGACGTTGGCACGGTCCAACGGCGCAACCAGGCCTATGTGCTGAGTGAAAGCTTTCATGCTGCGCTCCCTTGGATCAACTCGCGGACATCGATGAAGTGGCCGGTGACGGCGGCCGCGGCGGCCATGGCCGGGCTCACCAGGTGCGTGCGGCCACCTGCGCCCTGACGACCTTCGAAGTTACGGTTGGAGGTGGATGCACAGTGCTCGCCGCTTTCCAGCCGATCCGGGTTCATGGCCAGGCACATCGAGCAGCCTGGCTCGCGCCATTCGAAGCCGGCTTCGACGAATATCTTGTCCAGGCCTTCACGCTCGGCCTGAGCCTTCACCAGGCCCGAGCCGGGAACGACGATGGCTTGCTTGACGCTGCTCGCCACCTTGCGGCCCTTGGCGATCTGCGCTGCCGCGCGCAGGTCTTCGATGCGCGAATTGGTGCACGAGCCGATGAACACGCGATCCAGGTGGATATCGGTGATCGCCTGGTTGGCCTTCAGGCCCATGTACTTCAGGGCGCGCTCAATGGAGCCACGCTTGACCAGGTCGGCTTCGGCAGCCGGGTCCGGCACCCGCTGGTCGACGGCAAGCACCATTTCTGGCGAGGTACCCCAGCTGACCTGCGGCTTGATCTGCGTGGCATCGAGTTCGACCACGGTATCGAAAACGGCATCCTCATCGGACACCAGGTCTTTCCACGCCTGGACAGCACGCGTCCACTGCTCGCCCTTGGGCGAGTAAGGGCGGCCTTCGACATAAGCGATGGTGGTGGCGTCGGTGGCCACCAAGCCAACACGGGCACCGGCTTCGATGGACATGTTGCAGATGGTCATGCGGCCTTCCATCGACAGCTCGCGAATGGCACTGCCCGCAAACTCCATCGCGTGACCGTTGCCACCGGCAGTGCCGATCTTGCCGATCACCGCCAGGACGATGTCCTTGGCCGTGACACCCGGCGGCAGCTGGCCTTCGACGCGCACCAGCATGTTCTTCATCTTCTTGGCCACCAGGCACTGGGTAGCCAGTACGTGTTCGACCTCGGAGGTGCCGATGCCGTGGGCCAGCGCACCGAAGGCGCCGTGGGTGGAGGTGTGTGAGTCGCCGCAGACCACGGTCATGCCTGGCAAGGTAGCGCCTTGTTCGGGGCTGATGACGTGGACGATGCCCTGGCGCTCGTCGTTCATCTTGAATTCGACGATGCCGTATTCATCACAGTTCTCGTCGAGGGTCTGCACCTGCAGGCGCGACACCTGGTCGACAATGGCTTCGATCCCGCCCTTGCGCTCCGGGGTGGTCGGCACGTTGTGGTCGGGCGTGGCGATGTTGGCATCGATACGCCATGGCTTGCGCTTGGCCAGGCGCAGCCCTTCGAAAGCCTGCGGCGAGGTCACTTCATGGATGATGTGACGGTCGATGTAGATCAAGGACGAGCCGTCATCACGGCGCTTGACCTCGTGGGCTTCCCAGAGTTTGTCGTAGAGCGTTTTGCCAGCCATCAGACTGTTCCTCATCAGCGTCTTTCTATGCCAAAGACCCCTTGGCTTGTATGGGCGATGCTAGGGGGTTAGAGTGAATAACTCAAATTCATAATTTTTATCCTTTGGATAACCGAAAGGAATTCTCCCAATGGACTTGGCCAATCTCAGTGCATTTATCGCCATTGCGGAAACCGGCAGCTTTTCCAGTGCAGCCGAGCGTCTGTACCTGACCCAGCCTGCCGTCAGCAAGCGCATTGCTGGCCTGGAGCAGCAGTTGAGCACACGGTTGTTCGACCGCCTGGGCCGCGAGGTGACATTGACCGAAGCCGGGCGTGCACTGCTTCCCAGGGCCTACCAAATTCTCAACGTGCTTGAGGATACCCGACGGGCGCTGACCAATTTGTCAGGGGAAGTGGGGGGGCGGTTGACCCTGGCCACAAGCCACCACATCGGCCTGCACCGCCTTCCCCCATTATTGCGGGCTTTCACCCGCCAATACCCGGCAGTGGCGTTGGATATTCAGTTTCTGGATTCGGAACAGGCCTACGATGAGATTCTGCATGGTCGTGCCGAACTGGCGGTCATTACCCTCGCACCTGAGCCCCACCCCCTGATCAACGCGGTACCGGTATGGCAGGACGCGCTGGATTTCGTAGCCGCCCCCGAGCACCCATTGGCCAACAACGACGCCGTTACCCTTGCCGATGTGTCTTGCCACCCTGCGGTGTTTCCAGGAGGCAATACGTTCACCCACCACATTGTCCAGCGTCTGTTCGAAAGCCAAGGCCTGACACCGAACATCGCCATGAGCACCAACTACCTGGAAACCATCAAGATGATGGTATCGATCGGTCTGGCCTGGAGCGTGCTGCCGCGCACGATGCTTGACGACCAGGTGGCACCCATCGCCTTGCCCGGCATTGGGTTGTCCCGCCAGCTAGGCTACATTCTGCACACCGAGCGGACCCTGTCCAACGCCGCCAAGGCGTTCATGGCCCTGCTCGATGGCCATGCCGCAAGCGTCTGAACAGCCGTCTGCCCGGCCCCTTCAAGGATGTGCCCCATGCCAAAGGTCTGGTAACCATGCCCAAATCAGCAAACCGCTTCATGCGCCTGCCGCGAATCCATGCGGCAGACCCCGAGGCGTCGGAGCAGGCCTGGCAGAGTGCGCCGCAGCTGTTGGCCGCCTTGAATGGTGCGCGCCTGGGTGCGTGGCTTTGGGATATTGAAAGCGGCCGGGTAAGCTGGTCCCGGGGCACCCAGGCCCTGTTCGGTTTCGACCCGCTGCGCGCCCTGCCCGGAGACATCGATTACCTGGACCTGCTTGCCGAAGAGGACCGCGCGCGAACACGCAAGGCGTTCCAGGCGGTGTTCGATGGCGAACCGGTAGGGCGGGCCATGCGCCACCGCATTCGCTGGCCAGACGGCAGCCTGCATTGGCTGGAGATCAATGGCAGCCTGACCTGCGACCCGCACGGCAGGCCGCAGATGATTGGGGTGGTACGCGAGATCACGCGCCAGCGCGAGCGGGAAACTGCGCTGATGAACTCTGAAAAGCGCCTTGCCACCCTCTTCCACCTGAGCCCCAATGCCATCTTGTTGACCCGACGTCACGACGGCATGATCTTCGAAGTCAATCGGCACTTCGAGGATACATTCGCCTGGCCCGCCAGCCAGGTCATCGGCCGTACCAGCGTGGCGTTGGGGTTGTGGGCCGACGCCGCGCAACGCCAGCACATGCTCGATTCTTCGCGCCTTAACGGCGGCCCGCTGACCATGGAGGTGCAGTTTCGCGGCAGCGACGGCAAGGTCCACGACGGCATCCTTTGCACCCAGGGCATCGAGCTTGAAGGCACCACCTATCAGCTCAGTACTTTCGTCGACACCACCGAGCGAAAGCGCGCGGATCTTGCCCTCAAGGACAGCCAGGAGCGCCTTGACCTTGCGCTGGATTCGGCGCAGCTAGGCACGTGGGACTGGCACATTCCCAGCGGCATGCTCTATGGCTCAGCCCGGGCTGCACAGCTGCACGGGCTGCCGCCAGTAGCCTTTCACGAGTCCTTCGATGCGTTTTTCGAAGGCGTTCCGGAACAGGAACGCCTCTCCATGCGCAAGGCCTACAGCAGCCTGCGCGAAGGGCCGGCTGGCAATTATCAGTTCACCTACCGGGTACAGTTGGAGAATGGCGTTTCGCGGTATATCGAAAGCCGTGCGCGCTTGTACCGCGACGAGCACGGCAACCCTCTGCGCATGGCCGGCACCTTGCTCGACATCACCGACCAGGTTGAGCGCGAGCTTCGCCTGAGTGCCTCGGAGGAAAAGTTCGCCGGCCTGTTTCAAGTCAGCCCCGACCCTATCTGCGTCACGCGCCAGGACACGGGACAGTTCATCGAGATCAACCCCGCCTTCACCCATACCTTCGGTTGGACGACCGAGCAGTTGATCGGCCGCACGGCCCAAGAAATAGGCTTGTGGGCCGAATCGGCCCTGCGTGCGCACCGCATCGAACGGGTCATCCGCGAGCAGGCCCTGAGCAATGTTGCGTTGGTCGTCCATCACCGCAGTGGCGACGCCTTGACCTGCCTGATCTCCAGCCGCCTGATCACAGTGGACGGCCAACCCTGCAGCGTCACCACGCTGCGCGACATCACCCAACAACAGCGGGCAGAGGCAGCGCTCAAATCCAGCGAAGAGAAATTCGCCAAGGCGTTTCACTCAAGCCCGGACGCCATCACCATCACTGAATGCGCAACCGGGCGTTACCTGGAAATCAACGACGGTTTCTGCCGTTTGACCGGATACTCGGCGGGCGAGGTCGTCGGGCGCACCGTTTTCGACATCGGCATCTGGACCGATGCGCAACAGCGAACCACCCTGCTGGCCGAACTGCGCGAGCATGGCCGGGTACACCACCGAGAAATGCTGGGGCGCAACAAGCGCGGCGATCTCCTGACGGTAGAGGTGTCCGTGGAGCAGATCCTGCTCAACGACGTGCAGTGCCTGCTGATGACCGCGCGGGACGTCAGCCAACTGAAACACGCCCAGGCACAGATCCGTCACCTTGCCTACCACGACCCGCTGACCAATCTTCCGAACCGTGCTCTGCTGATGGAGCGGCTGGGTCAGCAGATCGCCTTGCTCAAGCAGCGCAATCTGCGCGGCGCCCTGCTTTTCCTCGATCTGGACCATTTCAAGCACATCAACGACTCGCTGGGCCATCCGGTCGGTGATGCAGTGCTCAAGATCATCACGGCCAGACTAGAGGCCAGTGTACGTGTAGAGGATACCGTGGCACGGCTGGGCGGTGACGAGTTCGTGGTACTGCTCAGCGGCCTGGAAGGCGATCGTGATGAGGTCGAGGATACGGTTCGCCAGTTGGCTGACACCCTACGCGCGCTGCTGGCCCAGCCCATGTCACTCGACGGCCAACGCCTGCAGGTGACCCCCAGCATTGGCGTGGCCTTGATCCCGGACCACGGCACAACGCCTGCCGACCTGCTCAAACGCGCCGACATCGCGCTTTACCGCGCCAAGGACTCCGGGCGCAATACGACTCAACTGTTTCATGCCAGCATGCAGAAGGCGGCCAGCGAACGCCTGCGCATGGAGAGTGATCTACGCCTGGCGCTGGCCCGTGGCGAAATGGCCTTGCATTACCAACCGCAGGTCGACGCCCGCGACAACCGGATCGTCGGTGCCGAGGTGCTGCTGCGCTGGCACCACCCTCAACTCGGCCAGCAGTCGCCGGGCCAGTTCATTCAGGTCCTTGAGGAAAGCGGGTTGATTCTGGAGGTGGGCAATTGGGTACTCGATGAGGCTTGCGTTGCCTGCGCCCACCTGCTGGCCGACGGCTTGATAGATGCCGACGATTTCAGCCTGTGCGTCAACATCAGCCCGCGGCAATTTCGCCAGAAAGATTTTGTTGGCCGCGTCCTGCGCAGCCTCGACGACAGTCAGTTGTCCAGGAAACTGCTCAAGCTCGAGATCACCGAAGGTATCGTCATTCAGAACCTGGAAGACACCATTGCCAAGATGCGGGAGTTGCAAAGCCATGGGGTAACGTTTGCCATGGACGACTTTGGCACGGGGTATTCCTCGCTGACCTACCTCAAACGCCTGCCCGTCGATGCACTGAAGATTGACCAGACATTCGTCCGTGACGTAACGATAGACCCCAACGATGCTGAAATCGTCCGCGCCATCGTCGCCATGGCGCTTAGCCTTGGGCTTGCGGTAATCGCCGAGGGCGTAGAGCTGACCGAACAGCTGGCGTTTCTGGAAAAACTGGGGTGTCACCTGTACCAGGGCTACCTGCACAGCCGGCCTTTGCCGCTACAAGCGTTCCGGCGACTGTTGCAAGCGCCCTGAAGTGATCGCGCGCCTGCACAACGCAAGAAGGGCACCCTGGGGTGCCCTTCTTGGTGATGCGCTGGATCAGTTCAGCGCGGGTTGCTCGCCGTTGATTGGGATGCGCTTGGCCTTGGCTTCTTCAGGCACGATACGCAGCAGATCGATGCTAAGCAGACCGTTGGCCAAGCCCGCTGCCTTGACCTCGATGTGGTCAGCCAGGCGGAAGGAGAGCTTGAAGGCGCGCTGGGCAATGCCCTGGTGCAGGTATGTCACTTCTGCCGAGCCATTGTCACGCTTGCCACCGGTCACGGTGAGCACGCCTTTTTCGACCTGAAGGTCGAGATCCTCTTCCTGGAAACCAGCCGCGGCAACCACGATGCGGTACTGGTCATCACCGTGCTTTTCCACATTGTAGGGCGGGTAGCTGCTACCAGCCTCATTACGTGCCGCGGATTCGAACAGGTCATTGAAGCGGTCGAAACCAACGGAGTGGCGGAACAGTGGTGCAAGAGAGAAAGCGGTAGTCATGGTCATAACTCCTGAGATATCAGCAAGTAAGTCATTACGCGACCCGAATTCGGCATCGCGTACTCAAGAGATAAGGTCCATCAAGGCGCTTTCAAGGGCCGTGCAAAAAAAATTTTCGCCTGTGCCAGGTGGTCACGCCACCTGCGCTTGATCTGCCGTCGACGCCACGCCAAGCAAGCGCCCGATGCGCGCGCAGTCATCTTCGCGGCGCAGCTCGGCGAACAGCAGCACGGCCTCAGGGTAGCTGCGCGTCAACATGGCGACCCATTGCTTCATTCGTCCCGGGGCGTATCGGGGTGATAGTTTGGCCTGGGCTTGAAGCCAGAACGCCTGAAGTAGCGGCAGCAATTGCTCCCAACCCATGGCCTGGTAGGGCGTTCCGGCATTGGCTGCGGCAATCTGCACACCCAGGTCAGGGCGAGAAACCAGGCCACGCCCCAGCATGATGTTCTCAGCGCCGCTGACTTCCCGGCAGCGACGCCAGTCGTCGACCGTCCATATCTCGCCATTGGCGAACACCGGCACCTTGACCACGTCCTGCACGCGCGCCACCCACTCCCAGTGCGCGGGCGGCTTGTAGCCTTCAACCTTGGTCCGGGCATGTACCACCAAATGGGCCGCCCCGCCCTCAGCCAGGGCCACGCCACAGTCCAGCGCCCCATCCGGGGTGTCGAAACCCAGGCGCATCTTGGCGGTGACGGGGATCGCGGCAGGCACCGCGCGCCGGACCTCGCGGACAATGGCGTGGAGCAACTCAGGCTCCTTGAGCAGCACCGCCCCACCCCGGGACTTGTTCACCGTCTTGGCGGGGCAGCCAAAGTTGAGGTCGATGACCGGGGCGCCCAGCTCGCAGGCCAATGCAGCGTTATCGGCAAGGCACGCTGGGTCGGACCCCAGCAGTTGCACGCGCATGGGCACGCCTGCCGCCGTATGCGCGCCGTTGCTCAGCTCGGGGGCCAATTTATGGAACGAGGAGGCTGGCAGCAGGCGATCACAGACGCGGATGAATTCACTGACGCACCAATCGACGCCGCCTACGCGGGTCAGTACGTCTCGCAGAATGTTGTCGACCAGCCCCTCCATGGGGGCCAGGGCAATTTGCATGGAATGATCTCGGCGCAAAAGGCGGCAGTCTAGCAAAATTTAGGCGTGCTTCAGGCGGGCATCAGCGCTGGCCCGTAGCCGTCCAGAAATTCGGCAGGCATGCGCTTGGGTTTGCCAGTAGACAGCTCGATACACGCAAAGGTGGTCCGGGCGCGAAGCAAGGTCATCCCATCACGCGCACGACGCAGCTGAAACCGTCGGGTCATGCGCAGACGCTGATCCCAGTCGACGATCCAGGTGGCTAACTCCAATTCGTCACCTTCGTAAGCGGCGGCGAGGTAATCGATTTCGTGACGGACCACCGCCATGGCGCGATCAAGCAGGCGATACGCCGCAAGGTCCAACCCCAGGCGTTGGGAATGTCGCCAGGCGCAACGTTCTAGCCAAGTGACGTAGACGGCATTGTTGGCATGCCCCAGTCCATCGATGTCTTCGCTGCCGACAAGCACGTCGATTATGAAAGGTGTGGGCAGGTCCCAGCTCATGTTCATGTCCCATGGGGCAAAAAGGGAATTTAGCAGTGAGCGGACCAGAAATGTCCACCCCAGAAGGAAGAGCGGCGTTAGGGATTTTTTAGTAGAAAAAACAAAAGGCCCATTCAATATGCGAATGAGCCTTTAAAGTCCCGCAAAACGCGGGTAAACGTGGCGTCCCCTAGGGGACTCGAACCCCTGTTACCGCCGTGAAAGGGCGGTGTCCTAGGCCACTAGACGAAGGGGACGTAACCTTCGCAAAAGTCTGCAATGCAAACCCTGGCAGTAATTGGTGGAGCTAAGCGGGATCGAACCGCTGACCTCCTGCATGCCATGCAGGCGCTCTCCCAGCTGAGCTATAGCCCCAGATTTCTAGCCTCGCGGCCCAGCAATGTCGAAACACTGCTTGTGTAAAACTGGCGTCCCCTAGGGGACTCGAACCCCTGTTACCGCCGTGAAAGGGCGGTGTCCTAGGCCACTAGACGAAGGGGACATAACCTTCGCAAAAGTTTGCAATGCAAACCTTGGCAGTAATTGGTGGAGCTAAGCGGGATCGAACCGCTGACCTCCTGCATGCCATGCAGGCGCTCTCCCAGCTGAGCTATAGCCCCAGATTTCTAGCCTCGCGGCCCAGCCATGCCGAAACATCGCTTGTGTGAAACTGGCGTCCCCTAGGGGACTCGAACCCCTGTTACCGCCGTGAAAGGGCGGTGTCCTAGGCCACTAGACGAAGGGGACGAACCTTCTTACCTTCAAGAACGTGCTGCTAGTGCCCGTTCTACGTGTCAGCCATTGGCTGACAACAGGAATTTGGTGGAGCTAAGCGGGATCGAACCGCTGACCTCCTGCATGCCATGCAGGCGCTCTCCCAGCTGAGCTATAGCCCCACAGAGTCACGCTGAACCGATACGCTGGCTGGGTGCCTGGCGTTTCGTTTATGTTCATCGCTGTGGACGGGGCGCATATTAAGATCCAGGTGCAGGCCTGTCAAACTAAATCTTCAAAAAAACCAAAAGTTTTTTCACAGATAACAATCACTTACCGCCCTGCCCCGCAATATCGGTTTATCGGGCGGGCCAGACCAGCCTGCAACGCTGGATCCATTGCACACGGCAGCGGCCGACCGTCGTGGGAACGACGGCCTGCCCGCCTGCCTCATCTCAAGCGATGGTAGCCAGCTGCTTTTCCCATTCCTTGTTTTCTTTCTTGGAAACACCGCCCAGCAAATCCAAGGCCTGACGCAGACGATAGCGGGTCAGGTCAGGGCCGAGGATTTCCATGGCATCGAGCACCGACACCGAGCTTGCCTGCCCGGTGATGGCGGCGAACATCAAGGGCATGGCGTCACGCAGCTTCAGTTCCAATGCATCGACCACGCTCTGAATGCAACCGGTGATGCGCTCTTTTTCCCACTGACGCAGGCTCTCAAGCTTCCACAGGATCAACTGCAGGACCTGGCGCACCTGATCGGCCGACAATTTCTTGCTTTCGAACAGCTTGGTGTCAAGCTTCAGTGCGCCTTCGAAGAAGAACCCGCCCAAAGGCACCACCTGGCTGAACGTTTCAACCCGGCCCTGCACATGCGGCGCGATTTTCATCATGTAGTCGCTGTTGAACGCCCATTTCTGCAGGCGCTGGGCAAAGGCTTCCACAGGGAGCTCACGCAGCCATTGGCCGTTGAGCCAGGAGAGCTTCTCGATGTCGAAGATCGGCCCGCCCAGCGAAACGCGGGACAGGTCGAAGTGCTCGACCATTTCGGCCAGCGAGAACTTCTCGCGCTCATCTGGCATGGACCAGCCCATCCGGCCCAGGTAGTTGAGCATGGCTTCGGGCATGAAGCCCATGCGCTCGTAGAACGTCACCGACGTCGGGTTCTTGCGTTTGGAAAGCTTGGACTTGTCCGGGTTGCGCAGCAGGGGCATGTAGCACAGCTTGGGTTGTTCCCAACCGAAGTACTCGTACAACTTGATCAACTTGGGCGCCGACGGCAACCACTCTTCACCGCGCAGTACGTGGGTGATGCCCATCAGGTGATCGTCGACCACGTTGGCCAGGAAGTACGTGGGCAGGCCATCGTTTTTCATCAACACCTGCATGTCCATGCGATCCCACGGGATCTCCACGTCACCGCGCAACATGTCCGGCACCACGCACACGCCCTCGGCGGGCACTTTCATGCGGATTACATGGGGCTCGCCTGCGTCCAGCCGGCGTTGCACTTCGTCGGCGCTCAGCAGCAACGCTCGCCCATCGTAACGAGGCGTCTCGCCGCGGGCCTGCTGTTCGGCGCGCATCTGCTCCAGCTCCTCGGCGGTGCAGAAGCAATAGAACGCATGGCCGGCGTCGACCAGCTGCTTGGCGTACTGGGCATAGATTTCACCGCGCTCACTCTGCCGATACGGGCCATGTGGGCCACCCACGTCCGGGCCCTCGTTCCATTCGATGCCCAGCCAACGCAACGCATCGAAGATCTGCTGCTCAGACTCGCGCGTGGAGCGCAGCTGATCGGTGTCCTCGATGCGCAGGATGAACTCGCCGCCGTGCTGTTTGGCGAAGCAGTAGTTGAACAGGGCGATGTAGGCGGTGCCGACATGGGGGTCGCCGGTAGGCGATGGCGCGATACGCGTGCGTACGGTGGTCATGGGAGTCTCGAACGAAAGATGAAACAAAGCCTCGATGTTAGCAGGTGGCAGGCACCGGGCTCCAGCGATGCGGTGAACCTGAGCTGGCCCCCCCATGATGCCGAGCCCACGGTAGGCCATACCGTGGGTGGCTTGGGTGCAGCGCGGTCTCGCCTGATCGATGCGCAGTGAATGCCGACCGCCAGGCATCAACTTGCGATCAGGCGATCTCGCAACTGGGTGATCTCGTCACGCAACTGGGCGGCGGCTTCGAACTCCAGGTCACGGGCGTATTGCATCATCTTGTCTTCGAGCTGCTTGATACGCTTGTTGATTTCGCCTGGGGTGCGCAACTCGGCCTCGTAACGCGCGCTCTCCTCTGCCGCCTTGGCCATCCCCTTGCGTTTCTTGCTGCGAGCGCCCGGGACGGTCGCACCTTCAAGGATATCGGTGATGTCCTTGACCACGCTTTTGGGCACGATACCGTGCGCTTCGTTGAAGGCGATCTGCTTTTCTCGACGTCGCTCGGTCTCGTCAATGGCCCGCTGCATCGAACCGGTTATGGCGTCGGCATATAGAATCGCCCGACCATTGAGGTTACGCGCAGCCCGGCCAATCGTCTGGATCAGCGAACGCTCGGAGCGCAGGAAGCCTTCCTTGTCCGCATCGAGGATGGCGACCAGCGAAACCTCGGGCATGTCCAGGCCTTCGCGCAACAGGTTGATGCCGACCAGGACATCGAACGTGCCCAGGCGCAAGTCGCGGATGATCTCGACCCGCTCCACGGTGTCGATGTCAGAGTGCAGGTATCGCACCCGTACATCATGGTCTGCCAGGTAATCGGTCAAGTCCTCGGACATGCGCTTGGTCAAGGTGGTGGCCAGCACCCGCTCGCCCAGGGCCACGCGCTTGCGGATCTCCGAGAGCAGGTCATCTACCTGGGTCAGCGCAGGGCGTATTTCGATCTGCGGGTCGACCAGGCCAGTGGGACGCACCACCTGCTCGACGACGCGCCCAGCATGCGCCTCTTCATAAGGGCCGGGCGTGGCGGACACGAAGATGGTCTGCGGGCTGACGCTCTCCCATTCGTCGAAGCGCATGGGGCGGTTGTCCAGCGCCGACGGTAGACGAAACCCGTACTCCACCAGCGTTTCCTTGCGTGAGCGGTCCCCTTTGTACATGGCGCCCACCTGGGGAACGCTGACGTGCGACTCATCGATGACCAGCAGTGCGTCGGCGGGCAGATAGTCATACAGCGTAGGTGGGGGCGCACCGGCAGGACGACCGGACAAGTAGCGAGAGTAGTTTTCGATACCGTTGCAGTAACCCAGCTCCATGATCATTTCCAGGTCAAAGCGGGTACGCTGCTCAAGACGCTGAGCCTCCACGAGCTTGTTGGCCTTGTGCAGGTACTCAAGCCGGTCGGCCAACTCTTCCTTGATACCCTCAACCGCCTGAAGCAGCGTTTCTCGCGGCGTCACGTAGTGGCTCTTGGGGTAGAACGTGAACCTTGGCAACTTGCGCAGGATTTCGCCTGTCAGCGGATCGAACGCGGCAATGTTTTCCACCTCGTCGTCGAACAGCTCGACGCGTATGGCTTCGAGGTCCGATTCGGCCGGGTAGATGTCGATGACATCCCCACGCACTCGGAAGGTGGCACGGGCGAAATCCATTTCATTGCGGGTGTACTGCAAGTCGGCCAGTCGGCGTAGCAACGCGCGCTGGTCGAGCTTGTCGCCACGGTCGATGTGCAACACCATCTTGAGGTAGGTTTCAGGACTGCCCAGGCCATAGATGCAGGACACGGTGGTGACGATGATCGCATCGCGCCGCTCGAGCAGCGCCTTGGTCGCCGAAAGGCGCATCTGCTCGATATGGTCGTTGATCGAGGCATCCTTCTCGATGAAGGTGTCCGATGAGGGCACATAGGCTTCGGGTTGATAGTAGTCGTAGTAGGAAACGAAGTACTCCACCGCATTGTTGGGGAAGAATGCCTTGAACTCGCCGTACAACTGCGCCGCCAGCGTCTTGTTCGGTGCCAGGACCAACGTGGGGCGCTGCACCTGCTGGATGACGTTGGCGATGCTGAAGGTCTTGCCAGAGCCGGTCACCCCCAGCAGAGTCTGGTGCGCCAACCCCGCCTCGATGCCCTCGACCATTTGCCGAATGGCCTCTGGTTGATCGCCTGCTGGCTGGAACCGGGTAACGAGCTGGAACTCGGACATGTCGAACCTCGCGGTGCTGCACTGTAAATTTAGCCAGTAGTCTATACCCAAATGGGCACGCCGGGGGACGCTTTGAAGGCCCAACGGTGACCCCGTGTTACGGTGGACAGGGCAAAGGCCGCAAGGGTCGAAAATTTTTTGCGCAAATAGTCGTAAAAGCGGCGTCGCAGTGTCGCCGTGACCGTACCGGATCACTATACTGACTCCCCGTTTGTGCCCCGCTTCAGTGCATTCGGCTGGAGCGGATACCTCCCCTTACACTCCTATCCGAGCCAAGGTAACAATGAGCCTGTTTTCCGCTGTCGAGCTGGCACCCCGCGACCCCATCCTGGGCCTCAACGAAGCATTCAATGCCGACCCACGCACCGACAAGGTGAACCTGGGGGTGGGCGTCTACTGCAATGAGGAAGGCCGCATTCCGCTGCTGCGGGCTGTGATCGAAGCCGAGACCCAGCGTGCCGCCCAGCATGCCTCGCGTGGCTACCTGCCGATCGACGGCATCGCGACCTATGACCAAGCGGTGCAGAAACTGCTGTTCGGTGCCCAGTCCCCGTTGCTGTCCGATGGCCGGGTTGTGACTGTCCAGGCAGTGGGCGGTACGGGCGCACTGAAGATCGGCGCCGACTTCCTCAAGCGTGTATCCCCCGAGGCCGTGGTAGCCATCAGCGACCCGAGCTGGGAAAACCACCGTGCGCTGTTCGAATCAGCGGGCTTCCCGGTTCATACCTATCGGTACTATGACGCCCCGACCAACGGCGTCAATCGGGCAGGCATGCTCGAAGACCTCGAGGCGTTGCCCGCAGGCTCCATCGTCGTGTTGCATGCCTGCTGCCATAACCCGACCGGGGTGGACCTGGACCTGGAAGACTGGAAGAACGTCCTGCAAGTGGTCAAGACCAAAGGTCATGTGCCCTTCCTGGACATGGCCTACCAGGGCTTTGGAGACGGCATCGACGAGGACGCCTTTGCCGTACGCCTGTTTGCCGAGTCGGGCCTTGAGTTCTTCGTCTCCAGCTCGTTCTCCAAATCGTTCTCCTTGTACGGTGAGCGCGTGGGCGCCCTGTCGATCGTGACGGCCTCCAAAGACGAAAGCACGCGCGTGCTGTCCCAGGTCAAGCGGGTTATTCGTACCACCTACTCCAACCCCCCCACCCATGGCGCCACCATCGTGGCGACGGTGCTCAACAGCGCAGAGCTGCGGCAGATGTGGGAAACCGAGCTGGCAGAAATGCGCGAGCGCATTCATGGCATGCGCAAGCAGATGGTCGAGTTGCTGGCTCATTACGGTGCCAAGCGCGACTTCAGCTTCGTGGGTCGCCAGGTCGGCATGTTCTCCTACTCGGGCCTGACCGTGGAGCAAGTGGCTCGGCTGAAGAACGAGTTCGGCATCTACGCGCTGGACACTGGCCGCATAGCCGTGGCTGCGCTGAACCAGAACAATATCCACGTCGTGACCAAAGCCATCGTTGAAGTGCTGTAACTGATTGATTTCGCAGGGGTGACTTGACTTACCCCTGCTGTTGAGTAAGATACGTGCACATTCCGCGATAGCTCAGTCGGTAGAGCAAATGACTGTTAATCATTGGGTCCCTGGTTCGAGTCCAGGTCGCGGAGCCAGATAATCAAGATCCTTCACAGGGTTTTGAAAATAATCCAAAAACGCCGCTTTGAGGGATGTTGTCAAACAGACATACCCAAAGCGGCTTTTTTGTGCCCGCTGTGGATATGCCCGTGTCTTTTGCCCAGGTCAGTGCTCATCGCATGATCCGCATGGCATGGGTGCCGTTCAGGCGCTCCATGAGGCGTAGGCCAAATGCACGCCTCCCGCGCATCGACTCATCTCGTCAACACATACTGCAACCCATGATGCTCCAGCAGGGTACGTATCTCTCGCAGGCTTGCTAGCCGTCGCTCACTGACCCATGGCCACTCGGGCCGCTGGATATAAAAACGTTCACCTTCCTGGACGATGGGCGTGTACACCAACCCACCCGTGCGGCTGCGATGCACCAACTGCAACTGGCCATCGGTGCTCTCGAACGTGAATGCACCGTTATGCTTGAGCATGGCCGCCACTTCCTCACCGACCGGCTTCGCCGCTTTAATCGGTACTTGCAGGCGAAGATCGCTTTTGACCCGGCGTACCTCCATGACGTAATCAATGGCCGCCAGCCCAGGGTCGGCACCGATACCGCCGGGCATACCTACCTCAATGTCCTCGACGCGCAAACTGATTGCGCCCTGAAGTTCGCTTACGCCGCGCACGCCTTCAAAGTCGCTGGCGTGGCTATTTCCCACCAGCGCAACCCACCGGCTTGGGCCTCGGACCGCCTGGTCCGCCTCGATGATTTCATGGGCGTAGAAGTTCATCATTTGCTGCCTGATCACCGCCGATGGCGGGTTGTCCCAGGCCTGGCGGTAGCTGGCCATGCAGTCGATGGACTGGATACGGATGCCGGACTTCTGCGCCGCAATCAGCACGTTGCGAAACGAGTAGCGGCCTGCCAGATCGACCCCATGACCTTCATCCAGATTATTCACATAGGTGCTCAACCGGGCGGGCATCTTGCCCGAGCGTTTGAACACATCGAGGTCGGCCTGATGAAAGTCGGTCATGAAATGCTCCAGGTAGAGCACCTTGATCTTTTCGCGCTTGAGCAGAGGCATGTTGTCTATCAGAAACTGCTTGCTGCCCAGCCCTGAATGGCTTTCACCGATGACCAGCCCTTCACTGTTCTGGTAGAGGCTGCGGATGATCAGCTTGGCACTGGCGTCACGAGGCATAGCCGTTATTGCGGGCCGCGCGGGCGGTATGACATTTTCAAGATAGGCAACGGCGTCGGTGGCAAGTGCGTCGCGGCTGGCACGGAATGCCTGGTAGCTCGCTTCTACCTGAGCATCGGAGCTGCTCATGATTCCACTTAGCGCGCGTTCATCTACCGGGGCATTGGCGGCATGCTCAAGCAGAGGACGGGTTTCACGCGGAATCTCGTAGGGCATTTCAGGCAGGGCCTGCACAGCAGCTGCGTTGCTTGGCCGCCCCCAGGCCCCAAGCAACTTGCGTGGCAATCCGCCACCCTGCAAGCCTGAGCGCTGTAGAGGTTGCCACTGGCCGTCCGCTGTCATATGGATGGGCAGGTTGCGATAGAACGAGTACGGATTCTGCGGGTCGATGACCACCCAGCTGCCCATCTGCTGCACATAACGGACCTCGAAGGGTTGCTGGTCAATCAGCGCATAGAACTTGCCATCCTGCAGATAGATACCCTCCTGCCCGCCACTCCCAGACTGGGCGCTGAGGATGATGTTGGTTTCAAAAGGTGCCAGCAGGTCTTCATGGCTAACCGGGCGGAACGGCTCAGGGACCCAGGCTTCAATTTCGGCGGGTGTCGCCGGGGCCGCCTCCTCTTGCTCAACGGCCAGGGTGCTGCCCTCAGGCACCTGTGGATCAATCAGCGTTTCCTCGGCGCCTGCACCTACGGCACCGGCCAGCATGGCGGCGTTGAACAAGGTGTCGATGGCCGCCAAGATCGCGCCGGTCACACCGGCCTGCCGCTCGCTCGTGGTATGACCGTTGACAGCCTGGTCGATGTTCAGCCCCATATCGGCAAGCCCTGCGCCGACCACAGCCAGTGCGATCGGCCAGTCGACAGCTGCCATGGGCCCTGCTACTTGGCCGAACGCCTTGAGATAGCCGATCCACAGCTGTTTGCGCAGGTCCGCGTTGCTGCGCAGGGCGAACTGTGCGTCGTCGGTCATGCGCTGGCGCGCGGCGTCGCGCAGGTGACTGAACGCATCGCCCGGCAGGGTGGCATCGAGCTGATTGAGGCACTCGTGATCATCACCGCCCCAATTGAAGAACAGTAGATCGATCAGGTGATTGAGGCCAAGGCGATCATCTTTTTGGGCACGGCTGGACAACGGAAAGTGCGCCACGAAGCGCGCCCGGTTTTCGGCTTCGTTGGTATTGTTCAACACCCACCAGTAGAGGTCCTTACGCGTTGGGAAAAGATGCAGTGCGTTGGTTTCACCTGGGGTGTACAGCAGTTGCGAACCATCCTCCAGCACAATGCGCAGAAAGTCGCTCGCAATGTGCCCGCCAATGTCGAAGGTACACACGCGATAACCCGCGGCCGGCGGTACAACCGCCTGAAGTTGCTCCAACGTGGGTGATGCAATATCAAGACCTGCCAGCGCAGTGGCGACGCGGCGAACATGCTGGGCCAGCGCCGTGCTGCTGTCGGCCGCGCAAATTTCGATCACCTTGGCGAGGAAGTTGACTTTCGCCAGTACACGATAGTGCTCAGCATGTTCTTGCCAAAACGCCTGAAGCCGATGGTGAAATTGGGTACTGAAGTCGATTTGCCAGAAATCCTCGAGCACAGCCTGGGGCTCCAGACGGATCTCATTGTGCTCGTCATAAAAACCGGGGCCAGGGCCGTTACTGTAAAAGCCGGTCAGGTAACTGAGCAGGTCGCTGTTATCCTGGTCATGGACGTCGAAACGGTGCATGACCAACTGCGGCAGTGTGAAGGATTGGACAGGCGGGTCCAGGTGCTGCCACCCACTGAAGGTGCGAGGGCTGCTCTGGGCGGTTTCGAAACGGTTGAGGTAGACCTGGTCAGGGTCAAGGTGTGACAAGTTGTGTTTGCTCAACAACCCAACAGCTGTGTCGCGGGCCAACTGGCGCATATCAGGACAGGCTGCTACAAGTGGAGCAGCGATGGCGCGTAGCTGGGATTCGACGGGTGGGGTCAGAATCTGCAGGCCCATGGCGAGGTTCCTCACGGTGTAAAACCGTGAGGTTGAGCCATTACCGTACGTTTTGAGCGCTAGTTATCAACCACCTTCCACACGGTCTTCATGCCCCAGTGAAGTGCGGTGAAGCGTGACTCAGGGATAATCCACCTGCCCTATGGGATAGAACTCACCCCGGCTCCACACGCCCAACCATTGCTGATCTGCGATTTGCCGCGCAACGGCCAACTCGACCAGCTGATAGAAGACATTACGGTGAATCAACGCCTCAAGATTGCTGCGCATCAGCACATAAGGCGAAGGCGCCTGGGTGACGGGGTCAGTCACCACCCGCAGCGGATGGTCAGGCCCTGCTTCGACCTGATCATCCACATTGTTGGTGAAGCGTAACACCTGCTGCTCCCCCTCCCCCGTCACTTCCAGGGCCACGGCAACGAACGGTGCATCGTCGACTTTGATGCCGACCTTCTCGACTGGCGTTACCAGAAAGTAATCATCACCGTCGCGGCGGATGATCGAAGAAAAGAGCTTCACCATCGGCTTGCGGCCGATAGGCGTGCCCAAGTAATACCACGTTCCGTCCCGTGCGATACGCATGTCGATGTTGCCGCAGAAATCGGGATTCCAGAGGTGCACAGGCGGCAAGCCCTTGGACGTTGGAAGCTGTGTCAGCAGGTCATTGGCCTTGCCCGTCTCATTCATCGCAGTGCCTCATCGACTCATGCCAAGAAGGCTACGAGCGTACTCGCGCATGGGCGCAGCAAGCAAATCCCTGGGCGTCTGGTCGTGGAACGTCAACAAACCGCCACGGCTTTTGATACGGACCGTGTCTATCAGGTAGCGGGTACTGGTTTCGATGAGCATCATCTGTACCACGCCGCTATCCCAACCCAGTCGGTCCACGGCCTGTTCGTCGTACCACTCGTCCCCATTGCCAATGCGGTCATCGGTACGAGCGAAACGGGTATAGAGCACGTAATCGGCCCCAAATGAGCGTGCCTGCGCAATGGCCTCTTCCAGGCCCAGCGGTGCCTCGGCACGGCGTAGCATCGGGAAATACTCAACGAAGCTTTTGAAGGCCTCTTCGGCCACCGCATTCTGCTGCGGGACCGGGCCTTTACCGGGCGGCACGAATGCACCTTGCCCAATGAAGATAAAGGAATCGGGCTGCAGTCGGATCGACAGCGTACGACGGGTATCGCTGTGATCCAGCAGGCCGGCATCGCTCATGTGGTAGCGAACACCTTCCCCCATATCACTTACTTTCATGCACCCGCCCAACGCCGCAAGCGTCAGCACCAAGACCAGGCTCCGCATCATTCCTCCAAGGGCCGGCGTCAAAAAAGCCGGCGAATGGCTGACGAATGCAGCTTTTGCGCCAGTTTTGGGTTGGCCACACGCCTGGGCCGGTGCTGACTCAGCTGGCTGGGTCGGGGTCGCGCTTGCGTTTGTTGCCCATGCGTACGCCGATGTCCATCAGGAACTGGAAGAAGCCTTCTTGATCTTCCAGCACATTGCTCCAGAACGGGGAGTGATAGAGCGCTACCGCCCCATGGACCAATGCCCAGGCGGCACAATAGTGGAAATAAGGGGGTACATCTTCAAGCTTGCCCTCACTGATGCGACCTTTGATCAGTTGCGTGAGGCGGTCGAAGTTGGAGGCGCGAATGCTATGCAGTTGCTCGACCATTTCCGGCACTTGGTTACCCTTGACTACCTTCTCTTCCAGACGATCGAAGAGCCTGTAGCGTTGCGGGTCGCGCATGCGAAATTCGAAGTAGGCACGAGACAGGGCTTCCTTGTCGCGGTCTACATCGGCCGAATGCAGAAGCTCATTGAGGTCGCGCTCGTAGTCGAGCATCAGGCGCAGGTAGATCTCTGCCTTGGACTTGAAATGCTTGTAGATCGTGCCTTTGCCGATACC
>NZ_DIIQ01000053.1:0-155 GCF_002420785.1 Pseudomonas sp. UBA5666 | reverse complement strand
GCATGGGAAGGACTGGCTGACGATCGAAGCGGATTATTATGCCTAACTTGCGCGAAATTGCACGGATCATCCGTGGTCACCTCTGTTTTCGGTGGTGTGCGGGTGATCCTGATCGTTGGCAGCCTGGCCTGGAGTATTCCAAATCTGTTTAAAAA
>NZ_DIIQ01000047.1:3251-68691 GCF_002420785.1 Pseudomonas sp. UBA5666 | reverse complement strand
TACCACCTCGCTCAGAAACTCGGCGGCCACTGCCTGGGCATTGAGGCGGTCACGATTCTTCGAGAAGACCGAGTGATCCCACACCGGATCATCAATGGCCAGGCCGACGAACCAGCGGAACCGCAGGTTGTAGCCCAGCTGTTCCATCAGCATCCGCTCGCTGCGCAGCGAGTAGAACAACTGCAGCAACTGCGCCCGCATCAGCTTCTCGGGGGCGATCGAGGCGCGGCCGGTGTCGGCATACAATGTGTCGAACAGGGCGCTCATCCGCTGCAGAGCGGTGTCTGCCAGCTTGCGGATGGCGCGCAGGGGGTGAGTCGCTGGCACGAAGTCATCGAGCTTGGCGACAGTGAACAAGGATTCCTGAGTGATATCGGCGCCACGCATGGAAATCGGGGCTCCCGGCAGATTGGAGCCGATATCGTAAACCTTACACGGCAAAGTCAGACAGACCGTAGGCGAATTTCAATGCGCTGCGCGAAGCGGTGCTTGCCCAGCGCGTGATCCATGCCGACGAAACCCCGGTTTCGATGCTCGCGCCCGGCGAGAAGAAGACCCACCGTGCCTACGTCTGGGCCTACAGCACCACGCCCTTCGCCGATCTGAAGGCCGTGGTCTACGACTTCAGCCCCAGCCGTGCCGGCGAGCATGCGCGCAATTTTCTTGGCCAGTGGAATGGCAAGCTGGTCTGCGACGACTTCGCTGGCTACAAGGCCAGCTTCGAGCAAGGCATCACCGAAATCGGCTGCATGGCTCACGCCCGCCGCAAGTTCTTCGATCTGCACGCGGCGAACAAAAGCCAACTGGCCGAACAGGCGCTGCACTCTATCGCTGGGCTGTACGAAGTCGAACGCCAAGTGCGCGACATGAGCAATGAAGAACGCTGGCGAATACGGCAGGAAAAGGCTTCACTGCTCCTCGACGCACTACATGACTGGATGCTGGCCCAGCGTGATCTTGTGCCCAACGGCTCAGCCACGGCGAAAGCTTTGGATTACAGCCTCAAACGCTGGGTAGCGCTGACGCGCTATCTGGACGACGGCGCCGTGCCCATCGACAACAACCAAGTCGAGAACCAGATCCGCCCGTGGGCTCTAGGTCGCTCCAATTGGCTGTTTGCCGGGTCGCTACGCAGCGGCAAACGGGCGGCGGCAATCATGAGCCTGATCCAGTCGGCGCGGATGAATGGGCATGATCCGTATGCCTATCTCAAGGATGTGCTAACGCGACTGCCGACACAGAAGGCCAGCGCTCTGGCCGAGCTGCTGCCGCACAACTGGGTATCCGTCGGCAAGGTGTAATGCCCGTTCGCTTACAAAGCGCAAAAGCCGAAATCTAAGCCACTGCCTGAGTAATCAGGCGATTAACCAAATACACATCCAAGCCTTCACTGCCGCCTTCACGCCCGTAACCGCTTTCACCCACACCGCCAAAAGGTGTTTCAGCAAAGGCCAACGCAAAGTGATTAATGGCAAGCATGCCGGTGATGAGCTCGTCGCTTAGCCGATGACAGACTGCGAGGTTGTGGCTAAAGGCGTAGGCAGCAAGACCAAAGGTTGTGTTGTTGGCCAGCTCAATTGCCTCATCCACCGAGTTAAACGGCGCCAGCAGCGCTAGTGGACCAAAAGGTTCTTCCATCCACGCGCGGGCGTTTTCTGGAACGTTGGTTAACACGGTTGGCGCAAAAAAATAGCCGGAGTCTCTTAGCGGCCCTCCACCGGTTAGGACGGTAGCGCCTTTGACCTTGGCATCGGCGACTAAGTCGGCGATTTGCGCGCAGCGCCGTTGGTTGATTAGTGGGCCCATTTGTGTGGTTGGCTCTTGGGCTGCGCCAATGGTTATACGTTGTACGGCCTCGACAAATGCCTGGGTGAATTCGGCAAAAACACTTTGCTGGATATAAAAGCGGGTAGGCGAGACGCATACCTGCCCTGCGTTACGGAACTTGGCCTGTGCCAGCTTTTGTGCGCAGTCGAGGATATCCACATCCTCGAATACCAGAACCGGAGCATGTCCGCCGAGTTCTAGAGTGCAGGGTTTGACGTTCTGTGCCGCTTGGGTGGCGATCAGCTTGCCAACCGGCACGGAGCCTGTGAACGAGACTTTGCGAATAATCGGTGAGGCAATCAAATGCGCAGAAATCTCAGCCGGCCGGCCAAACACCAACGCCAGCACTCCGTCAGGCAGGCCGGCGTCTACCAGTGCCTGCACCACCCCAATCAGCGCGCCCGGCGCTTCTTCTGGCCCTTTCAAGATAATCGAACAGCCAGCCGCGAGGGCCGGCGCGAGTTTGCGTACAGCTTGCGAGGCTGGAAAGTTCCACGGCGAAAATGCGGCCACCGGCCCTACCGGATCACGCCGAACCATGTTGATCACTTTGCTGTCGCGTGCCGGCACCAGACGACCACAAGCGCGTCGCCCTTCTTCGGCGTACCACTGTAAAAGCTCGGCGCAGGAATTTATTTCCATGCGTGCCTCAGGCAGGGGTTTTCCTTGCTCAAGGCTTAAGGTCTGCGCTAGCGACTCAAGGCGCTCACGGATCAGTCGCGCCGCCTCAAGCAGTACATCCGCGCGCTTTATTGCGGGAGTTTTGCGCCAAACGGAAAAGCCCCTGGCGCAGGCGTTTAGGGCTATATCCAAGTCTTCGATTTCGGCAACAGCCACTTCATTTACCGTTTGGCTGGTTGCGGGGTTATCCACTGCCAGCCATGCATCTTTTTGGCCTGAGCACCAATGGCCGTCAATAAACAAAAGATGCTTGTGCGAAGACTCAGGCATAGCAGCTACTCCTTGGGTACGTTTATCGCGTTAGAGCGGTTCAGGGCGTAATCCATACGCACCCCAGAGATATGGTGGCGCAGTAGGTCGGCTACGGTTTGCGCATCGCGCATGGCGAGAGCATCCAGAATGGCTTCGTGTTCGCGCTGGAACACCAGCCAGCGCTCGCGGTTAAAACGATGAGCTTTAAGACGCAGCCAGGCCGGGTTGTTGCGCATGCGCGCAACCTTGCGTCCGGACTCGATGAACATGGCGTTTTGTGTGGCGCTGTAGAGCATTAGGTGGAAGTCGCGGTCGATCCTTTCCACTTCATCCCAGCTGGTGGCATGTCGGCCTGCTAACAGCTCACCGCGAATCCTGTCAATTTCAGCATCGCTCAATTTGAGCACCAGCAAATCAGCCAGGGCCGGTTCCACTGTCAGCCGAAACTCAATCAGCTCAGCGGGCGTAACCAGGGATTCGTTCCCCGGCTCTCCAAGCGGCTCATGCCCGGGAAGGGCGATCAGAAAAGTACCGCGTCCGACGCGCCGCTCTAGCAGCCCTTGCTTCTCAAGGGTGTTAAGGACATCGCGCACGGTGGACCGCGAAAGGGTTGAAAATTCAGCCAGGTCACGCTCATTTAAAAGCCTGTCTCCGACTTTTAATCTGCCGGTGCGCATCGCCCCCAAAAGCTGGCTCAGCAGCTGCTCTTTGGAGTTGACTGCGGTGATGCCTAAGACATTGTTTCCACCTGAACCATTTGCACCAATTAAGATTTCAGGCAAACCATTCATACCAATGTGCTCTTGTGAATTTTTTCAGTGGAGCCAGCATATAAGTGGTTGCCAGCAAGAGCAAGGCAAGGCAAGATCAAATCCAGGTCTAAATGCTGAATAAAAAAACAAACCAATAAGACCAATTGATTGCCTTAACGCTGCCCAATCGTCTTCATGCTTATCCTGACTTTGGAGAATGCTTATGTTGAAACGACTGGCTCTGAGTTCTTTGGCCGCTCTTCCCTTGATCAGTACGCAGGTGGCTGCTGAGGAAGTTAAAATTGGCTTTACCGCAGCCCTGTCAGGGGATTTTGCGGCATTTGGTTTGAACATCCGCAAGGGGCTAGAGATTGCCCTGACTGAACTCAATCAGACTTCGGACACCACCTTCAGTCTGACTTCGGCTGATGACCGTGGTGAGGCTCGCGAAGGTGTTTTGATTGCACAACGCTTTTGCTCGGATGAGTCCATTGATGTAGTGATGGGCTACTCGTTCAGCTCTATTGCACTGGCTGCAGTTCCGGTGTTTGACCGCTGCAAATTGCCGGTGCTGGCCTCTGCTGTCACCAGTCCTGATTTAACTGGTGCCAGTGCGTACTTCCGCCGCAACGTGATGACCGATGCAACCCAAGGGCAAACCATGGGGCGTTACGCCACGGAAAAGCTGGGCTTTAAGCGCGTTTATATCCTCAACCAGCAAGATGACTATGGTATCGGCCTATCAAGCGCCTTCAGTGATGCTGCGGCGAAAAACGCTGAGATTGTTGGTCAGGAAAGCTACCTGCTGGGCACCAAAGACTTTAAAACCCTGCTGATCAAGGCGCGTGCTGCCAAGCCGGACGCGATCTTTATCGGTGGTTTTTATTCTGAAGCAGCAAAAATTGCCGAACAGGCACGCGCCTTGGGAATCAAGGTTCAGCTCCTAGGCAGTGACGGATCGCTCAACCCTGATTTGATCAGTCTGGGCCGCAGCGCGGTGGAGGGCATGATCGCCTACGGAATGTTTGATCCGTCGGTTTCCACCGAGACCACGGCCCCCTTTATCGACGCCTACCAAAGCGCCTATGGCGAGCAGCCCAATGCTTGGGCGGCCCTTGGCTATGACGCCGGTAAAACTCTGGCCGCAGCGGTGACTCAAGCCAAGAGCCAGGGCGCACTCACCCGTGAGTCGCTTAATGAGGCCTTCTCCACCATCAAAGATATTCCGGGCGTTACTGGTCCAACGACCTTTGAGGCTAGCGGCGATCGCGTGGGGTCTTTGTACTTCTTGCAAGTCAAAGACGGCGCGTTTCGCTTAGCCGACACCCAGTAAACCTCAGGGCGGTCTAGCCGCCCCATTTGCCGTGCGGCTGCGCCGCTGCTTTCGTGCAACACAGATGGGTTTGCCATGGAATACTTTGCTCAGCTTTTGCTTAACGGCCTGACCATTGGTGCGATATACGCACTGGCGGCCGTAGCCTTCAGTCTCGTCTACGGGGTGGTGCGCATGGTGAACTTCGCCTTTGGCGAGTTCTTCATGTTGGGCGCCTTTATTACCGTGAGCTTGATGCTCGACCAGATCAGCCTGTTTGGAGTTTCGGTGGCGATGCCGCACTTCGCGCTACCGTTGGCAGCTGCTTTCGGAATTGTTCTGGCTGGAATATTAGGCGTTGTGGTGGATCGTTTGGCCTACCGGCCACTGCGCAACGCCCCGCGGTTGGCGCCTTTAATTACCTCTATCGCAATCTCTGTGCTGCTGCAAAGCGGGGCGCAAAGTATCTGGGGTGCTGAAGAGCTGCGCTTCCCGGAAAACCCGCTTTCAGAGATGGAAGTGATCGTCTTGTTCAACTCGCTCTATCTCACTGTGCCAGAAGCATTAACCATTATCGTGGCGGTTGTGGCGATGCTGGGGTTGCACCAGTTCGTGGCGCGCAGCCGCCTTGGTCGGGCGATGCGGGCTACGGCTGACAACAGCACGGCTTCAACCTTAATTGGCATCCCGGTAAACCGCATTATCGCCATCGCCTTTTTACTTGGCTCAGGTTTTGCCGCTCTGGCGGGGATTCTTTACGCGCAAACCTACGGCTTTGCCCACGCCACTATGGGCTTTATACCTGCGCTTAAAGCGCTGACCGCAGCGGTTTTGGGCGGCATTGGCAGCATTCCGGGTGCTGCGTTGGGCGGGTTGTTGCTGGGGATGATGGAAACCTTGGGTGGTGGTTACTTGCCGAACGGCAACGCCTGGAAAGACGCCATCAGTTTCAGTGTGCTGATTTTGCTCCTGTACTTCCGCCCGCAAGGCCTGCTCGGCCGGCCGGAAACCGTTGCTGGTGAGCGTGGAAGTTTGTTGGGCAACAGCCCGCAAAGCGGCTGGTTGATGGCTCGCGTTGAGCACCTGCTAGGTAAATTCGCCAGCCCAAGTCCTTGGCTGATGATCGCTCTGGTGGCTGTTGCAGCTAGTCTTGCCTTCGTCGTGACCAGCGACTACTGGCTGCGGATTTTAATCTTCGTGCTGATCTACGGGATGCTCGCCAGCGGTCTGAACGTGGTGGTGGGCTTTGCCGGTTTGCTGGATCTGGGCTATGTCGCCTTCTGGGCGGTGGGCTCCTATTTCACCTCAATCATCTTCATTCTGGTGATGCGCCAGGGCTTCGGCATTGAATCTGCTGAGGTTTGGTGGCTGATGTACGCCAACTTCATCGTCGGCGGTGTACTCGCAGCGCTGGCTGCAATGTGTATCGGCTACCCGACGCTAAAGCTGCGCGGCGATTACCTGGCCATCATGACCCTGGGCTTTGGCGAGATTATTCGCATCGTGGCTATCAACTGGGTGGATCTGACCCGGGGGCCGATGGGCATTCGCGATATCCCGTTGCCAAACCTGTTTGGTTACGAGTTGGCCAGCGCTCAGGCCCAATACCTTTATGCGTTGGCGCTGGCGGCCTTGGTGGTGTTCGTGATTGCTCGCATTGTGCGCTCCCATGTTGGTCGGGCATGGGTGGCCATACGTGAAGATGAAGACGCTGCCGAAGCCATGGGCATCCCGACCTCGCGCTACAAGCTATATGCCTACGCCTTCGGTGGCTTTATTGGTGGACTGGTTGGCACCTTTTATGCCCACAGCCAGCAGTACATCAGCCCTTTCAACTTCAGTCTGTTTGAAAACATTCTGCTGCTGATGCTGGTTGTTCTGGGCGGGTTGGGTACTTTGATTGGTCCCTTTATCGGCGCGTTGATTTGGGTGGTGTTCCTGCAGCTGGCGCTGGATTTGCCCTTTGTTGAAGCCTTCCCTGAAGCGCGTTTTGCCCTTCTGGGCCTGTTGTTGATCCTTTTGATGCTGTACCGACCTCAAGGACTTGCCGCCAAAGCGCGGGTCAAGCTGGTGGCGCAATGAACGCCCTGCTAAATGCTCAAGGTTTAAGCGTGACATTTGGTGGCTTGAAGGCGGTGGACGGGCTGGATATCAGTATCCGGGAGGGCCATATACATGCGCTTATCGGTCCCAATGGTGCGGGTAAAAGCACTGTGGTCAATGCCCTGTCTGGTTTCGTTAAACCGACAGCGGGGTCATTGACCATCAGCGGGAGTGAAGTCTGTGGGCGTGAAGCCCATGTGATCGCCCAGGCAGGGCTGGCCCGCACCTTTCAAAACATCCGTTTGTTTGGTGCGATGAGTGTCTTGGAAACCGTGTTGGTCGGTGCCCACCGGCACTTTGACGCAAACCTCTGGCACCTGCTGTTTTTACGTCGGGCGCTGCGCGTGCATGAGGCACAGATGGTTGAGCAAGCCAAAGCACTTCTGCGCTTTGTCGGTCTGGATGAAAGCTTTGATGAGCGTGCCCCCACCACCCTTGCCTACGGCCATCAGCGCCGGGTAGAGATTGCCCGCGCGCTGATCTCACGCCCCCGTCTTCTGCTGCTGGATGAGCCCTTGGCGGGTATGAACCTGGCCGAAAAGGAAGAGCTGTCGGCCCTGATTAAACGCATCCGTGACGACGGCACCAGTGTTCTTTTGGTCGAACACGATATGAGCATCATCCATGGTCTAGCCGACCGGATCACGGTGCTCTACCACGGGCAAAAACTGGCTGAAGGCAGCGTGACCGAAGTCTTCGCCAATGAAGCCGTGCAAAGCGCCTACTTCGGCAAACAAAAGGTGAAAGGAGGCAAAGCATGACTGCGCCATTAATTCAGGTCGATAACCTGTGCGTGCGTTATGGCGCCGTTGAAGCGTTGACCGATATCAGTCTGGCGGTGATGCCCGGTACGATCACCAGTCTGGTCGGCAGTAATGGTGCAGGTAAAAGCACCACTCTGAAAGCCATTTCAGGGCTGGTGAAACCGGTCAGCGGCAGCATCCGCTATATCACTCACGACCTTTTGAAGTTACGCGCTGAAAGCCGCTCCGAACTGGGCATTGCCCATGTACCGGAAGGCCGGCTGGTGTTTGCCAGCATGACGGTCACCGAGAACTTACTGCTGGGCGCCTACATTCAGCGCGACAAGCGCGCCATCGACCGTGATATCGACGAGCTGCACGAGCTGTTTCCGATCCTGAAAACCCGCGCCAAACAACTCGCCGGCACCCTCTCCGGAGGAGAGCAGCAAATGCTTGCGATTGGCCGGGCGCTAATGTCGCGCCCGCAATGCCTGATCCTGGACGAGCCAACCATGGGGCTGGCGCCGCAGATGATTGACCGGGTGCTGGAAGCGGTAGCCAGTATTCGCGACAAGGGCATCACGGTGCTGATGGTTGAGCAGAACGCCCTTGAAGCAATTGCCATTGCTGACAGCGCGTACGTGCTGCGGCAGGGCCGTCTTGTCTACCAAGGCTCCGGTGCAAGTCTGGATGCCGACCTTTTAAAACAACTGTATCTGGGCGGCGGTGCCGCTACACCTGTGACTGGAGTTGCATGATGACGATCCACTCTGCGAAGTACCTCTGGAGCGGCACTGAACTGGGCGAGGCCCGTGCTCTTGCACCGCACTACTACACCAGTGAAGAAATCTTCAAACAGGAAGTGGAGCATATCCATTTAAAGAACTGGTTCTTTGCCGCGCGTACCGATGAGCTTGCCAGCTCGGGCGACTACCGCTCCATTGATACCGTGGGCGGGCCGGTGCTGCTGACCCGTGATGAGCAAGGCGAGCTGCACGCCTTTGCCAACTTTTGCCGTCACCGTGGCTCGATTCTGCTGGAAGGCTGCGGTAACCGTCGCAACATCCTCTGCCCCTATCACGCCTGGAGCTACAAGTTGGATGGCAGCATGATGCGGGCGCCCGGGATGGCTGATGTTCCGGGCTTTGATCCGGAACATAACGCGCTGGTGCCGATTCGCATGAGCGTGTGGCGCGGCAATATCTTTTTAAATTTCGACGACAACGCGCCGGATTTAATGACCCATCTAGGTGACTTTGATGAGCTGGTCGGGACCAACAAATTAGAGGATATGGTCTGCGTTTGGCGCAAAGACATCATCGCCGAATGCAACTGGAAGCTGCTTTTGGAAAACGCAATGGAGACCTATCACACCGGGATCGTCCATGCCAAAACCGTAGGCGCGCAAAATAGCCTGACCTTTGCAGCCAAAGGCGAATGGCACGCCATTCAAGTGCAGTCGTTGATGACGAGCGCAGTCCTCGACAAAACCCAGGACGCGCCTTTTCCGCAAATTGAAGGCCTGAGCGAACAGGCTAAACAAGGCACTTTCTTCACTCTGGTCGAGCCCACTACCCAATTCTGCTGCGCTCAAGATTGCATGTGGTGGCTGGTAGTAAGGCCGATTGCGGTGGATCGTACGCACTTGTCGGTGGGCGGCTGCTTCCCCAAACACTTGCTGGAGCTGCCCGACTTTGAAGAGCGCGCTCAGCCTTACTACCACCGCTGGGGCACAGTAGCTCTGGAAGATGTTGGCATCCTGGAAAAACAGCAAAAAGGCCTGAGTTCGGTTCGTTATACCCCGGGGCACTTGTCGTGGCGTGATGATGTGGTGCATGACATGAACAACTGGCTGTTGCGTCATCTGCCAATTGCCAAGGGATAAAGATGAATATCCTGATTACCCATAACCGCGACTTATTGAAAAACTTCTTCAGTGCCCGCGCGGTAACTACCCTGCAGGGGCTTGGCAATGTACGGCTAAACGATAGTGACGAGCCCTTGCGGGGCGATGCGCTAGTAGCAGCAGCCAAAGATTGTCAGGTGATTATTTCTGATCGCCTGGCGCCGGGCGAGGCCTTGGTGTTTGCGGGTCTGCCGAACCTGCTGGCTTTTTTGCGCTGCGCGGTGGATGCGCGCAATGTCGATGTGTCAGCAGCCAGTGCTGCAGGCATCTTGGCGGTGCGTTGCAGCGCAGGTTACGCCGAGGCCTGTAGTGAGCTGGCCTTGGGTTTGATGATTGATCTGGGCCGCGGTATTACCCAGGCTGCCACACTTTATCATCAGGGCGTGCATCAGCAGCCGATGGTCTTTGGTCGCCAGCTTTATGGAGCCAGTGTAGGCATTGTCGGCTATGGCGCGATTGGTAAGCGCATCGCGGCCCTTTGTCTGTGTGCGGGCATGCAGGTGTCAGTCTATGACCCTTACGCAGAGATCACCGAACAGGGCATTGAAAAGGTGCGTTTTGAGGAGCTGCTGGCCTCCTCTGATTATGTGGTTGCCGCAGCCTACGCCACGCCCGAAACCATAGAGATGTTTAACGCTAGGGCGTTTGGCCAAATGCGCAAAGACAGCTTTTTTATCAATATCGCCCGAGGCATTCTGGTTGATGAGGAAGCGCTTTATCACGCACTCACCCGCGGTCAGATTCAAGGCGCAGGCCTTGATGTGGGGCGCGGCCTTGATGAGCAGCCGAATCCAAAAATTGCCGTGCTCGCCAATGTTATTGCTACCCCTCATGTTGCCGGGCTGACACCCGAGGCCAGTGATTACCAAGCCATGGAATGTGTGGCACAAGTCCAGGACTTGTTAGCCGGGCGTGTCCCTGCCTTGGCCTTAAATCCAGAACATGCCAGCCGTTTGCGGAGTTTTCACCATGCGTAACTTACATCTACCTGGCCGTTCCCCGGTACGTGCCCAGCGCGGCATGATTTCCACTTCTCACCCGCTGGCCAGCCAAGCCGGCCTGGATATTTTGCGCCGTGGGGGCAGTGCGATGGATGCTGCCGTAGCCGCTGCTGCGGTATTGGCGGTGGTTGAGCCGCAAGCCACCGGTATTGGCGGTGACTGCTTTGTGCTGTTGGCAGGTAAAGATCAAAAGGTGCGCGCCTTTAACGGCTCGGGCCGCTCGCCAAAGGCCGCCACCCTTGATTGGTATCTGCAGCAGGGCCTTGATGCCATTCCCGGTCGCGGTGCGCATAGCGTGACGGTGCCGGGTGCGATTGATGCCTGGTGTCAGCTTTTGGATGAGCACGGCGTTCTGGCACGTGAAGAAGTCCTTAAAGACGCGATCTTCTTCGCCCGCGAAGGTTATGTGGTGGCCGACAGAGTGGCGGGAGACTGGGCGCAAAACGAGCCGTGGCTGAAAGAAATCGACAATGCGCGTCGGGTGTTTTTACCTGAAGGCCGCGCCCCCAAGGCTGGCGAAATTCATCGTCAGCCCGAACTAGCCAATACCTTGGAGGCGATTGCCAAATTTGGTCGCGATGCCTTCTACACCGGCGCTATCGCCGAGGATATGGTGGAGGCGCTGCAAGCTGGTGGCGGGCTGCACACGCTGGCAGATTTTGCCGAGTGCCGGGGCAATTATGTCGACCCTATTAAAGGTAGTTACCGTGGCTTTGATTTGTATCAGGTGCCACCCAATAACCAAGGCTTAACAGCCCTACTGATGCTGAATACCCTGAGCCACTTCGATTTGAAAGAGTTGCATCCTGAGAGTGCCGCACGCCTTCATTTGGAAGTTGAAGCCTCGCGTCTGGCCTACCGTGAGCGTGATCTGCGCCTTGCCGATCAGGCGTCTATGAACACATCGGTGGAGCAACTGCTGGCGCCTGAAGTGGGCGAAAAAATGGCCCGGGGTATTAACCTTAAAGCGACAGGCGAGCTGCCTGACTCGGTGCTGGATCACTCGGATACGGTGTATCTGTGTGTGGTGGATGAAAACCGCAACGTGGTGAGTTTTATCAATTCAATCTACAACGAGTTTGGAAGTGGTGTGGTTGCTCCAAAATCCGGTGTGCTGTTGCAAAACCGTGGCAAAAGTTTTCGCCTGAGTCCTGAACATCCGAACGTTATCGCCCCGACTAAACGGCCCATGCATACCATTATGCCGGGTATGCTCTGTAAGGACGGTCAGGTGATTGCACCACTTGGCGTGATGGGTGGAGACTACCAGCCGGTGGGGCAGGTACATGTTCTGACCAACATCATCGACTACGGCATGGATGCGCAAGAGGCAATCGATGCGCCACGAGTGTTCTTCGAGAACGGTGTGGTACAGGTGGAGGCGGGAGTCAGTGCTGATACCCGTCAGGGCCTTGAGGCGCTTGGGCATAAGCTGGTCGATTCACCCAGCTATAAGCCGCTGGGCGGCGGTCAAATTATTCTCATCGATCCTCAAACCGGCACCCTGACTGCCGGTTCTGATCCGCGTAAAGATGGTTCTGCCATCGGCTACTAGCAGTAGTGACTCACGGTGGGCTACCCCGCACTATTAACCCGGCAATCAAATACACCAAATCATGCTGCGTAGGCGATACGTGGATGCCGGAAATAAGAACGGATTCTTTGGGGGTGTAATTGCAATCGTCTCATGACCGAGCGAACACGCCTTTCCAGTTCGTCCTGATTACGCGCTGGCAAGCCCGTACGGTGTTTCCATCAACCGAATCAAGCGTGCGAGAGCGGAGCTGAAGATCCCAGAGTCAAAGATCAGTCGTGAGCGTTTCAAACCACTGGAGGACATTTGGACCAGCGAAGCCATAGCTCTACTGGGGATGATGCCGGATACAGAAGTCGCTGACCGTTTAGGCGTCAGTAATTTTCCGGTCAAAAAAATGCGTAGGGAGCTTGGAATACAAGCGTACAAGCGACCGTTGCCCGAAATGACACCCGAAATTATCTCGGAGTTCGGGGGCCTTTCCGACGCCGAGATCGCCCGCCGGCTCAGCGTGTCGGTGAGCTATATCCGCAGAGCGCGGATAAATATGCAGAAGGGCAGCCAGCAATAGATGCAGGTCCGACTCTGATAGAGGGATAGGCAGCCAAACGGAGTGTCTGGCTGCTTCTTACCGGCTCATGTTGTCTCCAGCGCTGCGCGCATCCATTTCGGCATTCTGCAGGCCACTATTTTGCTCAGGTCTTCAGGGCTGAGAGCTTTTTTCATTACAGCAACACACTCCGGCGTAGTACCACCTTTGCCGAGATAAAACAGAGCGCTGATGGTCATCCCCACTTTGGTTCCTGCGCACTGCATCACCATCGGAGCGGCATGCACGAGCCTGATCTCGGCCTTCCCCACGAATAGAGATCGACTGGAGCCGCTCGTGTAATAGATCGGGATGACCGGCATCTGTGTACTCAGCCCGAAATGTCTCACGGCATCAGCGCCGTGGATCTGCAGCTTCCAACGGTTCTGCCTGGCAATCAGATTCACCAAGTCCCAAGGCCCAGGACGATGAACCCGACCAGTGTACTGACTGTATTTCGGCCGCATGTAGATGCCACGATACACACGCTCAAGCTCGCCACGGCGAACAAGCTGGGCGACTGCCTTGGAGATGGCCGAGCTCGAACCAAGCCCTGCAAGACACCTGATGCTGAAAGGCCTCCCCTTGCGCAGAAACTTAACCCGCTGCCTGACGAGGTGAGACACCGGCGGCTCAGAATGAGGGCAGGACATTGCTATCGTGTCGACTCCAGCGACGAGCAGAGCAACGGCTGGTGGAAGGCGATTACCCGCCGTCGGTATTCATCTTCAAGCGCTTCGTTTACCAGACATTCCTCAAGGCGCCCCAGCGAGAAAATTTGATCGGCAGATGGATAGTGCCTGAGCAGGCTTTTCGCATAGCTGCGGATATCCTGCGGTAACCCCGAATGACGGGAGAGTTCACGCAGGAACTCCTCTGTTTTGAGGATGGCGCGTGTTCTTTCGTAAGGGAGGGTCAATCTCGTTATCTCCTGGTCATGAACTCAAAGCCCCGGGTAGCTGGCTCGCCAGCGCCCGCCACCCAGCGCGCAGTTAAGCGCCGCGGCCATTGAGGCGAACGTACCAGCACGCCCTTGATTAGCTCCAGAGGGTAGAACAGCAGTCCATCAACCTGGAATTCCTGCAGGCCTTCCCGCCCACTGTGAAACCGCTCCAGATAAGGTGCAATGCCAACTAGTGTTTGCCGTGCAGAAAGCTGCAAAGCCTGCAGTATTGGGCATGCAGACCAACCCGGATCTGTGTGCTCAATCATGACTGCACTCCGTCTTGGCCTCCTGCCGCTCCATCCACTTGGCCAGGCCCCACATCGTGGTTCCCAGCGCCAGCAGGAGCCAAAGCAACCATTGAGGAACTTGATATTGGGCGCTTAGCCAGAGACCTGCCCCACCGCAAAGCATCACCACGAAAAACCATCTCATCAGCGTGCGCTCCCGATTACTTACGAGACACACGGTAACTCGATGGTCCGCTGCGCTAACGTAGATGCCGCAAATTTCGTCAGCTCCCAGATTAGGAAATGAGGGTTCATTTGACTATTTCGGCGAAGGTGTTCCTGTGATCCAAGGCGCTCGGCAAATTCCGGTGGATGCAAAACTGGGGCGAGCGCTGGACTCCCGTCGCCCTGTAAACCGCGCAGTAAGTGGTGAATTTCCCTGTGTCGCTGTCTGACCGGAATGCTGTGCGCAGGCAGTCAACCAGCCCCGACCATACGCTCCAGCGCAACCGGAAACAGCCGAGCGCTCTTGGTCGCGTCATCAGACCGGAATCTGGCGAGCGCGAGATCGGCTCGGCCATGGTGCAACTCAACTGACCGGAAATCCGTGAGCATCCCGGCCTCCGGCGCTTTAAGTCGACCG
This sequence comes from Pseudomonas sp. UBA5666, assembly GCF_002420785.1. Taxonomy (NCBI): domain Bacteria; kingdom Pseudomonadati; phylum Pseudomonadota; class Gammaproteobacteria; order Pseudomonadales; family Pseudomonadaceae; genus Pseudomonas; species Pseudomonas sp. UBA5666. Next base: position 54,175 of record NZ_DIIQ01000047.1, on the reverse strand, counting down.
GAATCGTGAATCGCCCTTAGTCTCGTCGAGGAGGTGGAAAGGCTCGCTGCAGACCAACGCTGAAAACCGGCCGCCTAAAGCGATCAACGTTGGCAATTTCAGAGAAGGAATATCTGAAGATTGTGGTTTAAGGGTAGGCGGTCTAAGGATTACAGGGCTATTGAGCCCACCGCCAGCCGCTCTATACAGGGATCTTTCGAGCCCACTGCTCGATAGCGCGCTCAACTTGTTCCTTTGGCAGGTACTCCTGCTCAAGACGTCCTCGTTCTTGCACCAGCAGATACCGATAGAAGTCCGCTTCGTCAGCCAGCAAACCAGGTGGGGCCGAATCCAGAGCTTTGGTCGGCTCGAGGACTGCGCTCACCGGTGAGTGTTGCTCGAACAGCTCCCGTTCCATCAATAGTGCTTCGACCGTAGGTTGATGAAGTCTCGCTCGCGCCAACATAAGCAAGCCCCAAGTATCCATATCGCCCCAGTAAGCGATATGTTTACCGGCCAGGTGCGCGGACGCTAGCCACTGCAAATCGAGTCCTGAGCCCAGCACAGCCAGGGTGTCCGGTAAGTTCTCAGGCAGCAAGTGAATGCATTGCTCATTTTCCACCACGAGCAATCGCGAACCGGGAAGTGGGGTTTCGGCCAGTTCCGCAGTGGTGAGTCTGAGCCGCTTGAAGGGCAACAGTTCAGGCTGAAGGGGAACGACCAGAACCCAGTGGCTGCTTTCTTCAAAGGCATCCAGAAAAGTCGTCAGGCCTTGCTCGGATGCCGCGCCTCCGAAGCGCTCGTCGAGGAGCCAGGTCAGCAAACTGGCGTTGCGCTCGAAAAACTTGGTGTCGACGCCGTGCTCGGCAAGCAGGCGCAGCGGACGGCCTCGGGCACAGCCTGGCGACAACCGGGTGGCGAGTCGCGCCGTGGCGACGACTTCTTCGGACGGCTTCGTCAACCACAAGCTCCGTTGTGCTACCAGCAGCGCATGAAAGGCACTGTCTACCTGCTCAACCAGATACTCGAGTTGAGCGTATTCCTGGCTGACCGCTGGATCATTGGTCGCGGCAATCCATTCGGAAGGGCTACGCAAGTGCCAGCGCATCGGTAAGGAAATGGGGGACAGCCCTGCTCGGTAGCTGACGGGCTCCCAGTCGACTGTACCCACGTTCACGCTCCGCCAGTTCTCCACATGCCGGAGTACCGCCTGGATGTTGTCAGTGAATAGACGTGCCGAAGGCTTGCCGATGTTGAGGCTTTGCGGCCAGCTAGCGGGATTGAGCAAGCGTTCCAAGCGTACGCTGGAGCGCTGCCATTGTCTGGCCAGGCTGCGACTGATGTCAGTGGGCGACTTCATGCATGGCCTTGATGCGCTGTTGATGATGCTCATCCAAAGCTTCCCAGCTCAGGGAAACCAGACTGGATTCCACGCCGCGCCGATGAACGACGACTGCCGAACGCGTATGGTGGCGCAGCAGGCGCATTTCCTTGTTGGGCGTGATGAAGACAGCGTGCAGGCCGAACTCTCTCAACGCTGCAATGATCCGACCGGCAACCGCATGGGAGCTGCGCGAGAACGCCTCGTCGAGAACGATGGTGCCGAACAACGGCCGGCTGCTGCCGTCGGGACAAAGCGCATAGCTGAGTGATGCGGTCAGCACATAGGAGGCGATGATCTCCTTCTCACCACCACTACCGCCCTGAGAGCCTGTTCGGGTTTCGATGACACTCTTGCTTTCTCGATCGATCACTGAGACCGCGAACTCCAGGCGGAAGCGCGGATCCAGAAGCGCTTTGGCGCCCTGATTCCTGCTGTGCTCGCAGGCATCTTTGAGCAGCCCAACGAGCGCCTGCAATGCCTTGTAGTGACTCTCGCCTTCATCATCGATGAAGCGCGCCGAGTTCAGTTGGCGCTGAGCCTGTTGCAAGGTGCGCAGGCTTTCATGGATAACCTTCTTCGCCACCAGGCGCAGATAGCGTCCGGGCTGAAAGTCGACACGCTGCATCGTGCTATTCAGGTCATCCAGGCGCTCCTCGATCACCGAGACTTCATGGTCGATATAGCTGAGCAACTGGGTGACGCCGTCATCCGAGGAACGATTGAGGTATTCCAGGAAGCGCTTGAGTTTCTCGGGCAGGGCTTCCTCGGTCAGCACGCGAAGACGCTCCAGATACCTGGGTACGTCCACCAGTTCTCGCCCGACCTCCGCAAGCGCTCCGGTGTCCACCTTCAGAGCGTCAGACATACGTTTGGCAAGCTCTGTTTTCTGATCGCCGAGTTTATCGCCGAGCGCTTTGAGCTGCCCTTGCAGCTCACGCGTATGCTGGCGCTCCAGCTCGACAATATCGCCAAGGTCATCTGCCGTCAGGGTCGGGAAATGCGTTTGCGCTAGTTCACGCTGCGTATCGTTCAGCCCTTTTTCGGCACCACGATAGGCCTTACGGGTAGCGGATGCAGCCTGCTCGAACTGAAGTTTCAACTGACCGCACTGCTCGATGAGTTGTTGCCTCTGTCGATCCAGGGCGTCGAACAGCGCCTCAGCTTCATCCAACTCAGCCTTGATCATGGCAAGGTCGGTGTCGGGACGCGTCAGGGTTTCGAGCTGAGCATGCAGCGACGCAAGCTGACGCTCGGCGCCCGGCAAATCAATCTCCTCGAACTGCAGTTCTTCGACGCGCTGCAGCAGCGAAGCTTGATCCTCCAACTTGCGGGCATCGCCCCGGGCAGCGTCCAAGGCCAGCCTGGCAGGCGCGAGCAGTTCATTGACCTCGCCAATCTGCTCGGCCAGGAAGGCAAGACGGTCGCGGTTATCGAAGCCGGTCAGCCAGTCCTCATCGAGGCGCTTCTGATCCTGTTTGTCGAAGAAGCGTTCTTTACCCGACATCAGCCCCTGAGCCGTCATGGCGTGCGGGGTATGACGCAATTGCTCCGTGCTCTCCACGCAATGTCGGTCATTGTCCGCCAGTAGCGCCTTTATCGCTTCGCGGTACGGATGCTCCTTGAAGGTCAGCTTGCGGGTATAACCATCGTCGAAGAACACAGGGCGCGACGACGGTTCCTTGACCTCCAACAAGCGCACATGCAAGCGGTTGTGTCGTTGGTTCACCCAACGCAGTGCAGCCTCGGACGCACCCTGCGGCACCAGGATACGCAGGCGGTGGCTGCCGATTGCCCGCTCGATGGCCCCCCTCCAGGCCAGCTCCTCGGGCTTGACCTGCACCAGCTCGGCAACGAAAGGCAGGGCCGATTCATCGACGCCAAGCGTCTGCGCCAGCTCCCCTCGAAAAGCATGAAAATGCCCAGGCAGGTTCGAGCCTGGCCGTCGTTCGACCTCGGCACGCTCCTGCTGCAAGCTCTGCAGGCGGCCATCGAGTTCTTTCTGGACGATGCCGGCATCGAACGCCTTTTGCCGTGCCTCGGTAATATGCTCGCCCAGTATTTCCAGGCGTGCCGCGATCTGCTGCTGATTTTCCTCGAGTGCAGCAGCCGATAACTCATCCGCGAGTCCAAGCCCCTTGACCAAGCGTTGGTACTGCTCGGCTTTCAGGCGTCGCTTATCACGCTCCCTGGCACAATCCGCAATGCGCCCGCGTAGTTGATCTATCCCTGCGCCCCCTACACGTAGGTAGCGCTGACGATGTTGATCGACCACGCCCTTCTGGGTTTCAAGCTGCCCCCTGCATTGCGCCTGATCCAGTTCGGCCTGTTTGTACGCCGTCTCCAGCCTGTTGGTTTCGGCCAACCACAGGCGATAACCCTGCTCGGCGAACCAGACCGGAAGAATGCCTTCGAGCGCCTGTTTGTCCTGCAACTGGGCTTGCAAGACTCGGTAACGCTCCCAGCCATCGGCGACCGGCAGCAATGAGCGCTGCTGTTTTCTAGCAGTTTCCAGTTCTCGGTGAATATCGGTCAGATCATCGAAGCTGCTGGCGACTTCGGCAGCCCGCACGAAGGCGGAGCGGTCATCCAGTACCAACTCGCGAAAGATCTCATCGATGCTGTTGAGCTGCTTCAGGCCGGCAGCGCGGTTGAGCAAGGTGAAGGCGTTTTCACCCACCTCGAAGTAATCCCTGAGCCTGGCCAGGAAGGCTTTTTTACTGGGATACGGCCAGATACCCGTGCCATCCTTCTCCATCTGACGCAGCGCCCGCATGCCGCCTGCGTGATGTTGGCTGAGCCAATGCTCCAGCGTCTGCTCGGGGGACTCGCTTAACAGCCACAGTTTTTTCAGATCGGACGCCGAGGAGCTGGTGCCCTCGAACCAGAGTACAGCGCCCAGTCGCACCTGCGCACCGTCACGCTCGAGCGTGGCGGCAATGGCGGTGACCGTCTTACCCTGGCGCGCGATATGAGATTGCTCTACACCTCCGTCTCCAGGGCCGGTAACCCCGCGCACATAGGACACCAGATCACGGTCGCTTTCATGCCCACCTGTGGAAGCCAGGTTGTAGCGCGGGTTGGCGCACAGCAAGGTCATCAGAGCATCCACCAGCGTCGTTTTACCGCTACCCGTTGGGCCGATCACGGCGGTGCCTGAGGGATCGATCTCGGCACGGTGATATCCCTGAAAGCCGCCCCAGTTATAGAGTTCGATGCTGCTGAGAATGAGGGTCTCGCTGTCACGCCAGAGCAGTGCTTGCTTCACGCCTCGTCCTCCTCAGCAGCGGCAGCCGGGGTAGTCGCGCCCTCCACCTGCTCGCGCAGCCAAACCACCAGTGCCTGCAGGTTCTCCGGGTTGGCCAAGTGGGTAATGATGGGGCGGATGATGACGCGGTCATGGGCGTCCAGAGCCGACACCAAACCATGCCCCTTGAGCTGATCCAGCAGCGTGATGACGCGATTGCGCTCCTTCGCCTCACTGCCCAGCTCGCCCAGGTAAACCTGCAATTGCGGAATCAGCTCATCAACAGCTACCAGTGCCTGAGTGGCGCCCGTACCGCTTTCCTGTTCGTAGGCGATGAAATGCTGGCGCAGAATGGCGATCAGCAGGGACTGCTCCAGGTTCAGCCTTTGCCTGCGCACAAGGGGGTGCGACCAGTCATCCTGCTCGGCCACCTCGCCCTGACGAACGGTGACGAACACCAGCCCGCGAACCTCGTCGACCCCCATGGCCAGGTCGAGGGGTTCCAGGATTGTGTCGACCGCCTCGATATTGGCAAGCGCCGAGCGATACAGATTGGGCTTGTGACTTTCTTCCAGCAGCCCGTACTTGAGCATTTCCTGTACGGCCTCACGTACCCGTTGCGGCGTCCGGCGCTCATCGACCTGAACAGCGGCGCTCATAAGAGGCTGTTCATCATCCATGCCGTCATCCAACGTTATGGGCTCCACCGTCAGCTCCGTTTCGTCGGTGCCAGAGGCGCCTGCTATTCGATCGAAAATCCCTGCCATGCTCACAACTCCCAATCGATGTCCTTGAGTGCCTCGTGGTCGAGTCCGACATAAGGCAGATTGAAGCGCCAGCGTTGCTCATCCTCGTCAACTAGCTCCACGAGCTGACGCTCCTCTTTCAGCACCTCAATACCTGCCTCGCGTGCCATCGCCAACCAGAGCGCAAAGGTTTCTAGGTCGTGAGCAGGTGGAAGCAAAGACGCAAGCTCCCCGAGACTGACAGGGCGCCCCTGCTCCGCCAGCACAGCTAGGGTGTCCTGAATCAGCGCTTCACGATCCAGCCCGTCGAAGGCATCCCAGAAGTCATCATCAATCTGCTCCAACCCCGCAGGCTTCAAACTCAGATCCAGCTCGCCCGTATCATCGTCATCCAGGGTCTTGAAGCGGAGACGCTCGATTGCCGGGATACCGGTAATGGCTACGCCAACTGGTGGTAAACATGCAGGCTTACGGCGTTCTGACTGGCGTTGCCAGTCGACTCTGAGCGCTAGATTGAAGAGATCGTTGAGTAACTGTCCGACGCGATGATGCTCGGCGGCCAGCCCCGTCTTCATGAAGCCACGAACATCGCGCTCGCTTCGGGCGCGCGCTTGGAGCACAGCCTGCGACTCCCGAACCAGGCGTAACGCCAGCCAACGTAGCTCACGTTGCTGGGGACGATTCAGTGCCTTTGGAACCGCTGGATGACGAAGGATGGTGCGCAAACGCTCACGCATGGTTTCCAGCTCAGCGGACTGCCTCAGTTGCTGCTGGAAGCTTTCGAAGACACGCCCCTCGGGGGTGTTGAGTAGAGCATCTTGCCCGTCCAACAACCGATCGACGATTTCTCCACGGTGAGACTGCTCGCTGATGATCGAGTGTCGAAGGGCGCGATCCGCCTCGCGCCAAGAGTCTTCAACTCGTCGAAAGTCCGCGCGTAGGCTGGTGGCCAGGTTATATACCTCGCGTATGCCCTCTATCGCCTGCGCTTCATCAAGCACGATGACGTTGCCAGCTTCTACCTGCGCTAGCTCGTGCTCCAAATCCTGGATTCGGCGGCGCAGGCTGGCAATACGGCCAGTTGGGCTGGGGTTCAGACCCGTTTCCAGGTTTTCGATCTCGCGCTGAACCACCGAAAGGCGAGATGCTGTGGAAGTCATGATCCGACTATCCAGCGAATCTACGAACTGGATGGCTGACTCCAGCGCGTCGGTTGCATAGATACGGCCCTCTCGCTCTACGACGAGGCGCCGCTTGATCCATTCACGAAGTTCACGACCTGCTTGGAGATGCGTTGCATCTGGGTCGATTTCGTAAAGCTCCTGGCTGGCATAAGCAGCCAGCATTTCGGACAGCGCTTGCAGCGCATCCTCCATGGGGATCCCATCATGCGCCCGCTCGAATAGCGTGCGCAGGCAGCCCAATACGAGCGGAGCACGCCGCGAGGCGAGCAAAAGCCATGCTGGGTGCTGGCTGCGGGCGGATACATAGCGTTCTGAACGCTGTTGCGCGCTTTCTTCCATGACGGCCACATTGACAAAGGTTGTCTGAGAGCGAGCTTACCAAGCTAACCCGCTGCCTCATGATACGTATTTGTCCTGGCGGGTGGGCTTCGTTTAATGGTTCGCAGGAGCTGCGTCATACGAAATAGTGAGTGAAAGGCCAGGCCAGTCGAGGTTTAACGATTTATTCCGGGGGCGCACGCTGGATATTGGCGATTTGGCGGAGGGATCTGTCGTCACGAGGGTGTATTTGGCTAGTTCGGCGAAGAGATCCCTGTGAGAGTATGTGGCAGCTCAGTGGTTTTTGCGGGACTGCCACTGGCATCCTGCGGCAAGCCAGCGCAGCCACGGTGGCTATAGAGCGAAGTCTCGATGACCTATCAGTGAGCTGCTGGTGGATTAGCTGGGTGCGGCATGGGGATAGTGAATTTCTCCGGTGGTATTGCGGGACTTTCTGCCCATTAAGGGCGATGGTGCCTGGCAGGCCCGGAGCGAGTTCAAATGTCAGAAGCTGCGGCTGAGGTGAGGGGGGCGTCGTTACAACGCTCTGAGCCCGAGAGCTTTTTGCTATTCTGTCGACCTGCGCCGCGGGACTTCGTTGGCATCGGCTCGCCGTTGCCTCCCCCTGCGGACACTTCATTCAGCCGCTGCCTGAGGTCGAGATGCGGAATCATGTAGTGATTGAGGACTGGGACGGCGACGGTGCTATTCGCCTACCCGACGAAGTTCTGCAGGAGATGGGCGTCGACGTTGGGGACACGCTCTACCTCCTTGAGGAGTACGTGGGTACAACCCGCTGTCTGGTGCTCAGTAAGTCACCGCGCATTCCTGATCGCGTGGATGAGCTGGTTGGCCATTGGGAGTCGTTTGGCAAAGTCTCTGCCGATGTAAACGCCAAGGACGAGTGAGCTAGCTACGGTACTAATCTCGGCACATGTTGCACGGCCTTGGCCCATGCGAGGGCAGAGTCATCAGGCGAGGAAAAGCTCCTCGCTTGTGAGCTTGCCTTCGAACGCGAGACCGAAATATTTGGCATGATCAGATTTCAGCTGAGCCGCGCTCTGCTTGAGAAAGATCTCGTGGTTTGAAGCCTGAGCCGGGCGATCATGAGGTCGTATCTTATTTCCAAACCATCGTATTCCAAGCTGAACGGCTGACCATGCGATAGATCTGGTTAGTGGTCAAAGATCGAAGTTTAGAATTTCGTTTTTGTGCCCAAGGTGACAGCCCTTAAGTGCTCCCAAGAGTCATAGACTGTCGATTAGGTTATAGGTCGGAAGCCTTGCCACACGGCACTTAGAGGCACTTAACAGGACTTGCCACCAACCAAGATTCCTGTACCGCATTGCCCTCCGAAGGCAGGGGTCGTGGGTTCGAATCCCGCCGAGTGCGCCATACATGAAAAGCCCCAGGCCAACGCCTGGGGCTTTTTCGTTTGTGCGCCATGTCACACGCTTGGTACTGCCGTACCACAGGTCATTGGTGTTAGCGTGAGGGCCTTCCCGCACGACGGGGCCTCATCAATGATTGGCGAAGGAATGCGTACACTCATGCATCTGAAAAAGCTCACCTCTGTTTCCCTGCTGGCAGCCAGCATCGGCTTGTTCGCGTTGCCTGCCCAGGCCAACCTCACCCAGCAGCAGTCTGCGGCGATCGTCAAGGCGTTCGACGGCAGCGATCCGCATGACTTCAAGCAGTTTCTCGGCAAGCTCAAAGGCAGCGAACTGGCCCAGGCCGATGACCTGGGCACCACCTTGGACACCTACCTGGCCGGTAAGCCGCTGGGCGCCGAGCAGCAGAACGAGATCAATCGCCTGCTCGGGCTCTACACCCGCATCAAGTACGGCAAGGCTGCCACCCAGACCCTGCGCGAACTGGTGGCCATTCCCACGGTCACCGTCGAGGGCACGCCTCAGCATGAAAACCCCGAGTTCCTGAAGATCGCCGACAAGATCAAGGCACTGGCCGACGGGTTTGGCCTGGCTTTTCGCAACGTCGACAACCGTGTCTACGAAATCTCCCTGGGAAGCGGCAAGGAAGTGGTCGGTATCCATGCCCATGCCGACGTGGTCCCTGTCACACCGGAAAACTGGAAGCTGGCCGACGGCACGCGCCTGGACCCGTTCAAGGTCACCCTGGTCGGTGATCGCATGTACGGCCGTGGTACCGAGGACGACAAGAATGGCATCGTCGTAGCGCTGTATGCCCTGAAGGTCGCCAAGGATGAAAACCTGCCCCTGGCGCGGCAATTCAAACTGCTGATCGACACCACCGAAGAAACCAGCGGCGATGCCATCCCGTACTACTTCGAGCGCAACCCTACGCCTGACTACAACCTCGCCCTGGATGGCGGCTATCCGGTGGTCATCGCGGAAAAAGGCTACGGCACCGTGATGGCGAATTTTGCCAAGCGTGCGGCCAGCGGCCAGGGTGCCGAAATCGTCAACCTTACCGGTGGGCTTGCTACCAATCAGATCCCGTCCACCTCGGTAGCGACCTTGCTCACCGACGACGCCAGCGCACTGGCGCAGCGGTTGAACACGGCCGGTGCCGAGTACGTGAAGCAAAACGGTGGCGACTTCAGCATTGCCGCCAAACCCGACGGCAAGCAAGTGGTGCTCACCGTGACCGGTGTGTCAGCTCACTCCTCGGAGCCCGAATCGGGCGTGAACCCTGTCGCGCGCATGCTGGACTTCATCAATGGCGTGGGCAAGACGGTGCCGTTGAAGCGGAACCAGTTCACCGATGCTGCCCACTATGCGGCGGACAACTGGGGCCTGGACTACCTGGGCAAGAAGCTGGGCATCGCCTATGACGATGCATTCATGGGGCCGCTTACCGCCTCGCCAACCTTCATCGGTGTGGATGACAAAGGCTTGAAGCTGGCGATCAACCTGCGCATCCCCAAGGGCAAGGCGGTCGCGACGATCAAGGATGAAATCGCCGACAAGCTCGGTAAGTGGTCGCAGCAAAGCCATATCACGCCCGCCTACGACTACAGCCTGGACGAGCCGATGTACCGCAACCCAGAAGGCGAGTGGGTCAAGGCCCTGCTGGCTGTGGCCAGCGAAAACCTGGGCATGAAGCACGCGTTCGGTACGTCCGCCGGAGCCACCTCAGTGCACGACCTGCCCAACGGCGTGCAGTTTGGTCTGGCCATGCCCGGTGTGAAGTACACCGGGCATAACGACAACGAGTTCAAGACCGTGGACCAGTTCATGCTGGACCTGCAGGTGGTCAGCGAAATGGTGGCGCGGATCGGGCAGATGCCGAAGCTCTGAGATCCGCCTCTGCCTTTGGCATCGCTACCCGGCCTGGCAGGCCGGGCTAGCGCGCCCGGTGATCCCTGCACAGCCCTGAATCATGTCAGGCTGTGCATCACCTGCAGGGTCTTTTCAATGTCCTGGGGCGTGTTGGTGATCCCGGCAGAGAAGCGAACCGAGGTATGGCGGTAAGGTGTTGCGCTGGCAATGATGTTCTGCGCTTTCAACTTCGCCACCACGTCCTTGGGCGCCTGACCCTTAACGTCGCAGCACACGATACCCGCCGAAAACTGCGCGTCTTGGGGCGTGAGCAATGAAACATTGGGCAGTTTGGCCAGCCCTTCCTTGAGTTGGCCATTGAGTTCGGCAACGCGCTCGGCAATGCGCTTGCGGCCAATTTGCTCGATGAATCGGAACGCCTCGATCATCGCCCACTGATTCTCGAACGCCAGGAACCCTCCGGGGCTTACCCATGCCGCTTGCGTATCGCCCTGCGGCGCACGTTCCTGGCGCCAGGCATTGGCAGGCTCGGCCGCCATGATGGTGGGAATGGTCGGCATGACGTGGCGCCATTGCCCTTGGCGCCCCCACACCAGACCGGTTCCGTGCGGGCCGAGGATCCACTTGTGTGTACCGGCACTGAAGAAATCGCATCCCAGGCTGGCGACCTGCGCCTCGGAGCAGCCGAAACCATGCACCCCGTCAATCACGTACAGGATTCTCTGCGCCTCGTCACGGCCTTTGTTGAGCCGGGCCACCAGGTCGCCGATCTCCTTGACCGGCAACCGTACGCCGGTGCCTGAATGGACCCAAGTCATTGCCAGAATGCGGGTCGAAGGGCGAATGGCGGCTTCGATACGCGTCACGATGGCATCGACGCTGACGTCCTGCGGACCTTGGTAGAGATCGATGCGCCTGATGCTGCCACCCCACTTGACCACAGCCAGGCGCATCGCTTCGTCATGGGTGTACCACTCATGGTGGGTGGTGAGAATTTCCTGATCGGGATTGAGCTTGATGCCGTTGTAGATCATTGCCAGGCCCTGGGTCGTGCTGGTGGTCAGGGCAATGTCCTCTGCGCGCCCGCCCGTATAGGCGGCCGCGGTTTCGCAGACCTTGCGCCAGACCATGTCTTCGGGTTTGGCGAACATGTGGTCTTCGAGGTAGGTATAGGGGTTCTGGTCGAAGGCCTCCCGGTGCCGCGCCATGGCATCGCGCACCGGCTTGGGGTTGGATGCCAGAAAGAAGTTGGAGATATGCACATACCGTGGCGACAGCTGAAACTGCGCCCGTACCGATGCCCAGTCGGCAGGATCGAATGCCGGGGTTTCTGGCTCGGGCGCCGCAACGGCGCCTGCGCTGGACAGGCTGGCGATCATGCCGCCGCCAACCAGGGTGGCGCCCACAGCGCCCCCCATGAATCCACGTCTTCCCAAACTCATTTCGACTTCCTATCGATTCACAGTGAGGTCCGCGCAGTGCGCGCGGACAAAGCATTGAAGATGCGCTGCCCATACAGGCCGACAGCCAGACCCAGCACGATCAGGACAACGGCCAGTACCTTGCTGGTGGGCACGCTCTCGTTGAACACCAGTACCGAGCCGAGCATGCCGAAAATCGGCACCAGCAGCGAAAGCGGTGCGACGGTCGATACCGGGTACGTCTTGAGCAGCGAATTCCAGATCCAATAGGCAAACAAGGTGTTCGGATAAACCTGGAACAGAATCGACAGAATCGCCGTGCTGTCCACCTGATGGACCAGCGCGGTGTAGCCGGCACTGCCATTGACCGCGTAGTCGAGCACGAACAACGGGATCGGTGCAAAAGCGCTGGACCACACCAGGAACGCGAACACGTCCTTGGTCTTTGCCTTCTTGTTGATGACGTTGGCCACGCTCCATGCGCCAGCGCCCAGGAGTACCAGCAACACACCAGGCAATGTCACCGAGCCGTCGCTGATCGTGATGATGCACAGCAGCCCCGCTAAGGCCACCAGCATGCCCAGCACCTGAAAGCGCGTCAGTGCTTCTTTGAAGACCAACCCGCCCAGCAGGATGGTGAAGAATGCACTGAACTGCAGCACCAGCGAGGCAATGCCGGCAGACAGCCCAGCCTTGATCCCGAGGTTGACCACACCCCATAAGCCGATGCCGAACACCAGGCCGTAGCCAATGATGTAGCGCCAGGCCACATCGGGTTTGCGGATGAAGAAAATCGCCGGCAGCGCACACAGGCTGAAACGAATCCCGGCGAGGATCAGTGGGTCGACAGTGGCCAGCCCCAGTTTGATGACAGAGAAATTGATGCCCCAGATGGCCGTGATCAGAACGGCCAGCACTACATGCTGTGGTTTCATTGGCAGGCTGCCTTGAAGAAGAAGTTAAGCAACGGATGTCAGGTGCCGGGCCAGTGATACCCGCGAGAACAGATCAACCATCCAGTCGCGGGTACGCTCGGGCTCGGCGGTCTTGACGATGCCCGCCAGCGGCGCTTCGAATGCCGAGTAGGTCACGTGCCCAGGCAATGGTGCACCCGGTTCGAGCTCGTTCCACTGCACGATACAAGGGCTGCCGCGCAGTTCACCTGCGCCCTCGAGCCCAAGGAACGTGCGCTGCGGGTGAGTGTGCCCAGGGAACACGAACCATCCGTAGCCCAGGTCCGCCTGCCGGCCGCTCAGCGTCGAAAGGTCCAGTTCGCCGTCGACATAGATGCGCAGTTCCAGCGAAGGCAAATGAATCCCCGTGGCCATCTCATACGTCGCCACCACGTCAGCCCCGCCGACCCGGTTACCCACTTCGAGGAAGACCGGCCCGTCGGCGTCCATGATGGCTTCCAGGTGGAAGGCGCCGTGGGTGATCCGCACCGCGTTCAGCGCCTGCCCCACCCACTCCCGCATGGATGCGCAGCTGTCCACATGCCAGGAACCCAGCGGCGCACCCCGCTCCATGTAGTCCAGGCAGGTGCCTACGTATTCACTGGCCTGCATCGTGACGATTCGACCGTCGAGCACCAAACCGTCGAAATGGCGGATGGGGCCTGCAACGTACTCCTCGACCTGAAAATCATCGATGTGCAACGACTGTTCATGGATTTTGCGCCGGATTTCGGCGTGGGCCTGAGACGGTAAATGTACGCTGACGTCCGCGCTCGAAGCGCCGCTGTGGGGTTTCAAGACCGTTTTGCCTGCCCAAGGCACCTGGCCTTGCGCGTCCAGGTAACAGGCCAGCGACATGAACTGCGGTATGCGCAAGCCGTTGGCCTGCACCGCTTGCTTCATCAGCAGCTTGTTGCGCGCCAGGGTCACGGTCTGTAATGAAGCCCCTTCAACGCCCAATGCTTCTCTCAAGCGTGCAGCATCGAGCAGTTCGTATTCGGACATTGAAATAATGCGATCAAAGCGCTGGGGGCTACCAGACAGCCATGCCAATGCTTCCTCACTAGCGCTGGCGGTACCCGCTCGTACCACCCGCTTGCACTGCAAATCGGCAGGCAGCGTGTCGATTGCAGCTTGCTTGCCGAAATAGGTGACTTCGTGCAGCGCATGATCGATGCCACGGTGGTATTCGATTCGGGGGTAAGGCACACGGTGGAGGATCAGAATCTTCATATTATTGTTCTCGAAGCGTGGATGGCGTCGCTCAGCAAGCGGCTTTGAGCAGGGGTTCGGCAGCCAGGCTGCGCGCCACGACCTCCAGCCACTGTTCGCGCAGCGCGCTGACCAGATCACGGATATCGGCCTGGGCATCGTGCAGCGTCACGCAGGCCTGCGCCACGAAATCGCCATTATCCCGGGGCGTGGCATGGACGAGACGGCGCGCACTGGTCACCCAAGCGCATTCGAGCAAGACGACAGCGTCCTGTGCAATGCCCAGCCGCTGTGCTGCGCAGGCAATGGTTTCCACCACCAGGGCATGAACGTCGCCTAGTCGGGCCACATCGACGGTCATGTCCTGAGGCACGCCGAACATGAGGGTGGCCGCGCTACAGCTAGGCTCTGGCAGCTCCTTGGGTATGGCTGCCGAAAATACCGAGTCGATCCAGGCTGCATACAAGTCAAGCCCGTGGACAGCTTGAGCCAGCGTCCAGATTTTCATGCCTGCAGGGCGCCGATTGGGTTCGACCACGGCCGTGTTGCAGTCTTTCTCGCTGAGCTTGATCTCGTTGTGGAACGGCCCGATGCGCTGGCCGACCAATCGGTTGACCTGCTCGCCCACCACACGGATGGCCATGCGTTCCTGATGATCGAGCCGGGCCGGCAGGATCTGCGCCACTTCTACCGGGTAGCGCCCGGTGGCACTCACTTTCTCGGTGATGAACCACAACTCGCCCAGCCCGTCGTAGGAGTATTCACGGTCAAAGGGTATCAAGGCTTCGGCCAGCACGCCGCTCGCCAGGTACGGCTCTACTTCGGCAAACGCCTGGTCGCAGTCTGTACCCGGGGCGACCAGGACGACGCCCCGGTTATTGCCCTCGGTCGTGGGTTTGATGACGAAGCCGTGAGCCTGACGCCGGGCGAAGTTCTGTACGTCTTCAAGGCACCTGATGCGTTCGAAATCCGGCACCATCACGCCGAGCTGTGTAAGCAGCGGCCCGATGCGCTGCTCGCTTATCCGATAGGCCAGCTTGTCGAACGCCCCCAGTGCCAGGCGGGCGTCGTCAACGGGCAAACCAAGGCGCTCAAGCAGCGCAGCGCCACTGGCCACTGCATTGTCGGAAAACACGATGCCAGCACTGACACGCGCGGCCTCGTCGCCTAATTGCTCAAGCACGCGCTGGATGAAGTCCGGCGCCAACGGGTCTGCGTCGATAAGCCGATCGCTGATGCGCAGATCGTGCGCCTGGGGAGCGCTGCGCACCAACCAGGTTTCGGCATTCCAGCGCTCACGGGCATGGTTGCGCATGTGTTGAACGTCGCCGATACGGCTCAAGTTGTAATCCACAACCAGCAAAACGGGTCTTTGCAAGGACATGTCAATTGTCTCCGGTGCCTAGCGGACGTCAGAAGCCTTCGGTCTCGTACTGGATATCGAGCGCGTCTGCGCTGCTACGAGACAGGCGCTTGAGTTCAGCGGGGTGTTCGGTGTGCGGGAATGTCCACAGCAACTGGCCGAGGAACACTTCACGGGCATGGGCAGGAATCACATCGCCTGCCTTGAGCAGGATGTGCGTCACGCTGGGCGCCAGTGGGGTCTCAGCCAGCTCGACGCTACGCAGGGTGCCGGCTTTGGCGAAATAGACGCGAAAGAACGTGGCCGTCGTCTGCTCGGTGGTGCCCTCGGCGTGCCAGCCAAGCCTGTCCAGACGCTGTGCGAAGGCCTCGCGCAGAGGCGCATCGTCCTGGCTTGCGAACAGCAGGTCCAGCCACAGCGAGAGCATGCTGTGCCCGTCAGCGACCGCCTCAACGCTATGGGAAATCAGGCTGCCGCCCACCCGTGGATTGACTTCGATCAGGTCCCAGTGCTCGCCGGTGAACCTGGCTTCGATGTGGTAGCAACCCCATTTCAGCGCCAGGCAGCCAAGCACTTCACTCAGCCATGCCAGGCCGGCTGCGATCTGCGCTTTATCGAGGCTGGCTGGCGGTGTGGTGCAGCTGTCTTCCAGCACCGTTTCGGCTGTCTCGGTGACTTCGTATTTTTCATGAATGGCCACCACGTGGACCTGGCCATCGAGCAGTAAGGTCTCGAAGCTGAATTCTTTACCGGGGATGTAATCCTCGGCCATGAACTCAAGCCCCTCATTGAAGGCCGAGGCATACACGGTGTCGCTCGCCGAAGCCTCTCTCAAGGCTTCCAACGTGGCCCAACGGGTGTCCGGACGCATTGGGAAGGCGGCATAGGAAGCGATGCCATGGATCGGCTTGATGAAGTAAGGCCGGCCATCCATCTGCAATGCCTGCAGGACCGATGCCGACAGAGCATGCGCCTGGACCTGTGAAAGCCCGGCTGCCGCCAGTTGGTTACGCACCCCGAGCTTGTTGCGCAGGGCAAGCGCTTGCTCAGGGCCAATGTCGTAGGTGCCAAGCGACAGGTTGGCCTGCGCCATCAGGTGCCGGTACCCCTCCCACACGCTGATGCAGCAGGTGACCTGTTCGCCTGCTTCATGCAGACGCTGGAGGGTATGGGTAACCTCATCGCTGCGTAATTGGTGAGCGTCGCCGACATAGAGCCGGTCTGCCCAAGACTCGATTTGCTGCAAACGAGCCGGTACATGTTCAGGAAGCGGCAATGAAGAAAGCACGAAGCAGCGAAGCTGTCGACGATGCAGCTCTAACTTCAAGTCTTCCAGAAATGAAAAGCCGCAATGGCTCAGGATCAGCACACCAGGTCGCGTCGTCTTCATTGCCTGCACCATGGCTTAGGCTACCTTGGCTTGCGGGCTGGCCAGCGTGTCCAGGTACAACTCGTTGAAGTACATGGCCAACACTTTCTGATGCTCGGCCAGGTAGCGCTTGAGCGCAGCGATGTCCTGCTCACCTTTGATCAAGAAGCGCAATGCCGCCCATACCTCGCCTGGATGGTCATCGTTGATGTCGGTGTGGGAGTGGGAGATCTGACCCACGATCTTGGATTCGCCGACCGAACCCTTGAGCGCTTCGAGCTTGCGCGGCTCGAGCTTGACGTTGACGTATTCGACCAGGTACGAGTAGGCGATGACGCCCAGGGGGCCTTCATGGTCGAGCAGGTAGGAGAAGAAGCCTGCCAGCAGCTTGGTGGACAGGTAGGGTTCGGTGGCAAGGAACTCTTCGCGGCTGACGCCTACACGCTGGAGATCCTGGATGAACAAGTCGTCATGCAGCATTTCTTCCTGTTCGTAGTGGGCCCAGATCTGCGCAGCTTCCGGGCTGACTTTCGCCACCTCGACCAAGGCCTTGGCCTCGGCAACGCGCAGCAGGCGGATACGCCACGCCGTCTCGATCAGGTGACGCTTGTAGTAGGCGCTGTTGACATCCTTGCCTTCCAGGTGCGCGGCTTGCGGCACCGTCTTGTACCACTGATCGACCTGTTCATCGATGATGCTGTCGATTTCCCCACGCAGGTTGACCGATGCAGCAGCATTGAGGAACGGAGTGCGATCGCCATAGCCCACATTCTTTACACGGTTCAGCATATTCGAGCCTCTTCTTGGGTTCTGATACAAGACGCCACTCATCATGAGTCGACGTGAACAACGCACTGCCTAGCCAATGACTTCAATGGCCAATTCACCTCTGATCAGGCACTGGCAGGCCAGACGGTAGTCCGCCCCGCTATAGCCCAACAGTTCTATGAATGCTGTTTCCTCATCGTTGCGTGGATTCAACGCGTCCAGCCCTTGCTTGACTTTGATCAGGCACGCCCCGCACGCCCCGACGCGGCAGCCGAGCGGGATGACATTCTTGCCACCGGCCTCCCATTCGATGTCTGTAAGGGGTGAGTTGGAGGGCAGTTCAAAGTCGACGCCGTGGGAAGAAACGGTCAGTTTGTGCAGCGCCATACGTGCCTCGCCTAAGTTGAAGTTGCTGTGTCGCGCGCACGGCATCACGTTGCTGTGTCGAAACAATGAGCGCAGCTGTTGAATCGCAAGTACTTATCGGTCGTTGAAGTTCAACCACAGCCAGTAGATCAAGGCGACGGCACTGATTGATGCGCCCAGCATGCACACGGCTACCCAACCCGCCTGGGCATAGGTGTAGGTCGCCGCGATGGCGCCGAGCCCGCTGCCCAGCGAGTAGAAGCACATGTAGGCGCCAACGAGCCTGCTTTGCGCATCCGGTCGTGCAGCGAAGATCAGGCTTTGGTTGGTGACGTGCACGGCCTGCACGGCGAAGTCGAGCATCACCACGCCCAGGACCATTGCCAGCAGCGAGCTATGGACGAACGCCGTCGGAAGCCAGGAAAGGGTCAGCAAGACCAGCGCAATGCCTGTGGTGCGATTGGCCAGGCCACGGTCTGCCAGTCGCCCGGCCCTCGCCGCTGCGAGAGCCCCTGCTACCCCGGCAAGGCCAAAGAGCCCGATTTGGGTATGCGAAAGCGCAAGATCTGGTTCACTGAGCGGCAGGACCATGGATGTCCAGAGCACGCTGAAGGCTGCGAAGATGAGCAACGCAAAGACTCCGCGCACGCGCAGGGTACGTTCGCGCAGAAACAGCTGCAGCACCGAACGCAGCAGGGCAAAGTAGCCGCCGCTGACCGCAGCGCGGGGAGAGGCGGGCAGCGTGCGCCACAACACGAAGGCCATCCCCGCCATCAGCGCGGCCGACACGAAATACACGCTGCGCCACCCGGCCAGATCGGCCATCGCGCCAGACACGAAACGTGCAAGCAGAATCCCCAGGACCACGCCGCTGGTCACAGTCCCCACGGTCTGGCCACGTTGCTCGGGGCTTGCCAGTGCCGCAGCGTAGGCCACCACCACCTGCACCAGTACGGCCATCAACCCCACCAGGACCATGGCACCGAGCAGCACGACCCAGGCCTGCGCCAGCCCTACGGCGCAGAGGGCCAAGGCGCTGAGGAGCATTTGGCAGAGAATGAGCTTCTTCCGGTTGACCAAGTCGCCCAGCGGCACAATGAACAGCAAACCGACCGCATAACCTGCCTGGGTGGCCGTGACGACGATCCCGATGGTGCTGGCAGGCACCGCCAAACTGCTGGCCATGGACTCGAGCAGCGGCTGGGCGAAGTACACATTCGCCACGGCCATAGCGCAGGTAATGGCAAAGAGGAAGGTTTGGGAAGGGCTGAGTGTGGTACTACGCGGTGTGTCGCAGCGCGCCGTGTCGTCACGGTTGGCAGACGCTTCGGCTGTCGCCGCCCGCTTGACCGGGCTATCTGGCCTGTACGGCATGCACTTCCATCCTTGGAATAGGTTTCAAAGGAAACCACTTGTAGCGATTTTTAACAAATCAGGTTTTTAAATGCAACTACTGACCATGAACGTTTTCTCATATGGTTAGCGCTTTTCATCATCTGCTCATGGACAAACATGGCCAAACAGGAACAGTTAGCGCGCAGTGAATGCCCAGTGGCGCGCACCCTAGAAGCGATTGGGGACCGATGGGTATTGATGATCATCCGCGAAGCGTTCGACGACGTACGGCGGTTCAGTGATTTTCAGAAGCGCCTTGGTGTCGCCAAGAACATCCTCACCGTAAAGCTCAAGGCAATGGTCGAATTGGGCGTGTTCGAGGTCCGGCCTGCTTCCGATGGGAGTGCTTACAAGGAGTATGTGCTGACCGAAATGGGCCGGGCCGCCTTCCCCATCGTCATCAGCATGCGCCAGTGGGGAGAGCGTTTTTTGTACGGTTCAGGTGAATGCCACTCGATCATGCTGGACAACATGACAGACCAGCCCCTTGAGACGATCACCGTTCGATCCCGTACAGGCCAGCAGTTGAGCCCAGAGGATTGTCACCGACGACTGATCACCCGAGGGGGTTGAGGCAAACGCCCCTGCATGCTCATGACGTTTTTCAATCACCTCGATGCCGTTTCCTGCATTGCCGGACGGCGCCGGGTGGTCGATGCTTGCAAGACCGTCGCCAGTGTTTTCCTCCACCCGCAGAGGCCACCATGAAAAACGTCGAACAAATCCTCAAGAGCAAGTCCGAACACCAGACCGTGTACACCATCGGTCCGGACGACTCAGTGCTCGACGCCCTCAGACTGTTGGCCGAGATGAACATCGGCGCGTTGCCTGTCGTTGAAGGCAACGAGGTGGTAGGTATCGTCAGTGAGCGCGATTATGCGCGCAAGCTGGTGCTCAAGGGACGCTCGTCGGCCGCCACGCCGGTGCGCGACATCATGAGCGCACCGGTGGTCACCGTGGAGCCGAAGCACAACCTTGAATACTGCATGAACCTGATGACCAATCGACATTTGCGCCATCTACCGGTGGTGAGCAACGGTGAGCTGTTGGGGCTGTTGTCGATTGGCGACCTGGTCAAGGAGACCATTGCGGAGCAGGCAGGGTTGATCTTGCAGCTCGAGCAGTACATCCGCGGCGAGTGAGGCATTTCAGGGCTCGGCCACCTGCATGCGCTACAGGTAAGACTGGCCGTCAGCCGGCTCCGGAACTGTCTATACCTTGAATGGCAGTATCGACGCGTTGACCGGAACGGCTCACGGCCCCTCACGCTTCACGCTGCAGGTAACTTATTTCTTGGCCGGATGCAGCGCTTCGTTCAACTGGTCGGCCATGGGAACCCAGTCGGCATCGGCGGCGTAGCTTTCCTTGAGAAAGGCACGCTGGCCCTCACTCCAGAACGGTGCATCGACCAATTTCACATCATCATCGAGTGGCGAATGGGTGGTGATGAAGCGCTCGATCTCGACCGGGTCGTCGTCCAGTCCAAGCTGCTTGAACAATTCGGAAAAGTGGTGAGTCGGTTTGTCCATGATTCCTCCGCAGTGCCGGCATGCGCTTTTGGTGTAAGCGCCAGTCCTGTTTGAGAGCTCGCGCTCAAGGGTGGGCATCAGCGCCCTAGGCAGGACGACCGCAATCATCCTGCCTGGGAATAGACAGCGCGCCACAGCAGAAGACTCGATAAATCACCGTAATGCCTTGAGCAGAAAGCTCTGAGCCAGAAGGCGCAGCCACCTCTGCCCTGGATTTACAGCGGCGCGCGGCGCAAGGTGGCCAGGAACGTGGCCGCACCGATGAACAGCCCGGCAAAGGTACGGTTGAGGCGCTTTTGCTGCTTGGGTGTGCGCAGCACCCTAAGCACGCGTGCTGCAAGCCCCGTATAACCCGCCATCACCAGCAGATCGACGGCAACCATGGTAGCGGCGATGGCGATGTACTGTGGTAACAAAGGCGCATGAGGATTGATGAACTGCGGCAGCACCGCCAGCATGAACACCAGGGCCTTGGGGTTGCTGACGTTCACAAGAAAACCCCGGAACACCAGGCTCAGCGGTTTGCCGATGGGTCGTATACCGGATTCATCGCTCATGTCCATGGGCAGGGCGCGCCATTGCTTATAGGCCAGGTACACCAGGTAGGCGACGCCGAACCATTTGATCACATGGAATGCGGTGGCCGAAGCAGCCAGGATGGCCCCGACGCCTGCCGCAATGATGGCGATCTGCATCACCAGGCCGATCTGCAAGCCCAGCGCATTCCAGTAGCCGCGCCAGAACCCATATTGCAGCCCACTAGACATCGAGGCGATAGCGCCCGCACCCGGAGACAGGCTGATAACCCAGCAGGCGGCAAAAAAGCCCAACCACACTTCCATCGACATCCCACACCTCGCTCATGCACATGTTTCAAAGCATTAAGCTAAGGTGCCGATGAAAAAATGACCAGCGCAATTTCAGCGATTTTGCAGCGCTGCTTGCGAAGGGTCGGTAGCAGCGCTCGCAAAAAGCGCGTCAGCTGAGCGCTTCGAGTTCGGCCTGCATGGTTTCGAGCGTTTCCAGTGCCTGCATCCAAGCGTCTTCGAGGTCGCCTTCACGCTGCTTGAGCGCGGTTTGCCGGGCCAGCAATTCACGCAGCTCGTCCTTGCGGGCGGCTTCGTAAAGACCACCATCACCCAACGCAGTCTCGATCTCGGCCAACTGCGCATGCACCTGGTTGAGTTCAGCTTCAAGCTTGTCAGCGGTCTTCTTGTGCGGCGCCAGTTGTTGGCGCAATGCTGCCGCAGCCTGGCGCATGGCCTTCTTGTCGGTCTTGTCGGGGTTGGTTACCGCGCTACTGACCGGCGCGTTGCGCTGGCGATATTCCACGAGCCAGCGGCTATAGTCATCGAGGTCCCCGTCGAAGGGCTCGACCTTACCGTCGGCGACCAGCAAGAAGTCATCGGTTGTGCTTTTGAGCAGATGCCGGTCGTGGGACACCACCACCACTGCACCTGCAAACTCCTGCAATGCCATGGTCAGGGCCAGGCGCATTTCCAGGTCCAGGTGGTTGGTGGGTTCGTCGAGCAGCAGCAGGTTTGGCCGCTCCCAGGCGATAAGCGACAGCGCAAGCCGTGCCTTTTCGCCACCCGAGAAGTTCACGACCGGCTCGTCTACGCGATCGCCATGAAAATCGAAACCACCGAGGAAGTCGCGCAGCGTCTGCTCGCGCTCGGTTGGGGCAATGCGCTGCAGGTGCAGCAAGGGGCTGGCCTTGTCGTCCAACGAGTCGAGCTGATGCTGGGCAAAATAGCCGACGGCGAGGTTTTCACCCCGCACCAGGCGCCCGGACAATGGCTCAAGCTCACCGGCAAGGTTCTTGATCAAGGTGGACTTGCCGGCGCCGTTGGGGCCTAGCAGGCCGATGCGTGCACCCGGCACCAGCTGCAGCTTGACCTTCTCGAGAATGGCCTTGTCGCCGTAACCCAACCGCCCTTCGGACAGGCTCAACAGGGGGCTGGAGATTTTCTGCGACTCGCGGAACACGAAATCGAACGGCGAATCCACGTGAGCGGCCGACAGCTCCTCCATGCGCTCCAGGGCCTTTATGCGGCTCTGTGCCTGACGCGCCTTGGTGGCCTGGGCCTTGAAGCGCGCAATGTATTTTTCCATGTGCGCACGCTGCGCCTGCTGCTTCTCGTATGCTTGCTGCTGTTGGGCCAGGCGTTCGGCACGGGTGCGTTCGAATGCACTGTAGCCGCCCTTGTACAGGTTCAGCTTGCGCTGTTCGACATGCAGCACGTGATCGACCACGGCATCGAGAAAATCCCTGTCGTGGGAGATCAGCAACAGCGTGCCCGGGTAGCCCTTGAGCCAGTCTTCCAGCCAGAGGATGGCGTCCAGGTCCAAGTGGTTGGTCGGTTCGTCGAGCAATAACAGATCGGAGGGGCACATCAATGCCTGGGCCAGGTTCAGGCGCATCCGCCATCCACCGGAGAAGTCGCCGACGCGGCGGTCCATCTGCTCGTTGGTAAAGCCTAGCCCCGCCAGCAGCTTGCGCGCTCGCGCATCGGCGGTATAACCGTCCGCACTGTCCAACTCACTGTGCAGCCGGGCCAGTGCCGTACCGTCATGGGCCTGCTCGGCCTCTGCCAACGCAGCCTGCACCCTGCGCAATCGCACATCGCCGTCGAGCACATAGTCCACGGCCACCCGGTCGAGGGTATCGACCTCCTGGCGCATGTGCGCGATCCGCCAGTCTGCCGGCAGGTGGCAATCACCGCCATCGGGCGACAACTCACCGCGCAGCAAAGCGAACAAGCTGGATTTGCCGGCACCGTTGGCACCGATGAGGCCGGCCTTGTGACCGGTGTGCAGGGTCATCTCGGCGCCATCTAGCAAGCGCTGCGGACCACGCTGTAAAGTGAGGTTGGATAGTCTGATCATGATGGTCGCGGAGTCTACCAGCTTCCTCGGCCCATAGCGCGAGTGGAACCATGCAATGCGACTTGTGGGATCACGCCTTGAGCCTGTACGCCAGGCCCGGTGTGGAAGCGGCTTGCCTCGACCTGCAACGGCAAGGGGGCGACGTGTGCCTGCTATTGTGCGCCACCTGGCTGCAGGCCAGGTCAATCGAGGTGCAGCAACAGCGCGTCGAGGCCTTGCAGGGCTGTGCAGGGCCCTGGCAACGGGATGTGGTCTCACCCTTGCGAAGCCTGCGCGAACAATGGCGAGAATCAGCGAAAGGCGACCCACCGTTGGCTGAGCTGCGAGAGCAACTCAAAAGACTGGAGCTTTCAGCTGAAAAAGCGCTGTTGGAACGCTTGCAAGCCTGTGCAGCACAGTGGCCCGCCGGCAGACCGGGACATACTGGCGACTGGCTGGCTTGGCTTGCACCGAGCCAGCTGCGAGATCACCGCGCACTTGAGCAGTTGCGCGCGGCGGCGCTGGCGCATCAGGCGTCGGTGGACGACGACTGAGCAGCTCCTACGTCGGATACAGGTGTGGCAGGGTTCACCGAGTTGCCGGACGCTGGGGCTTTGTCGTCGGCAGCCGTCGCCGGCTTGGCACTTGTGGATCGACTGCTGGCAGTGCGAGTGGCCGTTCGGGTGGCGGTGCCACGGGTAGAGGGTTTCGCAGGTGCGGGCTTGCTTGCGGCTTTTGCACTCGCTGCCTTGGCTGCAGGCTTGGCTGACGTCGCCTTGGCAGCCTGG
Organism: Pseudomonas sp. UBA5666; assembly: GCF_002420785.1. Taxonomy (NCBI): domain Bacteria; kingdom Pseudomonadati; phylum Pseudomonadota; class Gammaproteobacteria; order Pseudomonadales; family Pseudomonadaceae; genus Pseudomonas; species Pseudomonas sp. UBA5666. The sequence goes on along the minus strand of NZ_DIIQ01000047.1, from coordinate 30,025 downwards.
GTGCTGGATGCAGAAGATTCAGCCGCTGAAGCCTTGGCCGCTGTCGCTTTCGCAGGGGACTTGGCTGCGCCCGGCTTTGTGGCAGCCTTGGTTGCGGTAGGCTTCGAGGCCGATCTGGCAGCAGGTTTGGCTGCCACGGATTTTGCGTCAGCGGCCTTGGCTGCAGGCTTGGTAGCTGCGGTGCGCGCAGCCGGTTTGGCCTTGCCAGTGGCTGGGGTAGGCGATTTGGCGGCTGTGGTCTTGGTAGCAGGCTTGGTAGCAGCTGGGGCGGCAGCCTGGGCTGCACGTTGGTCGAGGGCCTTGGTAGCGGCTTCACGCACCTTGCCGACGCCCTGGGCCAGTTTCAGACTGTCCTGAGCATCGCGCTTTAGCTGCTGGATGTAGCCGCGGGTCTGGGTCTGGCGGTCCTTGAGCGAGTCGAGCAGCTCTTCGAGCTCGGCAACGGCCTTTTTGGCCTTGTTCTGCGACTTGGCTTTGCCCGCCGTTGCTGCGTCTTGCAACTTCAAGCGACCGTCATGCAGTTTTTCCTGGGCCTTGCCGCGCTGCTTTTCCAACTTGGCCAACAGCTTCTCTGCATCAGCCAGCGCTTGCGAGCAGGCCTCTTCCAAATGTTCAAGCAAGCTACCCGAAAGTTGCTGAAGCAGGTGTAACGGCGTGCTGACTGGCTTTTTCTTGGCCGACATGACTTACCTCCTGACTGATGAGAGTGCGACTCATACTATGCTTCCGCTGCGCAGGCCGCTAGGGCATCTTGACCGCAATATCCATACACTGTTGCATATCAACGTCTGAGCACATCTCGCACCGCAAGCACGGCAATTAACTACGCTTCGCCAGCGCTGACCTGCTGCTGCTCAATGCACCGTGTGGTCCGGCACGCCGCGAGCCCGTACCGTCGTGAACACTGGCATACTTCGCCCCCCACCGCCGTAGGAATTGGTCATGCTTCGATCCATTGTTCTAGGTTTTTGCCTACTGCCGATGTTGGCCGTGGCCGACACCGATGATCAGGACCTTGCCTACAGCCTGGGTGCCAGTCTGGGTGAACGGCTGCGACAGGAAATGCCAGGGCTACAGCTCGATGCGCTCGTCGAAGGCTTGCGCCAGTCTTACCAGGAACAGCCCTTGAAGTTGAGCCAGGCCCGCATGCAGGCGCTGCTCGAACAGCACCAACCGCAGCAAGACGCTGCGCCCCAGGCGCCTGAAGCCGCAGAGATACGTTTCATGGCCAATGAGCGGGCCCGTGCTGGCGTTCATGAGTTGATGCAAGGTGTGCTGTACAGCGAGCTACAAGCAGGCAATGGACCGCAGCCCAAGGCGGGCGCCAAGGTGCTGGTCAATTACGTGGGACGGTTGCCCAGTGGAGAAGTGTTCGACCAAAGCCGTGAGCCGCAGTGGTTCAGCCTCGACTCGGTTATCGAGGGCTGGCAGATGGCGCTGCCGCAAATGCATGCGGGTGCAAAATGGCGACTGGTGATTCCGTCTGCACTGGCCTACGGCGCCGACGGCGCGGGTGATCTGATTGCACCCTACACGCCGCTGGTTTTTGAAATCCAATTGTTGCAAACCAAGGACTGAATGACCCTCAGACGGGCGCCAGGCCTTCTTCCTTGTGCGCGTTGTGCAGCACTTCGATCAGGCAGTCTTCAAGCTCGAAGCGCTCATGCAACAAGCTGCCAAGCTTGCCAAGCTTCTCGGCGAAGCGTTCGGTGTCCCTGCATTCAGCCTTGACGCAGTGATCGTTGAACGCCAGTGCAATCTGGGTAATGTCATCAATGCGTGGGCTGATCTCGCCTGCAAGATCAAGGGCTCGGGTGTCTCCAAATGCCTTGGCCTCGCTGACCAGTTGTTCACAGATTTCGAAATGCCACGCCGAGACATAGTCCACCAGCAGCGCACAGAAGTCGCCGTTGGTGTCTTTGTCTGCAAAGGCCGGTTTGGCATCACGCAACGAACGATAGGCATGAACCAGTTGCTCGCGCTCGCTCAGCCAACGGTCGATCAGCGCGTTGACCCCGCCCCAGCGTTCCTGTGCATTCTGACAACTATCGAGCATGGCGATCTCTTCCCCTGTGGGTAGATGCCGCTGCTCCTCGCGTAGCGCTGCTAAGGCACGAGATTGAATTAGCAGAACAGCATCAAACCTTGGATTTTCGGTAGGCGTGCTCGGAGATTATTCCCACGCAAGCTGCCCTTCAAGGTACGCAGGGTAATAACTTCGTACAAGTGTTTAATACGCCGTCTTACCGCCATTGGTCGTGCTGCGGCTCAGCGTTGTTTGAGGTCATGGGTGAGCAGGGCATGCAGGCGACCTGCAAGTAGATGACCGAGCGCAAACGCAGCCAGGAGCACAAAGGCCATCAGGCTCCATTCGGGTAACGTCAAGTCCATGAAGCTCCAGGTCAGCGCATTGCAATCAGGGGCACCGGAAAATAGTTGCCGGGCAAGCTCGTTCCAGTACTGCCCAGCGTTGTGGTGGATGGCGACGGGGCAGACCAGGTCATCGGCCGCAACCCCCTGCAGCCAGACATGCCTTGCGGCTACTGCAGCGCCACCCAGTGCAAAGCCAAGCGCTAGCTGGGCATAGCGGCGTTGGCCTTCGAGTGCCGGCCCATGCAGCACTGCGCTTAGACACACCAGTACATACCCTGCCAGCAGCGCCCGTTGTGTCACACACAGTAGGCACGGCAAAAGCCCGAGCGCATCTTGCAGCTTGAATGCAGTGACCAGGGCAGTGAATGCCACCAGGCAGGTTGGGAAGAAGAAAGTACGCAGGCGGGCCGGCAGCATGGGCAGTGAGGGTCCCGGTATCGGTAGTCGTGGCTTGAAACGGTAGAGGAATCACATCCTTTGTTTCAAGGCACAACAGTCGAGACAATTCCCAGCGTTACCTGAGAAATATCCAACTGCTGTGTAAGACGCGCCTTAAGAAAATACGTCAGGATTTCTCTGGCCCGAGCCGAAAGATTACCTCCCCTTGAAGCCCGCGGCTTTGCGCGGGCCAAGGTCAGGTCAAGCGCGAACCGTCTCCGGCAACGGCAGCGCCAGCAGTCGCTCATCGAGCAAACCAAGCCCTTCCTGGAAGAGTTGGTTGCTGCGCTCCGTTTCGCCAAGGCCTGCGAGCAGACGTGCCAGCTCAGCGCAGGCCTCGGGGTTGCGCTCCATGCGCAAGCTGCTTTCCAGATAGTCACGGGCCTTGCCCCACAGCCGATTCTGCAAGCTGAGCCGACCCAGCGTCAGCAGCAGGCTGGCATCCTGAGGATGGTCCTTGAGCCAAGCTTCGGCGGTCTGCAGCTGCTGGGCAGGGTCTTCACCGCGCACCAGACCGTACAGCCGAGCAAGGTGGCTTTCGTAGTTGCGCTTGAGCGCCGTGCGCAATACCTGCTCGGCCTCGCCCTGAGCGCCGAGCTGGCGCAGTTGCTCGGCATAGGCCAGGACCAGTTGCGGCTCCTGACGCTGGGCGGAGGTCAATTGCTGCCAGGCACGCTCCAGGGCTTGGCGGGCCGTTTGCGCATCTTCACCCCGGGTCTGTGCCAGGCTCAGGTTTTGCCCCCAGGCACGACGTTCGAGCGTGGCGAGCTCGGTGGCGGGCAATACCTTGTTCTTGCGCAGGTCCGGCATCAGGCGAATGAGCGCAGACCAGTCGCCGCGCTCAAGCTGCAAGCGTTGCAACAAACGCAGTACCTGAGTGTTCTGTGGATGGCGCTCCTGCATGGCCAGCAACGTCTCCAGCGCCCCGTCGTTGTCGCCACGGTCCATTTGCAGTTGGGCATGGGTCAAGGCCACCGCAAGCTCTGCCTGAGGTTGCCGCTCCAGCGCACGCTCCAGCAGACCGTCGCTTTCCTCGACACGGCCCTGCTCGTTGGCGGCCTTGGCGGCGCCAAGGTAATACATCAGCGGTTGGCGTTCGGCCTCTGCAGCCCTGTGCAGATGACGCTGGGCACTGGCCCAACGCCCTTCTGCCAGATCCAGTTGGCCCTGTTCGATGGCAACGCGGTTGCGCCGGCTACGGTTGCGCCGGGACCAAGGGTTGATCGCCCCGCCGGACGCCAGGAGCAGGCCGACCAGAAAACGCAGCACCAACAGCACCAGGATGACGGCCAGCAGCCCCAACAGCGCGGCCCAAAGCCCCGACTGATAACGGAAGCTGCCATAGGAAATCATCACGTAGCCGCTGTGCTTGGCCACGGCCACGCCGAGGGCCGCCGCCACCACAATGGCCAGTACCGCCAACAGGTAGACACGCTTCATGGCTTGTCTCCCTTGTCCTCGCCAGGCAGATGCCGGCGCTGGATATAGGCCTGAACGGAGGCAAGGCTTTCACTGAGGTCAGGGGTAACCACCGAAACGGGTTGCTCGGCCAGTGCGTTCAGGCTGTCGAGCATGGCTTTGCTCTGCGGATTGTCGGCGTTGAAGTTGGCCAGCAGCACGCTGCGTGCATCATCCAATGCCTGGGCATAGACCTTCGCATCGCCGTTGAGCGCTGCCCATTGCGCCTGTTCCAGCGTAAGACTCAACGCCAGGCGCAGCTGATTGAGCTGCTGCCCCGCGAGCAGTGGCTTCACATTCTCGTCTGCATTGAATTCAATCTGGAAATACTTGGATATTTCCGACCACCATTTGGACAGGCGACTGGCGCCATCGCCGTCACTGGTCAGCGCACCCATGGCATTGGCGTCATTGTCGAATTCGGGGGACTGGGCGCTCAGTTGCTGGACGAGCTCACGCTGGGCCGCCAACTTCAGGAACAGACCGGTGCGGTCAGGCTGCTGGGTATTGTTGAGCGTGGCGAGGCTGCGGGCCAGTTGCTCGCGCGCGGCGAAGGCGCCAGGGTCGCTTTGCTCGCGCAAAATCTCGTCGGCCCCTTCGACCAGCGCCTTGGCACTGGTGATGTCCTGCAAAGCCGACAGCCTCAAGGTCGCCAGGCGCAACAAGTGCTCGGCTTCGGCCAGGCGCCATTCCTTGCGGCTTTCACCCAGTACGGTCTCAAGCCGCTGACTCAGACGTTGCTGATCGCCTTGGAGCTGCGCGACCAGACGACGACGGTCTTCAAGCTCACTGGCTGCCGGCAGACCGGCCAACTGTGCGCTGATTTTCTGCTCACGCTGCTGAAGCGCCTCGGCTCGCTGGTTCAGCGCCTCCAGGTGCTGGCCCTGGTCGAACTCGCTGCCTTGCAGTTGGTGCACTTGCCAGGCGCCCCAGCCGCCTACAGCGATGCCGGCAGCGCCCAACAACAGGGCCAGCGCGGCTAAGCCATTGCCGGAGCGCTTGGCGGGCACTGGGGTGACAGGCTCCGTCGGCGCCTGGGCCGACGTTTGATCCTTGTTGGACAAGACAGTCTCGCTCACGTATCCATCCTTTGCATGGGGGCGCGCCGCCTAGAGCTTGGCGCCTGGGTCGGCAGGTGCAGCGCTGCGCTGCACGGCTGCCAGCAAGGCCGCAGCGCTGGCGCCACGGCAATCCACAACGTGTTGGGCACCTGCGGCCCGGGCCTGTTCAGCGACCCGCGGGCTTGGTACGAACACCGGCAAGCGTGCCAGCTGCGGCCATTGGCTACCAGCCTGTTGCTGCAAGTGTTCAAAACCCTGTCCACTGCTGACCACCAGGCCATTAAGGCGTTCCGCTTCAATGCGATGCAACAGGTAGCCCGCAGGGTACGACGGCAGGTCGCGGCGATACAGTTCCAGATAATCGACGGTAGCACCTCGCTGAGCAAGACGCTCTGCCAGCAGTTCGCGACCTCCGACACCCCGCACGATCAAGATGCGCGGCCCTGCGTTCGCCAGAACCTGTTGGAGCGCAGGCAATTCGAGCAAGGCTTCACTGTCGTCCCCGCATGCGGGGAAGCTGACATCAAGCTGTGCATCCTGCAGCACCGCAGCCGTAGCCGCGCCTACCGTGAACCAACCCTGCATCGGTACGGGCAGTTGCCGCTGCGCCGCTGCCGCGAGCAATAACCTGGCAGCCGGTTTACTGACCACGATGAACCCTTGGTAAGTAGACAGTCCCTTGAGCAACGCCAATTGCGGCGGCTGCAGCATGACAGGTTCGATCGCAAGCAAAGGCATGCAGCTGCTGGCTATGCCAGCTTGGCCCAGTATGTGGGCAAGCGCTGCACACTCCTCGGCGGGTCGGGTCAACAGCAGGCGCCAAGGGCTCACGAATGCCCTGCCTCGCCGTAGACTTCCTTGAGAATGGCCTCAGCACCCTGATTGAGCAGATCTTCGGCCACCTGCACACCGAGTGCTTCAGCTTGCAGGCGAGGCGCCCGAGCCTGGGCGACCAACAGCGTACCGCCATCTGGATGCCCTACCAGGCCCCGAAGCCACAGCTGGTCTTGTTCAAGCACTGCATAACAGGCGATCGGCACCTGACAACCGCCGTTCAGGCGTTTGTTCAAGGCGCGTTCGGCTACCACACGATCGGCCGTATCGAGATGATGCAAAGGCGCGAGGAGCGCGTGGATCTCTACGTCGGCGCTGCGACATTCGATGCCAACGGCGCCTTGCCCCCCGGCAGGAAGGCTGTCGTCGACGCTGATGCTATCGGTGATTCGCGCTTCGAAGCCCAACCGGATGAGCCCGGCTGCCGCCAGGATGATGGCGTCGTAGTCACCCGCGTCGAGCTTGGCCAGGCGTGTATTGACGTTGCCGCGCAGAAAGCGGATTTGCAGGTCGGGACGGCGGGCCAGCAGTTGGGTCTGTCGACGCAGGCTGGAAGTTCCGACGGTGCTGCCGGCAGGCAACGACTGAAGGCTGTCGAACCGGTTGGAAACGAACGCATCGCGCGGGTCTTCACGCTCGCAGATGCAATACAGGCCAAGGCCCTCGGGAAAGTCCATGGGGACGTCTTTCATCGAGTGCACGGCGATGTCGGCTTCGTGCTCGAGCAGAGCGGTTTCCAGTTCCTTGACGAACAGCCCTTTGCCGCCGATCTTGGCCAAAGGCGCATCGAGCAGCTTGTCGCCCCGGCTGACCATGGGCACCAGGGAAACTTTCAGGCCAGGGTGGGCCTGTTCCAGGCGCGCCTTGACGTATTCGGCCTGCCACAAGGCCAGGGCACTTTTACGAGTGGCAATACGGATTTCGCGAGTGGACATGTAACGCCCCGAACCAGAGAAATGCCGCCGATGATAGCAGCATCATCGGCGGCACTAGCAGATACGGATCAACAGCCTGGGCCAAAGCTGCCGATGACAGGCCCGGCGGTGCGCCCCTGTGCGACTGCCATGAGCGCTGGCACGTCCACGGCGTCAAGCGCTCAAAGGGTCTGCATCATCTTGCGCACGCCAGCTACATGACGCCGGCTCACGGTCAGGGCATCGCCGTCGAGCCCTCGAAGGTACAGTTGGAAATGCCCCAGAGGTGTACGTTGCAGGCGTTCGATCCGCTCCCGCGCAACCAGCGCATTGCGGTGGATACGCACAAAACGGTCGCCAAATTCATCCTCGAGTGCCTTGAGCGGCTCGTCGAGCAGCACTTCGCCCGTTTCATGGCGCAGGGTCACGTACTTGTGATCGGCGATGAAGTAGATGATCTGAGCGATAGGGATCAGCTCGATGCCCTTGCGGGTTCTGGCACTGATGTGGCTGCGGGGACCACCGCCCTCGTGGCCTGGACGAGTGAGCGCGGCCAGCTGACTGCGGTTTGGCCGGTCGGCCTTGCGCAGTGCCTCACGAAGCGCCTGCCCGTGCACAGGCTTGGTCACGTAGCTGAGGGGGGTTTCCTTGAAGGCATCTTCCCCGTACTCGTCATCACCGGTACAGAACACGAGCGCAGGTGGCGCCTCACGCTCGCACAGTCGGGCGGCGACCTGCAGACCATCGAGGCCAGGCATGCCGATATCCAACAGGACAATGTCGGGTTTCAAGCTTTCGATCAGCGCAAGGGCCTCTTCACCATTGGTGGCACTTGGCTCCAGCACGGTATAACCCTCGAGTTCACCGAACATTCGGCTTAGGCGCTCGCGGCCTTGGGGTTCGTCATCAACGATCAGGACATTCATAATTGCGCTGGATTCCTGAGTGAGTCTCGCACGGTTAAAAGCGTAGACAGCTGTGTGAAGCGACGCTGCGTGTCACGCTCTAGACCGGTGCGATAGCCAAAGATTCACTGTGGCTGGCAGATTAGCTGCCCGCCTCTGTCAAACTGTAGACGGTCCATGGAACACTGCCGTTCAATCGGTGAAATCTCCGTGGCCTACATCGCGCTACGCCTTTTCCACCCTCACACTCTGCAGGCGCCCTGCGGCACTGGGCCCAACCCTGTTATCATCGCGGCAATTTTTCGTTCACGCCTGCAATGAGTGAAACCATGAGCACTGACAAGACCAATCAGTCCTGGGGCGGCCGCTTCAGTGAACCCGTAGACGCCTTCGTCGCCCGTTTCACGGCCTCGGTCGATTTCGACAAGCGCCTGTACCGCCACGACATCATGGGCTCCATCGCTCATGCCACCATGCTGGCGCAAGTCGGTGTGCTCAGCGATGCCGAGCGTGACACCATCATCGATGGGCTCAAGACCATCCAGGGCGAAATCGAGGCTGGTGCCTTCGACTGGCGCGTCGACCTGGAAGACGTGCACATGAACATCGAAGCGCGTCTGACCGACCGCATTGGTATCACCGGCAAGAAATTGCACACCGGCCGTAGCCGCAACGACCAGGTCGCAACCGACATTCGCCTGTGGCTGCGCGACGAAATCGACCTGATTCTGGCCGAAATCACCCGCCTGCAAAAAGGGCTGCTGGAACAGGCCGAACGCGAAGCCGAAACCATCATGCCTGGCTTCACACACCTGCAGACGGCCCAGCCCGTCACCTTCGGCCACCACCTGCTGGCCTGGTTCGAAATGCTCAGCCGCGATCATGAACGCCTGGTCGACTGCCGCAAGCGCACCAACCGCATGCCATTGGGCAGCGCTGCGCTGGCCGGCACCACCTACCCGATCGACCGTGAGCTGACCTGCAAGCTGCTGGGCTTCGAAGCCGTGGCAGGCAACTCCCTGGACGGCGTGTCAGACCGTGACTTCGCCATTGAATTCTGCGCCGCCGCCAGTGTAGCGATGATGCACCTTTCGCGCTTCTCCGAAGAACTGGTGCTGTGGACCAGTGCCCAGTTCCAGTTCATCGACCTGCCCGATCGATTCTGCACCGGCAGCTCGATCATGCCGCAGAAAAAGAACCCGGACGTGCCCGAGCTGGTGCGTGGCAAGAGCGGGCGCGTCTTCGGTGCGCTGACCGGACTGCTGACCCTGATGAAAGGCCAGCCGCTGGCCTACAACAAGGACAACCAGGAAGACAAGGAACCGCTGTTCGATGCCGCAGATACGCTGCGCGATTCGCTGCGTGCCTTCGCCGACATGATCCCGGCCATCAAACCCAAGCATGCCATCATGCGCGAGGCCGCCTTGCGCGGGTTCTCGACCGCAACGGACCTGGCCGACTACCTGGTGCGCCGTGGCCTGCCGTTCCGTGACTGCCACGAAATCGTGGGCCACGCGGTGAAGTACGGGGTCGATAGCGGCAAGGACCTGGCAGAGATGAGCCTGGAAGAGCTGCGTCAGTTCAGTGACCAGATCGAACAGGACGTATTCGCCGTTCTTACGCTGGAAGGCTCGGTAAATGCCCGTGATCACATCGGTGGTACGGCACCGGCACAGGTACGCGCAGCGGTGGCTCGCGGCAAGGCGTTGCTGGCTGCGCGCTAACGGCGCTGAGTGACGGGTTGAGAGCTAACCCTCCCTCGTCGCATGGGCAAAATACTGAGGTTGAAGGGGGCTTTGAAACAAGCCCCCATCTGGCCGGACTCGCCCGCTGTTTCAGCGCTTGTTGCGCATCATTTCAAGGAATGACGGCATTGCCGCTTCCTTGTCTGCCACGATTTTTGCCATGTGGGGGTTCTGCCCCATCTGCTCGAGCAGTGCCTTGGCCTGAGGGAAATCTTCAAGGAAGTCGATGTTGAGCACTTTCTTGCCTACGGCGCATGCCAGGTCGACCGAGAAGCAGAACATCAGGTCGGCCAGGGTCAATTGCTCGCCTACCACGTAAGGCGCGAAACGCCCGTTGCGCTTGAGCGTGGCGAAACCTGCCAGAAGCTCGGTGCGTGCCTTTTCCTTGACCAATGGTTCCACGGGCATACCGAAGAATGCTTCGGCATAGCAGGTGCGAGCAGGAAGCTCGATGTACAGCTCGATCTCCTTGACCAGTTCACGCACTTTCGCCTGCGCGTACGGGTCAGCGGGAAGCAGCGCCTTGCCGCCTTGGGTCTGCTCGATGTAGTCGAGGATCACCGTGGTTTCGCTGAGAAAGCCGTGCTCGGTCTGCAGTACCGGCACCTTGCCCCGTGGGCTGACTTCCAGCACCTGAGGCGTCTGACCGCTGAAGAACAGGACTTCTTCGAAAGGCACGCCCTTTTCCAACAAGGCCAACTTGACCATGTTGTAGTAGTTGCTGACAGGGAATCCGTGGAGCTTGAGCATGGTTCGACAGCCTCCGGGCCGTATGGGGATGGCAGGGCTGTTATAGCCCGTTCGCCGTCGGCTGACCAGCGTCATGCACCCGGTCGATGACCAGGCATTGCCACCACGGACGTGGCAAACTGTAGCGCCCACCACAGGAGTAACCCCATGAGCGAGCCCAGCGATATCGACAATGACGATGAAGCGTTTGCCGAAGCCACGCTGACGCAGGCCATCGAAAACCAGATCGAAAGCGGCGAGCCGGCTGCGGCGAAGGCTACGTTCAACAAGCTGACACTGGTCGGGTATGAGCGCGAGGATATCCTCAACCTGATGGCCCACGTATTGGCCTTCGAGATCGACAACATGCTGGCGCAGGATCGAGCCTTCGATAGCCAGTGGTATGAAAACGCCCTGCGCGCGCTGCCTGAACTGCCTCCTGAGATGGATCAAGGCGAGGACGAATAACACGGCTACACTCCAGATTCAGGCACCCCCGCGGTGCCGCTATCCTCGTCTGGAAGTCAGGAGTCGCCATGTCCTTTTCACCCGAACTGATCGCTGAACTGGAAGTCCTCGCACTGTTCAACCTCGACAGCAGCCAGGAAGGCATCAAGATTCACAACACCGCATCCCCGACCCTCATCGCCGCCGCGCAGCGGCTGCACGAAAAAGGCCTGACCGATCAACCCGACGGTGGCTACCTGACCAGCCTGGGTCACGATGCGGTCGAAAGTGTTCAGTTGCTGCAGAATATTCTGAGGGCGCCCCAGCCGGCTTGACCTTGTGAGTGCGTGGGGCTGCGCTGCAGCCCCTGCCTTGCAGTGGCCTCGGAAGGCTCATTTTTACAAGCCGTAAGCCCGCCACCTCGGCTGCGCTCGCCTCACCTGACGCTCTTCTCAAGACTTTTCACACAGACCCTATTTTCCCATCAGTACTCGACGGGACGCTTCCAACCGCCTCCAAGCGCCAGGAACACGCCAACCTGCCCCATTGCAACCTGGCTGTTCGCAGCCGCCAACTGCGCACGCATGTCGGTATAAGTTCGTGTCGCCTGCAAGTCCGCCAGGAACGACTCCCGCCCAGCCTGATAATACTGGTGCGTCTGGTCGGCCGCTTCCCGAGCTGACTTCTCTGCCTCGGCCAGTGCATCGCGGCGGTCCAGCAATGCGCTGTATTGGGCCAGCCGCGTCTGGGTTTCGCGTATGGCATTGAGCACTACGCCATCGAAATTCGCCAAGGCTGCCTGGGTGGACGCTTCGGCCATGCGAATGCGGGCCCGCGTGCCATTGGTGGGGATACTCCAGCTGACCTGCGGGCCGAAGCCCCAACGGTTGGTCGAAGGCTCGCCCAAATTGTCCAGGATGCCGATGGTCCCGACCTGCGCGCCGATGCTGATCTGTGGATAAAGCGCGCCGGTCGCCACACCGATATTGGCGGTAGCAGCAGCCAGTTGTCGCTCTGCCTGACGTACGTCGGGGCGACGCTTGAGCAACGCGGCGCCATCGCCCACTGGCACTAGCTGAGTCAGCTGCGGCAGTTCGGCACAATCGGCAACGCCTGCTGGCAACTTCTGCACGGGGACCGCCAGCAATGCGGCCAGGGTATACAGGCCTGTCTCACGTTCGGCCTTGAATCGCGGCAGCTCGGCGCCCAACGACTTGAACTGGGTTTGCGACCGCGTCACCTGGGTTTCATCGCCACGCCCCGCATCGCGCAGGCGCTGGCTGAGCTTGACGCTTTGCGCCTGTAAATCGAGCGACTCACGGGCAATGTGGTATTCCTCGTTGGCCGAGCATACCTGGGTATAGGCCTTGACCACATCTGCCACCAGCGTGATCCGCGCCGTGTCCGCTGCGGCTTGGACTGCATCGGCACTGGCTTTGGCGGCCTCTGTGCCGCGCTTGAAGGTGCCCCACAGGTCGAACTGGTATGACGCGCTGATGATCGCCTCGCCGATGTTGGCCACAGGCACCTTTTCGGGCTGCAAGAAAGCCTCGCCAGACTCCTGCAGGCGCTGGGCGCCTAGCTTCACTCCACCGTCGAAGCCCCCTTGAGACTCAGCGATGTCGACCTGCGCGCGGGCCTTGGCGATGTTCGCTGCCGCAACGCGCAGTTCGGTATTGGCACTCAAGGCCTGGCGCACCAGCGCGTTCAACCGCGGGTCGTGATACAGCTGCCACCAATCCTCCGGCACCGGTGCCGACACTACGCTGTCGGCATCCTGGCGCAGGGGGCCGTTGAGGTCAGTGCGCTGTATTGCCGCCTCTTTGGGCAGCTCGTAGTCTGGCCCGACCGTCATGCACGCGCCAAGCGACAGGCATAGCCCTGCGAGCATCAGCCGTTTCATGGGTGCTGGCCCTCGACGATCGAGACAGTGGCGGTTCGCCCGGCAATCATGCGGAAGTCCTGCGGGACTTCGTCAAAGGCGATCCGCACCGGAATCCGCTGGGCCAGCCGCACCCAGCTGAAGGCAGGGTTGACGTTGGGCAGCAGGTTGGTGCCGCTGCTGCGGTCGCGGTCCTCGATGCCGGCTGCAAAGCTTTCCACATGCCCGCGCAGGCGGGTGTTGTCGCCCATCACACGAATATCCACCACGTCCCCGATGTGAATGCCCCCCAGCTTGGTTTCCTCGAAGTAGCCATCGACGTGATAAGAGGCACTGTCGACCACCGACAGCACCGGTCGCCCCGCGGTTACGAACTCATGGTTGCGCGGCGCGCGATCGTTGAGGTAACCGTCCACGGGACTGCGCACCACCGAGCGATCAAGGTTCAACTGGGCACTGTCGACAGCCACCTGCGCCTCGCTGACCGCCGAGCGGGCGCGCGCTTGGCGCGACTGGCTTTCTTCGAGCTGTTCGGCCGCCACCAGATTGCCCAACTTGCGATTACGGTTCACCTCCCGCGAGGCCTGGGCCAAGGTTTCCTGGCGCTCGCCGAGCGTGGCCTTGGCCTGACGCAGCGCCAGGCTGAAACGGTCCTGGTCGATGGTGAACAGCACATCGCCGCGCTTGACGGTCTGGTTGTCGCGCACCTCGACCTTCTGGATCAACCCGGACACGTCCGGGGCGATCTGGATCACATCGGCGCGAATGTGGCCATCGCGCGTCCAGGGTGCGAACAGGTAGTACACAACCATCTGCCAGACGAGTACGGCGGCAAATGTCACTACCAACAGGGTAAGGACCACACGGCCCAGGGTCAGCAAAGGTTTTTTCATGGCAGCATCAGGCTTCGACAGAAATGGTCCACCGCACCGAGCAGCACGGCGTAGAGGGCAACGTTGAACAATGCCCGGTGCCAGACCAGGCGATAGAAGTGCACACGCACCAGTACGGCGTGGACACCCAGAAACAGCAGGTAGGTTCCAATCATCATTACCAGCAGCGTGGGCAGGAATACCCCACTGATATCCAGTTCACCGATCACAGGGGCGCTCCATCCAGGCCAGACGGCAGTTGCAGTTGTTCAGCAGACTCGAGCATGACCTCGACACCCGGCAGCAGTGCCAGGCGCAGGCCAGCCAGTGCATGCAACAAATGCGGGCGGGCGTCGAGGCGTTCGCAGGGTTCATCGAGACTGAGCGCCAGTCGGGCCCTTTCCATGTTGCGCAAGAGGGCAGGTGGCGCGTGCAGCCGCTCACCGGCGCGCAGGCAGGCCGCGTAATGGGCACCCACTTCAGCGATCACCAGGGCCAGTCGCTCACGGGCAACCTGACCGGCGCGCGGCATGTACGCCAGCAAGTCGAGCAGGTTCAGCCCCACACGCAAGTCCCGCAGCGCCACGCTGCTGTCCTGGCCGGTTTGCGACAGACGCGGCAAATGCTGCATCAAGCGATCGAGCATTTTTACACCCACCTTGCGATGCTCGGCCAAGGTCGCGTACTCGGTCACCTCGACGATGTCGCGCCAGGCGAAACGAGTCATGCGCTTGGCAGCCAGCTCCACACCAAAGGGGCGCATGACCAAGGTCCAGATGAACGCGAAGAGCAGGCCAACCGGGCCGGCGAGGTTGGAATTGAGGAAGGTGAAGAAATCGGCGTCGTAGGCACCCTGGATGCTGATGAAGGTCGAGGTGTTGACGATGGTCAACAGTGTCCCCAGGTAGAAGCGCGGCTGTACCGTCAACGTGCCGATGCAGATGAAAGGCACGGCGAAGGCCAGTACCAGCATCGGGAAGTCATGCAGGTTGGGCAGCACGAGGAACAGGTACAGGCTCGAGAAAATGACCGACAGCAGGGTCCAGAAGAAGAAGCGGTAGATCTGTGGGGCCGGGTCGTCCATCGCGGCGAAGAAGCTGCATGACACAGCCGCCAGGATCACCGCACTGGCGCCGTCATTCCAGCCCAGGCCGATCCACAGGCCGCAGGCAACGATGATGGCCAGGACGGTGGAGGTGACCGAGTAGAGCATCAGGCCCCGGTCGAAGAATGGCCGCAAGCGCGCCAGGCGCCAGTGGCGGTAAACGGCGCGCCAGGGTGTGGCGTCATCGGTGCGCAGGGCATGCTGCAAGGTACAGCAGTCCTGCCACAGATCTACCCATTCGGTGAGCCGGTAGAGCGCGTTGGACAGCAACAGCTCGGCACGCTGGTCCAGTGCAGCCGCATCCGGCCGCAGCTCGTCGATCCTTTGGTGCAAGGCTGCCCACTGCTGGACAGAAGGGCTTTCTGCCGTGCCCTTGAGCCATTCACGGGCTGCATCGAGCACAGGTAGGATCTGTTCGAATTGCTGCGCAGCGCGCCCTTGCAAGGCCGTCAATGCGTCGTCCAGCGCATCAATGACCGGCAGTAGGTGAATCATGCGCCCACGCAGCTCACGGGCGTTTTTCAAGGTATGAGGGCCGGTCCCTTCATGGCCGAGCTGGCCGATCATCAACTCCAGTGAGTTGAAGGTCGCCACCATCGCCCCGCGCATACCACCGACATCGACCGTGCTCTGCTGCCGGACCAGATAGCTGTCGCTATAGCGAATGGCCTCGTTGAACCAGTTACCGGTTGCCCCCACTACCACGGGCGCCAGCCGCCGCGGCCAGAAAATGGCCCCGACCACGGCTGCGCAGACGATCCCCAGGCAAATTTCCTGAGCCCGCGAGGAAGCCACGTCGAACACGGCCAACGGGTTGTCGACCACTGCCAGGGCGATCATCGGCAAGGTATACCCGGCCAGCATGAACACGTAGTTGTTGGCCGTACGCACGTTCAGAGAAAGGAACAGCAACGTCCCCGTCCACAGGGCCACGGCGATGCTCAGCAGCAGCGGCGACTGCACCAGGGGCGGCACCAACAGCACTGCCCCAGCGGCACCCAGCAAGGTACCCAGGGCGCGGTACAACGCTTTGGAGCTGGTAGGCCCCAGGAAGGGGCTGGAAACGATGTAGACGGTCGCCATGGCCCAGTACGGACGCGGCAACTGCATGAGCAGGGCGATATACAGCGCGATCATCGAGGCGGCGAAGGTGCGCACGCCGTAGAACCAATCGCGAGCCGGAGGTACCGAGCTGAAGAAGCCGTTCATGCGACCCCGCCCGTGCTGCCCAGCCCGGCTGCTTCGAATGCGCGCAGTACACGCAGGGTGGCCTGCAGGTCCTCTGGATCGAGACGACTCAGCACATCACCCCGCACCCTTACCAGCTCCGCCTCGATGGCCTCGGCCAGCGCGCGCCCTTCAACTGTGAGGCTCAGGGCCTTGGCGCGCCTGTCCAGTGGATCCTCGCTACGCAACACCAACCCGGCCTTGCACAGCTGGTCGAGCAAGCGCACCAGGGACGGGCTTTCCAGCCCAGCCGCCTGGGCGACGGCCACCTGGTGCACGCCATCGCCCAGGCGCACGATCATCAGCAGTGGCGCGGCACAGGCTTCGGAGATGCCGTAGCCGGTCAGCGCCACGTGACAGATGCGGCGCCAGTGGCGAGCGGCAACGACCAGGCCGCTGCTGACCTGTAGACGCAGAAGATCAAGGGACATGAAAACCACATATATTCATAGTTTGCTAACTATCAATATACGCCGGGTGCTCCCCCTTCCGTCAACAGGGGGCGACGAAGCGCCTGCATGAAATCTTGTTTACAGTGCAAAGCTCGCAGCTAACTGCACCAACGCTTCAGGGCTGAACCTGGTCTTCCAGCTTCATGGTCAGGGCCAAGGTACTGCCCATCTGCACGGCGCGGTCGCGCCATTGCTGATACCGCTCCTGATCGCGTCGACTGAAGTGCACGGCCAGTTCTTCCGCTGCCTGCACCACACCCGCAGCGGCCGCCAGTTCGAGCCAGTACAACGCCGGCTTGAGCTCCGGTTGCACATGCAGACCGTGAATCAGCCGGTAGCCAACCTCAAAGCGACAGCGTGCCTCACCCTGCTCGGCACCTTGCAGGAACCATCGGTAGGCAAGCTGTGGATCGACTTGCCATTGAATCCGGGCATCACACACTTCTTCTTCGTACAAGTCTCCCAGCGCAGCGGCCGCATGCGACATGCCCCGCTCGAACGCCTGGCGGTAGCATTCGGCGGCCTGGGTGTAGGAACGGTCGACACCTTTGCCGAAGTAGTGCTGCTGCCCCAGGTTGAACCAGGCCACGGCATTGCCCTGCAACGCCGCCATGCGCAGCAGGTGCCCGGCCAGCACGGTATCAGCACGCCAGTACTTGCCATTGAGCCAGATCCAACCAAGGTCGTTCAGCGCCGCGACGTTCCCTTGCAGGGCTTGCAGGCGCAGATCCTGGTAGACCACTTGCAGGTCACTGGCTTCGTCCAGACGGCTGACCAGCATCGTCCGTTGACTGGGCATGCCGACACCTGCAAACAGCCGCTGGCGTCGGGCAACGGCGGGAGGAACGATCACCTGTGCCGGAAGCAGGCGGGCGAGCAGCGAATGGATATTGCCGACAGCAGACATGTTCATCCTCATTGAACGATGCACAACCTCAACCTTCGGCTGTGATGAGGCGTGATTCTGCGCAACAGGACGTCAAAACCTGTCGCGAACGATTCGGTGGCAGGCAACCAACCGTCACTTACTTGATCTGAGCGGTCCGTGGCCAATTGCCATGCCCCTCGCGTGCCGCCATCCTAGAGCGGCAAGCCTAGACAAGGACGTTACCTTTTGCCGTTCGCCACCACTCGCGCCACCCTCAGCCGTCAGTGGGCGCTGCTGCGCCAGCTACCGGGCCGTTCTCCAGGGCTCACCAGTTCCGAACTGGCTTGTCGGCTACGAGACCTGGGCTTTACCGTCAGCAAGCGCACCGTGGAGCGCGACCTCAATGACCTGTCGCTGATCTTTCCGCTGGAGCGCAATGACAAGAGCATCCCCTACGGGTGGCACTGGGCGGCCGGCGTGGTGAACGAGCTACGCGGCACCACCGATCTGCTGGCACACCTCAAAGGAGAGGCGCTGCAAGCGCCACCGGGCGAAGGCATCGAATTGGTGGCACGCATCAGCGATCCACTGGCGCGCCAGCTCAGGGAGGCCCCACTGAGCAGCGACATGCAGTTGACCGCCCATGACCAAGGGCATCGGCTGCGGGCCACGGTGAGCGATGGGAGCTCGTTGCGCTGGTGGCTATTGAGCCGTGGGGATGAGCTGGTGGTCGAGCAGCCTGCGCAGTTGCGCGAAGAGATCGGCAAGATTCTCAGCAACGCCGCAGCCCAGTATCAAACGCCATGATCAGGGGAGCGCTCACTGGCCTTGGCCAATGGCCGGCGTCCGCGCCTGCCTGTTCAGCGCTGCATGCCCCAACGCTTGACCGTCAGGCGCTCCAGCGTGCTGAAGACAATCCCCTCAACCAGCAGCCCGATCAGGATGACCACCGCAAGGCCTGCGAACACCTTGTCGGTATAGAGTTCGTTGCGGTTCTGAAAGATGTACCAACCCAGGCCACCTTTGCCGCTGCTGGCGCCAAAGACCAGTTCCGCGGCGATCAACGTGCGCCAGGCGAACGCCCAGCCGATCTTGAGCCCGGACAGAATCGAGGGCAACGCCGCCGGCACCAGGATGTGCATCACCAGCCGTAGCCCTTTGAGGCCGTAGTTGCGCCCGGCCATGCGCAGGGTGTCGGAAACGCCCTGGAATCCTGCATAGGTATTGAGCGCCAGGGCCCAGAGTACCGAATGCACCAGGACGAAGATCAAGCTGTTTTCGCCTAGCCCGAACCACAGCAATGCCAATGGCAACAGGGCGATGGCAGGCAGGGGGTTGAACATGGAGGTCAAAGTGCCAAGCAAGTCGCGCCCAAGCTGGGTCGAGACAGCCAAGCTAGTGAGACCAAAAGCCAGGATGATGCCCAGCAGGTAGCCCTTGAGCAGGATCACCAGCGACACGCCGACCTTGGCCGGCAACTCTCCACTGACCAGGCCTTCCCAAAACGCGGCAGCGGTCTGGAGGAAGGTCGGTAGCAGCAGGTCGTTGTTCTGGTAACGGGCGACGGCTTCCCAGACCACGGCGATGACCACCAGGATGACGGCCTTGCGCAGCCAGCCGTGCTGCCAGAGGCGCTGAGTCAACGACAGGTCGCGTTCCACAGGCACACTGAGCAAGGGCTCTAGCTGCACCTCGTATTTCTGGCGCACAGAGGTTGTGGTCATGGCTCAAACTCCTGATCAGTAGGCAATGCGGATGTCATTGAAACCAATATCGTCGACCTGCGCGGGGCCAGCAGCTTCATCGAACAACAAGCGGTGTATGTGCCGGGCACTGGCCTGGAAATCGCTGCCACCCAGGCTGCCCAAGTCATATTGGTGGCTGTGCACCTCGGCGCGTACCCGGCCGGGGTGAGGTGAGAGCAGCAAGATGCGGTTGCCCACGACCAAGGCCTCCTCGATAGAGTGGGTGACGAACAGCAGGGTGAAGCGCACTTCCTCCCAGAGCAGCAGCAATTCTTCCTGCATCTTGCGCCGGGTAAGTGCATCGAGTGCGGCAAAGGGTTCGTCCATCAGCAATATCTTCGGCTGCGTGGCCAAGGCCCTGGCGATCGCCACGCGCGCCTTCATACCGCCCGACAGCGTATGCGGGTAGGCATCGGCGAAAGCTGCAAGGCCGACTTTATCCAAGTAGTGAAGCGCCCGGTCTTCGGCCTCGGCCCGCTTCAATTGGCCCGATACCAACAGCGGAAACATGACGTTGTGCTTCACCGTCTTCCAAGGTGGCAACTGGTCGAACTCCTGGAACACCACGATTCGGTCCGGCCCCGGGCCGCTGACGGGCTGCCCCTGAAGCAGGATCTGCCCTTCACAGGGTTCGATGAAGCCAGCCACGGCCTTGAGCAAGGTTGACTTGCCGCAACCCGAAGGCCCCAGTAGGACGAAGCGATCTGCCTGATCCACCTCGAAACTGACCTGATGGGTCGCGCGCACCACCCGTCGCCGGGTGCGGTACTCGAGGGTGAGGCCCTGCACGTTCAGCAACGGCGGTGCTGCGGGGTGGATCAAGGTGCTGACCGTGTGGCCTGGCAATGGCGCAGTCATGACTCAGCTCCCTTGCAACGGGCGTTCATCCTGGAAGAAATAATCCTTCCATGACGCTGGCTTATGCTTGATCGCGCCGACCCTGTAGAGGAATTCGGCGAGCTTGTAGGTGTTCTTTGGCGTGACGGTAAATTCGTACCGAGGGTTGTCGATCAGCTTGATGAGGCTTGCGCGGTCGATCTTGGCGTTGGTCACCCGGATGTAGGTATCGGCGGCTGCCGCCTTGTCGTTCTGGGCGAATGTGGCCGCTTCGGCAATGGCATCGACGAAGGCTTTGTACGTCTTGGGGTTGTCCTTGCGGAATTTTTCGGTGGCGAATAGCAGCGTGGGCGAATTCGGTCCGAGCAGGTCGTAGCTGTCGAGCACGATGTGCACGTTCTTGTTGGCCAGTGCCTGGTCCTGGAACGGCGGGTTGGAGAAATGCCCGTTGAGTTCGGTACCGCCTGCCAGCAAGGCGGCCGTAGCATCGGGATGAGGAACAGCCAGGGTGTACTTGTCCAGCCGGTTGTACTGCTGATCTCCCCATTGCTGCGCCGCAGCGTATTGCAGCAGGCGCGACTGCACCGACACCCCCACTGCCGGCACTGCGATTCGGTCCTTTTCGGACAGATCCGCAATGGTCTTCACAGCCGGATTGCTACTGACCAGGTAATACGGGAAGTTGCCCAGCGAAGCCACAGCCTTGACGTTCTGTCGCCCTCGGGTGCGATCCCAGACGGTGAGCAGCGGACCTACGCCAGCGCCTGCGATATCCACGGAGCCGGATAGCAACGCGTCGTTGATGGCCGAGCCACCGGAAAGCTGTGCCCACTCGACGTCGATGTCGATGCCCTGCGCTTTGCCATGCTTTTCGATCAGGTGCTGATCACGCACCACATTGAGCAGCAGGTAGACGATCCCGAACTGTTCGGCGATGCGGATCTTGCCTTCTGCCTGGGCGGCGGCGGGGGCCGTCAGGCTGCCAATGATGAGGCTTGCGCCCAGCCCGATGCTTGCCGCCAGGCGGCTGATGGATTTGCGCATGATGGAATCCTTTTCGTCAGAACGGGGCATCGCCCTGGATGGTGGTGCGGTAGAGCTTGCGCCGCAGGTGCGCAGGGCAACCGGCAGCCAGGTGGATCAGGGAGCGGTTGTCCCAGAACACCAGGTCGTGGGGCTCCCATTGATGGCGATAGACGTTGTCATCCTGCACGCTCAAGGCATACAGCTGTTGCAGGACATCCCGGCTTTCGTCTTCCGGCAGGCCGACGATGCGGGTGGTGAAACCTTCACTGACGAACAAGGCCTGACGCCCGGTCTCAGGGTGGGTGCGCACGACGGGGTGGACCACTTCCTGCACCTGGGCCAGTTGCTCGGCTGTCAGTGCAGGGCGCCAATTGCCTTCGAATCGGGTTTCGGCATAGCGGGCGGTGTAGGAATGAGCGGCATTGCGCCCGGCTACCAGCGTGCGCAGCGCAGCGGGTACTGCGTCCCAGGCCTTGTGCATGTCGGCGAACAACGTGTCCCCGCCTTCGTCAGGGAGTTCCTGGGCGTGTAGCATCGAGCCCAAGCTGGGCAGTGCCTTATAGGAAAGGTCCGAGTGCCAGAATTTGCCAGCATCGCCCAGGCCGATGTTTTGGCCGTTCTCGATGATGTTGGAAACAATCAGGATTTCAGGATGCCCCTCAAGCAGGAACTGCTTGAGCACATGAATCTGCAGTTCGCCAAAACGGCGGCTGAAGGCGATCTGGTGCTCAGGCGTGATGCGCTGATCGCGAAAAACCAGCACATGATGATCGAGGTGGGCACGGTGAATCCGCGCGAAGTCCTGGGCATTGAGCGGCCTGGAAAGGTCGAGGCCGACGATTTCGGCGCCGACGGCGCCGGCGAACGGGTGGACATCAAAATGTTGTGACGGCGCGCTATCGATGAGCAACAGGGCGTTCAAGGCGGCTGGCATGTTTCACTCCCACGCAGTGCGCGACTTCATGACGCGCGACGATCGGAAACGCACGGGGGACTCCCGTGTGGGTTCGAGTCGTGCGGCGCATCGATTGGTCGACGGGTACGCAGTGGAGTGAACTATAAGGTCATAAGAACTATATTTTAAATACCTTTAAAGCATAACCATAGTTCGGTCGGTGCCTGAGTTCGGCGTCAGATCAGGCCACCCTCTTCTTCTTCCTCTATCAGGTTATTGAGGCTGCTCAGCGCTTTGCGCGCTGTCGAACGGTTCAGGAGTTTGGCCTGGGCGCCCGGTGGCAGGTCAGTGATCTTGAACACGCCTTTGGCGGTCAGGACATCGATCAAGTCTTCAAGCACCCGGATCATGTCCAAGTCGCTTTGCTTGAGCTGATTGAGGCTATTTTCCACGACGTCATCGGCAAACCATTCCTGAATGTCGGCATGGTCGGCCGGAAGCATTTCGGTAAATTCGTCGAACGCAGCAGCTTCCACTCGCTGCAACTGGCCAGCGGCGTCGCGTTGCACGTAGAACATGGCGATGTCCCTCGTCACATGGATTCCTTCAGGGTAGACAGCAGCATAGGCAAAAAGCGCCGCACGCGTGGGTGCGGCGCGAAAGTATGCGCTGTGGGAGTGCGTGGCGGAAGGCCTGCCCAGGCAGTTGCGCCAGGTCAAGGCACACCGGAGCAACCTGTTACGGTTGCCCCGGTCATGGACCGTCAGCTGTCTTTGTTGTGGATGATGATGGTCGGGTCGGCACCGCTGATCAACGAATTGATCGTCTGGTTGGACCAGTTCACGCCTTCCAGCTTGATGGTGACGTCAGCATTGGCCAGCCCGCCATCGGTGTTGAGCTTGCCTTCGCTGCTGACCTGCAACGTCGTGGTGCCCTCCACCGTCGACAGCTTGAGGTAGTTGTCGATGGTGCTGCCTTTCTCGCCTTGCAACAGGTCCTTGAGGTCGATGCGGTCACCTTCGGAGCGGTTGAAGTCCTTGATGACGTCATTGCCATAATCACCGGCCTTCCAGACGAAGGTATCGGCACCGCTGCCGCCGATCAGGATGTCGTTACCCGGGCCGCCGATGAGGGTGTCGTTGCCCGAACCACCCAACAGGATGTCATTGCCTTTGCCGCCATCGAGGATGTCGTTGCCGCCCTGACCGAACAGGATGTCGTTGCCGTTGCCGCCCGAGAGGATGTCGTTGCCGTCGTTAGGCCCTGAAATATCGAACTCGGTGTAGTGCTCAGCGATGTATTGGTGAACATTACTAGTGGTGACAGCACTGGCATCAACCCCTGTTTTCTGGGCGACATACGTTTGCAAGGCCTGATAGCCCTCGCTGACAACACCGTTCAAGGTAATCAAGTCACCAAAGATGATGTCGTTGCCATTTCCACCGTCGACCGTATCGGCACCAGGCAACGTCGCCTCAGTATGTCCAAGAATCGCGCTTGCCAGTTTGGACGGATCTATATTGGTCTGCGGTTTGCCCGCCGTATCGTACGGTTTGAGATCAGCGAGGCTGACGTCAGAATTCAAACCAATAGCCTGAACCTTACTCAGTCCCGGCACGGTCGAACTGCCACCAAGCAACATGAAACTATCAGTTGTATTTGTAGCCGAATCGCTCCAATTCGAGGATGAATTCTTGCCAGTGCCGCCCAAACTGGACAGCTCGTAGGTGCCATCACCTTGGGCATGGATTGTCCCGATAGTGCTCGTGGACATGGCAACAAACGAACCCCAGAAATTGTAGCCATAAGTTGTAACTTTTACCTGTCCAGCGCTGTTTATGTCCACCCTGTGAGTCGAGTCAGCCCACTCACTGAACGTGGCACCAACCTTGTAGTTGTTAACATTAACAACCTCGTCCAGCATTTTGCCGTTCGTCCACAGTCGGGCATCAGTCTGCTCGCCACGCTGGTAATAGGTCGGCTTACCATCGGTAATGAAGTACGTAAGATTCTCAGCGTTCGTATTGCCCAGCGCCATCTTGCTCTTGAAGAAGTTAGCTGTAGTTTTAAACGCATCTTCATAATTGGTGCCGCCGCCGTAGTCGCCGCCCTGCATGGAGCTCAGAACACTTTGAAGTTGGCTCAGAGCATTCGCGTCCGATAGATTGACGGCTATATTTTGGTTGACCTGAGTATCGAAATCTACCAGGAAGAGGTTAACCGTTCCCGACGTGTCGGCCCCCAAACTCGCTTTGAGTGTCTTGAATACAGATTCCAGCTGTGTCTTCGCTGCGGCAATCGATTCGTCTGTCATACTGCCGGAGCTGTCGACAATGAATGCAATGTTGTAGTTTTTTCCGGCCACCACGTTCAGGCCAGATACATCCGCCACGATGATGTCATGACCTTCGCTGCCATTCAGTACGTCGCTGCCCGATGTACCAACACTGGCTTTGTAAACGCCGCCATAAACCGTAACCGGAATACGGCCAACGGTACTAGCGGAGTCACCCAGACTTTCAGTAGCCGTTGAAGTGACCGTGATGTCAAACGAGCCCTTGAAGTAGGCAGGTGGGGTAAGGGTCAAGCCACTGAGTTTCCACCCTGTTACATTGATCGGCCCATCGGCGACTGTAGCTGTATGTCCTGCGTTGTCAGTTAACACCGTTCCTTTTGGTAAGCCGCCCAGTGTGACGTTCAGCGTCTCGGAACCATCGGTATCGGTCAGGGCGGTCGAAATACCGACCAGTTTCACCGTACCGTTCTCTGGGCCTTCGTTGAGCTTGTAGCCATCGTAGTAGGTTTGACCATTGACCGTGTGCGCGTCGGACACGGTCAGGCCAGCGTTGGCCATCTCGGTCACGTTCTGGTACATGCGAATGTTCGCGCTGCTCAGATCCGTCACGCCGCCAGAGCCCACCTGAATGTTCAGGTCATAACTGCCCGGGCCGGACTGGTTGGCGTGGTAAACCTCGATCGGGTAGTAGCCGGTCGCCGTAGGCGTGAACGACCCCGTCACCTGGCCGCCGCCACCCCACGTGGCCGTGACCACGGTCTTGCCACCGATATTGACCAGGAAGCTGTCGTCGGCAGTACCACTGAAGGTGTAGGTCTTGCCTGCTTCCAGGTAGATCAGGCCGGAGGTCTTCGAACCGCTGCCCCCATTCACGCTGCCGTCGGACTGGACGTTGGTGGTAGTGCCGCTGGAGGTGGCGCTGCCGGAGTTGGCAAAGACCGTCTTGAGTGCATCACCGGTGATGCCATTGCCGTTGGTGCCCAGGTCCTTCAGGGTGGTCCACACTTCCTTGGTCAGGCCTTTGGACACCACATCGGCACTGCCGATGGCCAGGGTCGGCATGTCGGCCACCGGGCTGATATCGACCTTCATGGTCGTCTCGGTGCCCAGGTTGGTCCCGTCGTTGGGCTTGTACTTGAACTGCGCGTAGTCGGCCTGTTGGTTGCCCACGCCGGTGCCACCGTAGCCGTCAGCGCCAGACTGGTTTAGCAGCGGCACGAACTTCAGCTTGCTGGCGGCGATATCGGCCTGGCTGATCACCTGGCCGACGGTAACGTTGGTCCAGCTGCTGCCGTTGAAGTACTTGAGGCTGCCTGCAGCCGGCAGCGAGGTGATGGTCACGGCCAGACCGGTGTTGCCATCCGGGTCGGTGACCTTGAAGTCCCCCCAGGCGAATACGTAGTCGGTGTCTTCCACGCCATACACGGCACCGCCTGGGGAAACCGGCAGGTTGTCGTTGTCGAGGATGGCGGTGGTGACGCTGCCTTTGCTGCCGTTTACCTGCAAGTTCTCGAAGTTGCCACCGGTGGCGCTTTCGATCTTGACCGTGAAGTTCTCGGTGCCTTCGACCAATTTGTCGTCGATCGTCGGCACATCGAAGGTCACGCCGGAGCTGTTGGCCGGAATCTTCACGGTAGTGACACCCGTGAAGTCCTCACCGTTCTTGGCCGTGCCCGAGTAGCTGAGGGTGACGGTCACTTCGGACTGGGATGGATTGCTCAACGTCAGGGTGTAATGCGCCGTCTCGCCTTCGGTCAGCGAAGTGGTGCCACTGATGCCTACGGTGGTCACGTCACCCTGGCCACTTGGCTCGTCGGTCACGGTAGTGGTTACGGCAGTCTTGCTGCCCACCAGGCTTTCGAACTGCTTGTCACCAGCAACGCTGATGTCGGTGATCGCCTTGGTGATCGCAGGCTGCCCACCGACGTACACGTCGTCCGGCGCATTGATGCTGACCGTACCGCTGGCAGAACCCGCCGCGATGAACACTTGCGTGCCACCGGTCAGGGTCACGGTCACACCGCCGTGGCCTGTCACAGGCAGGCTGGTGTCTTCACTGACCAGCGTCACGGTGTAGGTGATCTTGCCACCCTCGACGACGGTGGTGTTATCCACAGCCAGCACAGCAGTCACCTTGCTGATGGTGTCGGTGATGTTGACCGAGGCAGGCGCGCCCAGCACCAGGTTCTCGAACTTGGCGTTCGGCACTTCGGCTTTGGCGATGCCGATCTCCAGCTTGCCCTCGTCCTTGAACACGTCATCGCCCTGAGCTGGCGCGACATAGGACTTGCTGGTCTCCCCGGCCTTGAACACAACGGTGGCGTTGTTGCTCAGGGTGACGGTGAGGTCCTTGTCCAACACGCGGTTCAAGGTCAGGGTGAACAGAGGCGGCGTGGCTTCATTGACCGAGGTTTGGTTGGCCACGATGTTGACCAGTACCAGGTCACCCTGGCCGGCCGGCTCATCGGTCACCGCCGTGGTGACGGTGGTCTTGCTCGCCACCAGGTTTTCGAACTGCTTGTCACCGGCCACGGTGATGTCCGTAATGGCCTTGGTGATCGCAGGCTGGCCACCGACGTACACGTCGTCCGGCGCATTGATGGTGACGGTGCCGCTGGCAGAACCGGCAGCGATGAACACCTGGGTGCCGCCGGTCAGGGTGACG
>NZ_DIIQ01000047.1:2454-3046 GCF_002420785.1 Pseudomonas sp. UBA5666 | reverse complement strand
GTAGGTGATCTTGCCGCCTTCAGCCACAGTGGTGTTATCCACAGCCAGCACGGCGGTGACCTTGCTGATGGTGTCGGTGATGTTGACCGAGGCAGGCGCGCCCAGCACCAGGTTTTCGAACTTGGCGTTCGGCACTTCAGCCTTGGCGATGCCGATCTCCAGCTTGCCCTCGTCCTTGAACACGTCGTCGCCCTGCGCCGCGGCCGTGTAGGTCTTGGTCAGCTCGCCAGCCTTGAACACAACGGTGGCGTTGTTGCTCAGGGTGACGGTCAGGTCCTTGTCCAGCGCACGGTTCAGGCTCAGGGTGAAGGTCGGGGCCGTGGCTTCATTGACCGACACTTGGTCTGCAACGATGTTGACCTGTACCAGGTCGCCCTGCCCAGCCGGCTCGTCGGTCACGGTGGTCGTGACTGCCGCCTTGCTGGCCACCAGGTTTTCGAACTGCTTGTCACCGGCGACGGTGATGTCCGTGATGGCCTTGGTGATTGCAGGCTGGCCACCGACGTACACGTCGTCCGGCGCATTGATGCTGACAGTGCCGCTGGCAGAACCTGCCGCGATGAACACTTGCGTGCCGCCGGTCAGGGTGACG
>NZ_DIIQ01000047.1:0-2141 GCF_002420785.1 Pseudomonas sp. UBA5666 | reverse complement strand
GTAGGTGATCTTGCCGCCTTCGGTCACGGTGGTGTTATCCACAGCCAACACGGCAGTGACCTTGCTGATCGTGTCGGTGACGTTGACCGAAGCCGGGCCGCCAATGACCAGGTTCTCGAAGGTGGCGTTCGGCACTTCTGCCTTGACGATGCCAACCTCGATCTTGCCCTCGTCCTTGAAGACGTCATCGCCTTGCGCAGCAGCCGTGTAGGTCTTGGTCATCTCGCCAGCCTTGAACACAACGGTGGCGTTGTTGCTCAGGGTAACGGTCAGGTCCTTGTCCAGTGCGCGGTTCAGGCTCAGGGTGAAGGTCGGCGCAGTGGCTTCGTTCACCGACACCTGATTGGCGACGATATTGACCTGCACCAGGTCGCCCTGGCCGGCAGGTTCGTCGTGCACGGTCGTGGTAACCGGCGACTTGTCCGCCACCAGGTTTTCAAATTGCTTGGCGCCTGCGACCGTGATGTCGGTAATCGACTTGGTGACCGCAGGCTGGCCGCCGACGTACACGTCATCTGGCGCATTGATGGTGACGGTGCCAGTAGCAGAGCCAGCGGCGATGAACACCTGGGTGCCACCGGTCAAGGTGACGGTCACGCCACCGTGGCCAGTGACCGGCAGGTCGCTGTCTTCGCTGATCAAGGTTACGGTGTAGGTGATCTTCCCGCCTTCGACGACCGAGGTGTTATCCACAGCCAGCACCGCAGTGACTTTGCTGATGGTGTCGGTGACATCGACCGATGCAGGCGCGCCCAGCACCAGATTCTCGAAGGTAGCATTCGGCACTTGGGCCTTGACGATACCGATCTGGATCTTGCCTTCGTCCTTGAAGACGTCATCGCCCTGGGCAGGTGCGACATAGGACTTGCTGGTCTCGCCGGCCTTGAACACAACAGTGGCGTTGTTGCTCAGGGTGACCGTGAGGTCCTTGTCCAGCACGCGGTTCAGGGTCAGCGTGAACAGGGGTGGCGTGGCTTCGTTGACCGAGACCTGGTTGGCCACGATGTTCACCAGTACCAGGTCACCCTGGTTGTCATTGCCTGGCGTACCCGAACCTGGCTCGTCGGTAACTTGGGTGCTGACAGGTGTCTTATCGAGCGTTAATTGTTCGAACTTGCCAACATCGGCACCGGTAACGGAGGCGATCGACTTCACGACCGGATCGTTAGCACCGACATAGTCGTTGTCAGGCGCGGACACAGTAACCGAGCCAGTTGTGCCGTTGGCTGGGATGGTGATGACGGTCTTGCCATCGTCCAGGGTGAAGGTCAGCGCGCCGTGTTTGTCGATTGGCAGGCCATCTTTGTTGGTCAGGGTCACGGTGTAGGTGATCTGACCGCCTTCGGTGACCGAGTCGGTCGCGGTGAGCTTGGCTACAACTTCGTCGATGGTGTCGGTGACTTTCACCGAGGCCTCGTTGCCCAGCTGCAGGTTCTCGAAGGTACGACCACCCGCATCGGCTGCCGACTTGATGCCCAGGCTGATTTCGCCGGAGTCTTTGTAGACGTCGTCGCCTTGTGCGGCGTGGGTGTACTGGGCGCTGGTTTCACCGGCTTTGATAGTGACCTTCTCGCTGTTGCTAAGGGTCACGACCAGGTCATTGGCCAGTGCGGTATTCACGTGCACGGTGAAGGTCGGCTTGACGTTCTCGGCGACAGAGGTCTGGTCGGCGGTGATAGTCACTTGGACCAGGTCGCCCTGGTTGCCAGTACCAGGAACTCCCGAGCCAGGCTCATCGGTAACCTGAGTGGTGACAGGCGTTTTGTCGAGCGTCAGCTGCTCGAACTTGCCAACGTCTGCGCCGGCAACGGAGGCGATCGATTTGACGACCGGGTCGTTCGCGCCAACATAGACGTTGTCAGGCGCTGTGACGGTAACCGAACCCGTGGTGCCGTTCGCCGGGATAGTGATGGTGGTCTTGCCATCATCAAGGGTGAAGGTCAGCGCGCCATGCTTATCGATCGGCAGGCCGTCTTTGTTGGTCAGGGTCACGGTGTAGGTGATCTGACCACCTTCGGTAACCGAGTCGGTCGCAGTCAGCTTGGCTACAACTTCGTCGATGGTATCGGTGACTTTCACCGACGCCTCGTTACCCAGCTGCAGGTTTTCGAAGGTGCGGTCGCCAGCGTCTGCTGCCGACT
>NZ_DIIQ01000048.1:0-128563 GCF_002420785.1 Pseudomonas sp. UBA5666 | reverse complement strand
CATCAGCTCGCTGGCGGCGGCACGGCAAGCCCTGAGTCCCTTGGGCAGTAAACCTGAAGCACGGGGCGTTGCCGTGGTGGTGGAGGACGCCATCGGCATTACCCAGGAACTCAATGCCTGGCGCAACGCTGGCATGGAACACCTCAGGAATTGGCTGGAAGCCAGTACCGAGAACGGTGGCCCCAGTAACGAGCGGAAGGTGTTGGTTGCTCAAGCCTTTAGCGAGCTGCATGAGCAATTCACGGAGCGAAAGGTTGCCGCGTTGGTCGGTCATTATGACAAGGCGCTACGCGCCAGTCTCGCCTACGTCATGCAGGGTTCGCAGTCGCGGCTGGCCGAACTTTGGGAACAGAAAAAAGAGGCCATCTTCGAAATACACGTAGAAAAAGAGAGGCAGAAGCTCGAAATCCTTGCCGAGAACGGCGAGTTTGCCAAACATTTCGAAGACCGCTACCTGCCACTCGTCAACCTGCAAGGTATGCATCGACACCTGGAGACGTTCGAGGCGCAGAGCGCCGAAGCACAACGTCTCGCCGAGTCCAGAGCGGCAGATCACCTCACGTGGTTGAAGTCGTCCGCACTGGTAGACGCACTTGTCCACTATGATGAGAGCGACCTCACCAATGGCTTGTGCTTTGCACATCAAACGGGCCTATGCGTGATAGGCCTCGAAGGCGTGCCAGCAGGCGCAGCATTGCTCGCCCAATGGTGGCGCGCCGACGATATAACCCCTGACAACCTTGCGCTGCGCTCATTTGTCCTCAACCAGCGTGAGATTGCAGAGGTGCTTGCGCGGACACGCACAGCGCTGGACGCACTGGCACAGGGTAGCGACCCTATTCTTCAACTGGAGATGGCCCTAAAACAGGCCAAGGAGCTCGGCGCGCACTTCAGCCGGCTGGACAGCCATCTGGACCAGCTCACGCAACACAGCCCTATCAACACTGCTGGCGCGTTGGCTTGGCTTGGGCAGCTTGGGCGACAGAGCTTGTCAGTGGGTGCACCCGGCAGCACTGATCGGTTGCTGTACCGACGCCTAAGCACCTACCTCATTGCCTCACTGGGTCAGCAAGCGGTGGAACTGCGCTTGAGTGAGCAGGCGCTGGACGGTAAAACGCCCTCGCCCGGTCGCGTCGCGGCCCCCATCGTGCGCCGGCTTGATCGAGCTTATGCCGAGACGTTGCGCGGGGTGCACGGGAATCAGTTCTATCGCTTGCGGATCGCCAGCGGATTACTGCTGTTGGAGGCCGGGCTCCTGTTGTTACAAGGAAGACGGGAGGACAAGGATCGACGCTTCTGGAGCGATGTGACTGCGGCTGCATTTACCAGTGCGGCTGCGGGGATGGAGCTGCTTGCAGTGGGCACTGAAGTGACGCTTAGAGGCGTTGGTGCGAACAGCGCTACTGCGCGGGGCGCGCAAGTTAGCCTGGGACGCTATCGGCTGTGGGGGGCTGGGTTGGCAGCGGTGGGAGGGCTCGTCAGTATCATGTGGGACATTTCAGATGCTGCGGAGGCAAGGCAAAAATCAAAATTAATAATAGCTGCAGCTTATGCTGTTAGAACAGTCGCAACTTTTGCATTAATCGCAGGGCAAGGAGGGGTTGCATTTTCACAGGCTAGCGAGCTTTTCAAGTGGATATCAATCAAGGCACCTAGTTTTAATATTAGTAATTTCAGCGCAAAGCTTTCAAAATCATCTTCACACTTGGCGGCGAATAGAGCTGCCATGATCTGGCTTAGTCGGCTGGGCTGGGTTGGGGGCATCGTTGTGCTCGCTAGCAGTAGTGCTTTATTGCTCTTCGATGAAGATGCTTTAGAAAAATGGTGCCGTAAATGCTGTTTCCGCCTTCACCTATCTGAGAAAGGCTTCGCCAATGATGCAGAAGAAATTGAGGCTCTGCAGAACTCCGTAAGTGGGGTTATGTAATGTATTTCGTGGAGTGGCTAGCATGGCTGACCTATATTGAACACAAAGAGCAGCGCGATGCTTTTGAAAAGCAAAACAAGAAGGAAAAAATAAAGGTTATTTATGAAAGCGACGACCAGGAGATGCTTGAAGCCGCCAAGAAATCGGCTAGCTCTAGCCCTAAAAGTCGAGGGCCAATTTATGTTTACAGCCGCCATATATTGGAAATGCGTTGCGGCATGTGGGAACACAAGCGAGGACTGATAAGCCTAGTGTCCCTTGCAGTCATAGGCTACTCACTGGCGATGACGGCGATTGCTTTGGAAGATATAAAAACCCTCATTAGCCTATCACTCAACTACAACGGTGAGCCTTATGGTGAACACCTGCTCATGGCATCCCTCTTCGCTACTTTAGGCTTATGTGCGTCAGGCCTCTACTTGAAATTTGGACTCCGTTTCACACGACTCGAGATGTTCACGTCTCGGCACATGCTAATACGCTTCAATAGAATCACCCAGCAGGTTTACCTGCATCGCCCAACGTACTGTGGTGGCATCGTCACACTCCCTTGGCACGGTATCACCTCCAGTGGCTCAGATAAAAGATACGCGGCTGCCGGTAGCTTGGGCCTTCCGTTGGATCTCGTGTGGCCGCTCTCCTTTACCGGAACACTTCACCCGGAGCACATCTTCGTAGGCAAGGCCGCCAACAACTTCACGGAGCTGCAATCCGAGTGGGAGTTCATCCGCCGCTTCATGGACGAGGGCCCGGAGGACCTGCCCCGCCCACCTATGACCTCGCACTTCCCCTGGCCCTGGCAAGCCTTTACCCCTCAATTCGAAGGCCTGACCCACTACTTTCGAAAATCCTCTCGAATCATCAAACTCGGCCTGGTCTTGATCTCGCCCGCCTTCCTGATCATCGGCACCGGCCATTGGCTAAGCCTGATGCTGTGCTGGAAACCGCGCTGGCCCAAGATCATTCGTGAAGCCGGTTTGCCCGGGAAACCCGTTCCGCCATTGACCACCGTCAATGACTATCCACCGGCCATTCAAGAGCGGTTACGCGAAAACGCTTACCTCTGGGCCGTTCGCCCAGGTAAACGCCCGGAGAGGAAGAAACGCACCTCGACTCGGCGGCTAAAGACCGAAGTAGAAACTTCGACTGCCCAAATGAGTAGGCCCCGTGCAGCCCCCCGTGATGATCAGCCATGACGATGCAGTGAAGAGCAGAAGCGCGGACTCAAAAAACATCGGCTCCCCATGAAATTCTCTTTAGGGCTGCTGTGCGGCCCATCGAGGTCGGTCCGGCGCTCCGGCAAGACCGCTCCTACTGGGCTCCGGTATTTAGCAAAACACCGGTCACGCAACCCAAATCAAACTCAATGCCCGCCCCCGGGCCCCGCCTTGGCCGTAAACGGCGGCTTCGCGAACCAGACCAACAAAATCAGCCCTGCGAACACCCACGTCATCATCATGAAGTAGTCCACCGTCGACATCATGTAAGCCTGCCCGTTGAGCACCTGCTCCAACTGCGCGTAGTTGTGCAGGTTCGCCCCGCCCATCTGCTCAAGCGTATGCCGTGTCGCCGGCTCGTACTGGCTGATGTGCTCACTCAAGTAAGCATGGTGCTGGTCAGCCCGGCGGATCCAGATCCACGTCGTCAGCGAAGCCGCAAAGCTACCCCCCAATGTGCGCAGGAACGTCGCCAAGCCTGATCCATCGGCGATTTGCTGGGGCGGCAGGTCGGACAACAAGATGCTCAATGTGGGCATGAAGAACAGCGCAACCCCGATGCCCATGAACAACTGCACCAATGCCACATGCTGGAAATCCACCTGGCTGGTGAACCCTGCACGCATGTAGCAACTGCTACCGATCGCCAGAAACGCCAGCCCCGCCAGAATCCGCAAGTCAAAGCGATGCGCGTACTTGCCCACGAATGGCGACATGATTACCGGCAATATCCCGATAGGCGCCACGGCCAAGCCTGCCCAGGTGGCGGTATAGCCCATCTGCGTCTGCAGCCACTGGGGCAGGATCAGGTTGATGCCGAAGAAGCCTGCGTAGCCACCCACCAGGACGATGGTTCCCACGCGGAAATTGCGGTGGGCGAACAACCGCAGGTTCACCACCGGGTGCCGGTCGGTCAGCTCCCAGATGACGAATACAGCCAGGAACACGACGGATATCAGCGTACCGGTGATGATGAACGAGGACTCGAACCAATCAAGGTCGTTGCCTTTGTCCAGCACGACCTGCAAGGCCCCTACCCCAACGATCAACGTCAGCAGCCCTATGTAGTCCATCGGCTGTCGGCTGGTGACCACCGGACGATCGCGCATTTGCTGGCGCACCACCGCAGCGGCGAACAGGCCGATGGGCACGTTGATGAAGAAAATCCACGGCCAGCTGTAACTGTCCGTGATCCACCCACCCAGGATGGGCCCGGCGATAGGGGCCACGACCGTCACCATGGCCAGGAGTGCGAGCGCCATCCCCCGCTTGGCAGGGGGATAGACCGCAATCAGCAAGGTCTGGGTCATGGGATACAACGGACCGGCTACCACCCCCTGCAATACCCGAAAGCCCACAAGCTCCGGCATCGACTGGGCGATGCCGCACAAGAACGATGCCAGCACGAACAACAAGGTCGCCCACAGGAACAACTTCACCTCGCCAAAGCGTCGGCTCAACCAGCCTGTTAGCGGCAAGGCGATGGCATTGCTCACGGCGAACGAGGTGATCACCCAAGTCCCTTGCTCGTAACTGACCCCCAGGTTGCCCGAGATGGTCGGCAAGGCCACGTTGGCAATGGTGGTGTCCAGCACCTGCATGAACGTGGCAAGCGACAGGCCGATGGTGGTCAGCAGCAGGCTAGGCGGCGTGAACTGGGCGGCGGCGTTAT
This sequence comes from Pseudomonas sp. UBA5666, assembly GCF_002420785.1. Taxonomy (NCBI): domain Bacteria; kingdom Pseudomonadati; phylum Pseudomonadota; class Gammaproteobacteria; order Pseudomonadales; family Pseudomonadaceae; genus Pseudomonas; species Pseudomonas sp. UBA5666. The sequence goes on along the minus strand of NZ_DIIQ01000048.1, from coordinate 123,747 downwards.
TGCTCATCGCTGTGCCGTCTTGCCAGGCGCGCTGTTGTCACGGATCAGTTGCTCGATCAGCTTGTCTGCCTCCACCAACTGGCGATCGTAGACGTCGGTGGTGTAGCTCGCCTGTTGCGCAGGTTGCTGAGCCAGGGCCGGGCCACTCTGGTCGTGCAGGTCCACATCCACAACCGTGGACAGGCCGATACGCAAGGGATGGTCCTTCAACTGGTCGGGGTTCAAGTGAATGCGCACAGGCACCCGCTGCACGATCTTGATCCAGTTGCCGGTCGCGTTCTGCGCAGGCAGCAAGGCAAACGCGCTGCCGGTGCCTGCACCCAGGCTGTCCACCGTGCCACTGTAGGAGACATCGCTGCCATACAGGTCGGCAGTGATCTCAACCGGTTGGCCGATGCGCATCTGGCGCAGCTGGGTTTCCTTGAAGTTGGCGTCGATCCACACCTGGTCAAGCGGAATCACTGCCATGGTGGCAGTACCGGGTTGCAGGCGCTGCCCGAGCTGCACGCTGCGCTTGGCAACGTAGCCGGTCACTGGCGCTACCAGCGTGGTGCGCGCATGAGCCAGGTAGGCCTGACGCAGATCGGCCGCCGCGGCCATGACCTCTGGGTGCGAAGCCACCACGGTGTCATCGACCAAAGCAGCACTGGTACTCAGTTGCTGGCGGGCACTGTTAACCGCCGCCTGGGCAACACTCAGGTCATCGCGCGCATGGGAAAGCTCTTCGCCGGCGATAGCGCCGCTTTCGGCCAGCACCTTGCGCCGGTTGAAGTCCTGCTGGGCCTTGCGCAATTCAGCCTGACGCGTCTGCAACTGAGCCTTGAGCGAATCGACATTGCTGTACAGACCGCGCACCTGCCTTACCGTACGCGCAAGGTTGGCCTGAGCCGATTGCAGGGCCACTTGGCTGTCGGCCGGGTCGAACTGCAGCAAGACCTGGCCGGCATGCACCAGGTCGCCATCGTCGGCGCCAATGCTGGTCACCGTCCCGGTCACCAACGGCGTGATTTCGACCACGTTGCCGTTGACGTAGGCGTCATCAGTGCTCTCGTACCAACGCCCAACCAGGCTGTACCAGGCCCAAGTGCCTAGCCCACCGAGGATCAGCAGCACCAACAGGCCAATCAGCCAGAGCTTGCGCTTGCGCGAGGAGGTGGGTGCCTCGGTAGGTGCAGGGGTGTCTGAGGAAGTAGCCATGACAATACCTTGGAATAAAGGAAACGGGGTTCAACGATCACCGAAGCGACGGATCGTCAGCGGATCGCCAGCGCCAAGCAGTACCTTGGCCAACAGACGCTCCAAGTCTTTGAGCTCATCGGCCGCCAGGGCGCCACACAGCTCGTTCATGGCGGCAGCTCCGATCTCGGGCAAACGGTCGGCCAGCCGCTGGCCATCGGCCGTCAACGCCAGGCGCACCACGCGGCGGTCCGTCGGGCAACGGGTACGCACCAGCAGGTCCTTTTGCTCAAGGCGATCGAGCATGCGCGTCATCGATCCGCTGTCCAGGCCCAGGTAGCGGCAGACCTCCGCCGGGGTATCGACCTGGTACTGCGTCACGATGATCAACACCTTGAACTGCGCGGCAGTAACGCCCTCGGACTCCAGGTGCCAGTCGAGGATCCGATCCTTCAGAAGCGCCGCGCGGCCCAACAGCATGCCGATGGCGCACGTCTCGAAATTGTCTGGCGAGAAATGGGGCATGAATGATTGCTCGAACAAGTGTGTGTAAATATTACTGCCTAGGCAGTGAATGTCAAAGACTTAATTAGCTTGCTATGTACGTGACACGAGCGCCTTTATTCATGGCGCGAAGCGTTCTCAAAAGCGAAAAATCTGAAGGCTTTTGCCGGAAAAGGCCGGGAAATGAAAGGGTTTGGCGGCTTTCCGTGTTTCTCGACGCGGTGGTGGAACGTTAGAATGCGCAAAACCTGGAGCCGCGATGAACCAAGACCGCCCGACTATCCACACCGATGACAGCATGGCCGACGCCGCTGCGCACTGGTGCATGCGCCTGCATGAAGGCGATTGCACGACTGCCGAGCGTGAGGCTTTTGCCCAGTGGCTGGCAGCCGATCCGCGTCATGCCGAGGAATACCAGGCCATGCTGGATATCTGGTACACGGCCGACTTGCTGCCGCGTCCCGTTCAAGCGAATGGGCACCCTGCCCCGGTGCGGCGCAGCGGTCGCAGGTGGCGCGCTCAGGCTTACGCTGCCGTCATCGCGTTGGCGGCTCTGCCGCTGGTGGGGTGGATCGGCTGGGAGCAAGGCTGGGTTCCCAACCGCTACCAGCACGTCGAGACGACGGACCACATGCAGACCGTGCAGTTGAGTGACGGCAGTACGGTGCAGCTCAACCTGAACACCGACCTGACCTACCTCAACTTCAAGCACCAGCGCCGTGTCACGCTCAAGCGTGGCGAAGCCTTCTTCACGGTCCACCACGACAGCTCGCACCCCTTCGTGGTCCGCGCAGGCAATGGCCAGACCCGCGTGACAGGTACCCGCTTCAATGTCTGGAAATACCAGGACAGGGTCAAAGTGACCCTGGTCGAAGGATCGGTGCTGGTATCCAGCGAAGGCAATGCGGGCTATCGGCTTGGCCCCGGTATGCAGGCCACCTACCGCAAGGGCGACTATGAGCCCCAGTTGCTGGAAAACAGCAACTTCGCCGACGCCCTGGCCTGGCGCAGCGGCAAACTGGTGCTCGACAACTTGACCCTCGAACAGGCACTGCCGGCCATAAACCGCTACCTCGACAAGCCACTGAGGCTTGCCGATGTCGGTACCGGTCAGATTCGTATCAGCGGCATCTACAACACCCGGGAAGTAGGCCAGTTGGTGAACAACCTGCCCAAGGTGCTGCCGGTCTATCTGACCCGCAGCAACGACGGCAGCACGGTGCTCAACCGTATTTCGCCGCCGCCCGCCAAGCGCTGAGTGCCCTGCTGTTAGAGCGTCATCGCCGCCAGCCACCCAAAGGCCAACAGCGGCAGGTTGTAGTGGATGAACGTCGGCACCACCGTGTCCCAGATGTGATGGTGCTGCCCGTCCACATTGAGCCCGGAAGTCGGACCCAGGGTGGAATCCGATGCTGGCGAGCCTGCGTCACCCAACGCGCCTGCCGTACCGACGATACACACGGTCGCCAAAGGGTCGAAGCCGAGCTGGACGCACAGCGGTACGAAAATCGCAGCCAGAATCGGTACGGTGGAAAACGACGAGCCAATGCCCATGGTGACCAGCAGGCCCACCAGCAGCATCAGCAAGGCACCTATCCCTTTGCTGTGGTTGATCCAATGCGCCGAGGTTTCGACCAGGCTTTGCACATCACCCGTGGCTTTCATGACGTCTGCAAAGCCAGAGGCGGTGATCATGATGAAACCAATCATGGCCATCATCTTCATACCTTCGGTGAACAGATCATCGGTGTCGCGCCACTTGACGATGCCTGACAGCGAGAAAATCAAGAAGCCGACCATCGCGCCGATGATCATCGAATCCACCAGCAGCTGAACGACGAACGCGGCAACGATTGCAATGCCGGCCACCAGTAGCGTCATCGGGTTGTAACGCACGCTCACCTGTTCGACCTGCTCGATACGCGCCAGGTCGTAGTCGCGTTTTTTTCGGTAGCTGACGAACATCGCCACTATCAAGCCCACCAACATACCAGCGGCGGGAATGGCCATGGCGTGGGTAACGTTGACACCCGTGATGTCGACCCCTGCACGCGCCACGTTGGCCAGCAGAATCTGATTGAGGAAAATATTGCCGAAACCCACAGGCAGGAAAATGTAGGGCGTGATCAGGCCGAATGTAATGACGCAGGCGATCAGGCGCCGGTCGATACGCAGGCGGGTCAGCACATAGAGCAGCGGCGGCACCAATAATGGAATGAAGGCGATATGGATGGGCAGAATGTTTTGCGACGAGACGGCCACCACCAGCATCAAACCGATCATCAACCATTTGACCCTGCCACCTTGGTCGTGGCCTTGCCGGTCGATCATGGCCAATGCCCGGTCGGCCAACGCATGCGCCAGGCCGGATTTGGCGATGGCCACGGCAAAGGCACCCAGCAACGCATAGGACAGTGCCACGGTAGCCCCCCCGCCGAGCCCACCATTGAAAGCTTCAAGTGTGCCTTGCACACCCAGGCCGCCGACCAGCCCACCTGCCAGGGCACCGACGATCAGGGCGATGACCACGTGCACGCGGGACAGGCTCAGTATCAGCATGATGCCGACCGCGGCAATCACTGCATTCATGGGGGGCTTACCTCACTGGGAACAAAAAAGCGCGCACTCTGACGCAGTGCACGGCAGATGTCAAAACTGCCAGGCAACGGCGGATTGCCCGCAACCGGCGGATCAAATTGAATGTTTGAATAAAGAAAAGTCTGTAGGAGCCGATACCCACCTGGGGCTGGAAACCGCCTCGCCCGTGCCCTAACCCTTACTTGTCATAAAAAGGGATCTGCCCCATGCCTCTGCGACAACTTTCCATCCAATGGAAAATCACATTGCTGGCCGGCCTGTGCCTGGCCGGCATCGTCACCCTGCTCATCGGTTTGTCCCTGTACCGGATGGACCACAGCTCGGACCTGGTCAAGGCCAGCAGCATGCAGATGCTGACCGAATCGGCCCAGTCGCGCATCGAATCCCAGGGCGAGGTGCAGGCCCTGAACATCCGCCGCCAATTCATGGATGCTTACCAGTACGGTGCGGGCTTTTCCAGGCAGGTACTGTTCCTGCGTGAACAGGCCGAAAAGCGCTTTCTCGATGCGTTCGACCTGCGCGAGGATATGACCCGGCAGGTGCGCGCCGCGCTCCAGGCCAACCCCGATCTGCTGGGCCTGTCACTGGTGTTCGAGCCCAATGCGCTGGACAGCAAGGACAGCCTGTTCGCCGGCCAGGCTGAGCTCGGCAGCAACGAAACCGGGCGCTTCGCCCTGTACTGGTCGCAACCGCACGTGGGCCAGCTCACCTCGATGGCCCTGCCCGAGCGCGACATGGCCGACACGTCCATTGGGCCCAGCGGCCAACCTGCCAACACCTGGTGGGTATGCCCGCGTACATCGGGCAAGGTCTGCGTGGTCGAACCCTACTTCTATGCCATCGATGGTCAGCAGGTGCTGATGACCAGCATCGTCTTCCCGCTGGTGGTGGACGGCAAGGCGATCGCCACCCTGTCGGTGGACATCAACCTCAACAGCCTGCAGGCCCTGAGCGAACAGGCCAGCCGCAGTCTCTACGAAGGCCGCACCACCGTCGGCATCCTCAGCCCGGTGGGCTTGCTGGCAGGCTACAGTGCCGATGCCAGCAAGCTCTCCCAGCGTTTCGATCAGATCGACACGACCAAAGGTGCGGAGCTGGTGGCCAAGATGGCCGACGGCAAGATGACCATCATCAATGACCGCCAACGCCTGAAAGTGCTCGCGGCCTTCCGCCCGATCCCGGACGCCAAGCCATGGGGCGTGTTGCTGGACGTCCCCGAAAACGCCCTGACCGGGCCCGCCGAGGCCCTGAAGCAGGAACTGGACGCCCTCAACACCAGCGGTACCCTGCTCGAACTGGGCCTAGGCCTGGCAGCAGCCATTTTTGGCCTGCTGATGGTGTGGCTGATGGCCCGGGGCGTTACTCGCCCGATACTGGGCGTGGCGGCCATGCTCAAGGACATCGCCAGTGGCGAAGGTGACCTGACCCGCCGCTTGACCTACGACAAGCAAGATGAACTGGGTGAACTCGCGGGCTGGTTCAACCGCTTCCTGGACAAACTCCAGCCCACCATCGCCGAGGTGAAACAGTCGGTACAGGCCGCCCGCTCGACGGCCGATCAGTCCTCGGCCATCGCCACCCAGACCAGCGCCGGCATGGAGCAGCAATACCGCCAGGTGGACCAGGTAGCCACCGCCTCGCACGAGATGAGCGCGACCGCCCAGGATGTCGCCCGCAGCGCAGCGCAAGCCGCGCAGGCGGCCCGCGACGCCGACCAGGCAACGCGCGAAGGGTTGGCGGTGATCGATCGCACTACCCACAGCATCGATTCGCTGGCCGCCGACATGAGCACGGCCATGGCCGAGGTGCAGGGCCTGTCGCAGAACAGCGAAAAAATCGGCTCCGTACTGGAAGTCATCCGCTCGATTGCCGAGCAGACTAACTTGCTGGCGCTCAACGCCGCCATCGAGGCAGCCCGAGCCGGTGAGGCCGGGCGCGGCTTTGCGGTGGTCGCCGATGAGGTTCGCAACCTGGCCCAGCGCACCCAGGAGTCGGTCGAAGAAACCCGCCAGGTCATCGAGGCCTTGCAGGACGGTACCCGTGAAGTGGTGGGCGCAATGGACAACAGCCATCGTCAGGCCCAAAGCGGCGTGCAGCAGGTCGGCCAGGCCGTGACCGCCTTGCAGCGCATTGGCCAGGCGGTGACGGTCATCACCGACATGAACCTGCAGATCGCCTCGGCAGCCGAGGAACAAAGCGCGGTGGCCGAGGAGATCAACAGTAACGTGGCGACCATTCGCGATGTCACCGAGTCGCTGTCAGGCCAGGCCAACGAATCGGCGCGGGTCAGCCAGTCGCTCAATGCCTTGGCCAACCAGCAGCAGGCATTGATGGACCAGTTCCGCGTCTGAGCCTGCCCCCTGTGCTGCGTCGTCTACACTTGCCCCATTCCCGAAGGGCCGTAGACGACGAGGTCAGGCATGAAAAGAGGTTCATCGCTGCTGCTCGGGGCGCTGTTCGCCCTGGGCCTGGCCGCTGCCGACAGCGCTAGCGCTGCCGATCAGAAGCCACCCATCCGCTTTGGCGCCCTTACCTGGGAAAGCGGTGCCTTCACCACCGAACTCCTGCGCGTGATCGTCGAGCGTGGGTACGGCTACGCCACCGAGACATTGCCTGGTAGCACGGTCAGCCTGGAAGTCGCCCTGGCCCGCAACGACCTGCAAGTGATCGCCGAAGAATGGGCCGGTCGCAGCCCTGCCTGGGTCAAGGCCGAGCAGGCAGGTCAGGTGTTTGCACTGGGCGACACGGTCAAGCATGCCGAGGAAGGCTGGTGGGTGCCGGCGTATGTCATCGCAGGCGATGCGTCGCGCAACCTCAAGGCCTTGGCGCCTGAGCTGCGCAGCGTCGAGGATCTCAAGCGCTACGCTGCGGTGTTTCGCGACCCCGAATCACCCGACAAAGGCCGTTTCCTGAACAGCCCCAGTGGCTGGACGTCCGAGACCGTGAACAGCCAAAAGCTCAAGGCCTATGGGCTGGACCAACTGTACACCAACTTCCGCACAGGTTCCGGGGCCGCGATGGATGCGGAGATCGGGTCGGCCATTCGCCGGGGCCAACCGGTGCTTTTCTACTACTGGAACCCTACCCCGCTCATGGGCCGCTACAAGCTCGTGCGGCTACAGGAACCTGCATTCGATGCCCAGGCCTGGGCGACCTTGACCGACCCTGCCAACCCAGCCCCAAAAGGCAGCAGTTCGCTGCCGGCGAAACTCTCGGTTGGCGTGTCCAAAGCCTTTCGTGAGCAATACCCGGACGTGGTCCAGGTATTCGAACGGGTGGATTTGCCTATCGACACGCTCAACCAGGCATTGGCGCAGATGAGCGAAAAACGTACCCCACCCCGTGACGCCGCCTTGGCGTTCATGCGCCAGCACCCGCACGTGTGGAAGGCTTGGCTTCCCGAGCAGGTGGCCACCAAGGTCGAGGGCGGTCTGTGAGCAATGGTTTCCCCCAGGCTTTGCAGTTTTCCTTCGCCGATCAGGTCAACCGCATGGTCGACTGGTTGGTACTCCATTATGGGGACCACCTGCGCAGCGTCTCCGACCAGTTGCTGCAAGTGCTCGTTGGCCTTGAAAATCTGCTGCGGCTCATGCCGTGGTGGCTACTGCTGGCGGTGGTCGGTGCGCTGGCCTGGCATGCTTGCCGAAGCCTGCTGCGCAGCTGTGTCCTGGTAGGGCTGCTGGCGGTCATCGGTATGCTGGGGTTATGGGACAAACTGCTGCAGACCCTGGCGCTGGTGCTGGTCAGTACCGGGTTGTGCGTGCTGGTTGGCATACCGTTGGGCGTCGTGCTGGCCGCTCGGCCGTTGGCAAGGCGGCTGGTGATGCCAGTGCTCGACGTGATGCAGACCCTACCCGCTTTCGTGTACCTGATTCCCGTGTTGATGCTCTTCGGTCTGGGCAAGGTGCCTGCGGTTTTCGCGACCTTGATCTATGCCCTGCCACCGTTGGTGCGACTCACTGAACTTGGGTTGAGTCAGATAGACCCGTCGTTGCTCAAAGCCGCCCAAGGCCTTGGCGCGACCCGTGCCCAGCGGCTCAGGCGCATCGCACTGCCCCTGGCGCTGCCCAGCATCATGGCCGGGCTCAACCAGTCGGTCATGATGGCCCTGTCGATGGTCGTGGTCGCCTCGATGATTGGGGCGCGAGGGCTTGGCGAAGATGTGCTGGCAGGCATCCAGACGCTGAACGTTGGTCAAGGCGTCGAGGCCGGGCTGGCCATCGTGGCACTGGCCATGGTCATCGACCGTATCAGCCAGGCGTATGGGCGTGGACGGCGTTGAAAGGCCATAGCCAGGGCGGTAGGACGGGCATGGCAAAGCAAGTGTCCGGCCGGTAGTCTGTGCAACGTACCCGGCCACGGATCTGCCTCCATGCTGCATGTGCTGTTGACCACCCTGCTCCCCATCATCCTGTTGATCGCCCTGGGCACACTGCTGCGGGTGCGTGGCTTCGTCTCGGACAGCTTCTGGCCGGGAGCCGAGCGCCTGAGCTACTACGTACTGCTGCCCTCGTTGTTCCTCCATGGCCTGGCCACTGCCAACCTGGACGGGGTGCCGGTGCTGGCCATGGTCGCGGTGCTGATGCTTTCGACCCTGTCCGGGGCGTTGCTGCTGGTGCTTTACCAGGGCGTGCGCCAGCACGACGGCACCGACTTCACGTCGCTGTTTCAGGGTGGCATCCGGTTCAACAACTACATCGGCGCGACCTTGGCCGCGGGCATCTACGGCAGCGCGGGCATCGCATTGGCAGCAGTGGCCAACGCAGCCATCGTGCCACTGGTCAATCTGCTCTGCGTGCTGGTGTTCGCGCGCTTCAGCGCCCGGCACAGCTCGCCGCTGACGGTGCTGCGGGCGATCCTTGCCAACCCACTGATTCTAGGGTGTGCGGGGGGCATGCTGTTACGGGTGACGGGGCTGGGCCTGCCGGCTGGCATCGAGCCTACCCTTGGCGCGCTAGGGCATGCCGCGTTGCCGCTGGGGTTGCTGTGCGTCGGTGCGGCCCTGGGTGGTGCACGTCTCGGTGATCAGGCCCAGCCATTGATAGCGGCCTGTGTCTTCAAGTTCCTGGTGATGCCGGTGACGACATGGGGGCTCTGCCGCCTGCTCGGCCTCAGTGGCCAGGCCGCTGTAGTGGCGGTGATTTTCCAGGCGCTGCCAACGGCATCGTCGTCCTACGTCATGGCCAGGCAAATGGGCGGCAACGCGCCTCTGATGGCGACCATCATTGCGGTACAGACGGTGGCGGCGGCGGCCACGCTTCCTCTGGTCCTTTCACTGTTGTTGGGCTGACAGCTGCACAACATCATGCATGGCCGATATCATGCCGAGTGCAAGTCCGGTCCACGCACACTCAGCATTGCCCCCTTACACCTGGCCTGCACGCCGCCGCACTTTTTGCCCAGCCTGCGGTCTACTCTCCCTTACGACCGACAATGACTGCAGGCGTTTTCAATGCGTTGCACAGCTCGGGTCAAAACCATCGGGCTTGTGTAGGATAGGCAGCGCCTACTCGCCGCTGCCAGCCTCAGGGAGAACCATATGCGCGTCCTGTCATCTGTCGCTGCCTTCACGCTTGGGCTGATCGTTTCCTCCCAGGCACTGGCTGTCACGGGCGAAGAAGCACAGTTGATAGCGGCCATCAACGTCTACCGCAGCCAGGCGCAGCCCTGTGGCGAGCAAGGCTCGCTCGAACTGCCGCCGCTCAACAGCGACACCCGCCTGGCGCTGTCTCCCGAAGGCACCCGTGACCTTCAGCAGGCCATGACCCGCGCCGGTTACCCCATGGTCAACGTGCAGGCGATCAGCCTGTCTGGCCCCCGAGATGCACCCGCTGCCATGCACGCCATTGAAGAAAGCTTCTGCCAGGTGGTGCTCGATCCTCAGTTCGTCGACATCGGCGTCAGCCAGGAAGGTCGGGATTGGCGCATTGTGCTGGCGCGCCCCCTGCTCTCTGGTCGCCTGGGCGACTGGCAGGCGGAAGGACAAAAGATGCTCCAGGAAATCAACGCCGCGCGTCGGCAACCCCGCCAGTGCGGCGGCCAACCCTACGCCGCCGCACCTGCACTTGGCTGGAACACCGTGCTGGCCGGAGTGGCAGCCGGCCACACGCGGGCCATGGCCAACCAGAACTTCTTCGATCACATCGACAAAGAAGGCCGCACCCCAGGTGATCGGGCCGAGCTTGCCGGTTATCTGTACCAGCAGATTGGCGAGAACATCGCCGCCGGGCGCGACACGCCGCACAAGGTGGTTCAAGGCTGGCTAGACAGCCCAGGCCACTGCGCAGTCCTGATGAGCGCCGACTTCCGGGACCTCGGCGCAGCCTATGCCGTAGACCCGAAGAGCGATGCCGGCATCTATTGGACGGCCCTGTTCGGCTCGCCGCAATAGCGCCTGGTTGAACCGGCGACACCCGACACCCGCAGTGTTGGCCCCGGGCTTCAGGCTGGCCGGATCAGAAACCCAGCGTGGCAGACAGCAGGTAAGTGCGTGGCGTCGACAAGGTAAGCCCCGGTTCGGCGTCATCCGGCGCGCCTGCTGAGCTCCAGTAACGGTCGCCGAGCACGTTTTCGACGCTGGCGCGCAGGGTCACCTGCGTGTCGTCCAGCTTGAAGGCGTACCGTGCCCCCAGGTCATAGCGTTCCCAGCCGTCGATCTTCTTGCTGTTGTTCTGGTCCAGGTACTGGGAGCTCGAGTGCGTCCCGCGCGCCGTCAGGGTCAGCCCCTGGACCGCCGGCACATCCCATTCGGCCCCCAGGTTGACGTTGTACGCGGGCGTTGCGGGCGCACGGTTGCCATCGTAGGCACCCCCCACGGTATCGGTCAGCTCACTGTCGATGTACATCACCCCGCCCAGCACACGCACCCCTTTCGTGGGTTCACCGAACACGGTCAGCTCCACACCCCGGTTGTTGCGCTTGCCATTGGCGCCGAAGACCCGGGAGCCGGGGTTGGTTTCATAGGCAGGCTGACGGATTCTGAAGGCGCTGGCCGTGAACGCCACGTTGCCCAGGTCATACTTGGCACCCACTTCCACCTGGCGGCTGGTGAAAGGCGGGAAAATCTGGTCCTCGTTGATCGAGGTGGACGGTGCGATCTTGCCTTGGCTCAAGCCTTCCATGTAGTTGGCATACACCGACAGCTCATCCGTCACCTTGTACAGCACACCACCGGAGGGCGACACCTTCTTCTCGTCATACGCCGTGTCGCCTTTGACCCCATCACTCCAATCGTCCACCTGCACCCGCTGCCAGCGCAGCCCCAGGGTCAACAGCAATCGGTCATCAAAGAAGCCGAGGGTGTCGGACAACGCCAGCCCAGAGAAACGGTTCTCGGTGTAATCCTTCGAATCGAGCCGCGTCGGGGTACCTGGCGTGGGCGTCGCCGTCGGATGATAGAGGTTGCCGGCTGAGGCGGCGTAACGGGCACCCCCATTGGTGAAGTCCATGTAGTAGTACGTGGCAGCCAGGTTGATCTCGTGGCTGACGGGCCCGGTGTGCAACCAGGTCCTCAAGCCCGCCAAGGCAGTGCGTACCGATTCATCCCTGCTGAAATCGCGGGGCTGGATGGTGAAGTCGCCAGCATTGTTGATCACAGAGACGTTATGGCGCAGGAAATCGTGTCGGCTCTCCCGGGCGCCCACTGCGCCATAGGCCAGCACAGAATCGCTGAGGTCATATTCGGCATGCACTGCCCCGAAGGTATCGTTGGTGCGCGCCTTGCTCCACGCCTGGGCGTAGTTGCGGTGCACATCGCCAGCACGCGGTACCTGGGCGCTTGCCCCTACCAGCACACGCTCCTGAGGGGCATCGGTGTCACGCTCGGTATGCCCAAGGTCGGTCGAAAGCCGCAGGCGCTCGCCGCGAAAATCCAGCCCCAGTACGGCCATTTCGCGGTCCACTTGCTGGTGGTCCCATTCGGTATCGCCAAACTGTTTCACCGCGTTCAGACGCATGCCGAACTGCTGCTGTTCACCGAACCTTCGCCCTACGTCAACGGCCCCGCCTACCTGGCCCGCCGAGGCGTAGCTGCCGGTGAACTCGGTGATCGGCGTGTCGCCAGCGCGTTTGGGTTGGACGTTGATGCCGCCGCCGACGCTACCCCGTGGCGCAATGCCGTTGATCAACTGGCTGGGGCCCTTGATGATGTCGACCCGTTCGGCCATCTCCATATCGATCGAATAGGTAGGTAGCAAGCCATAGAGGCCGTTGTAGGACACATCACTGTTATACAAGCTGAAACCGCGAATGGTGAACTGCTCGAAACGCCCACCGGCCGGGTTGGTGGCACGAACCGAAGGGTCGCTGGCGACCAGTTCGCTCAGGGTGCGGGCCTGTTGGTTCTTCACGAGGTCGCTGGTGTAACTGGTGATGCTGAACGGCGTTTCCATGAAATCGCGCGCACCCAGCAAGCCCTGCGCGCCTTGGCGGGCGACCTGCCCGCCTGCATAAGGGGGTGCTTCGTCGGTCGCCGGTAGGCCACCGACGATGCTGGTAGGGGCTATTTCCAGCGGGCCACTTTGCTGGGGCGACGGCACGAGAGTGAAAGCATCTTGGCCCACGGCTACCCATTGCAGACCGCTGCCGCGCAGTAACTGCGTGAAGCCTTCATCGACGCTGTATTGCCCGGTCAGCCCTTCGCTGCGCAGGCCCTTGACCAGCGCTGGGTCCAGCGACAAGCTGACCCCTGCTTGATCGGCGAAGCGGGTCAATGCCGCCCCCAGGCTCGCCGCTGGCACTTGGTAGGTGCGCCGGGCTGGCTCATCGGCCCAAGCGGGCGTGCCGAGCAGCAGGCTGATGGCGAACAATGGGCGTGCTGCCCGCACCCATGGGCGCAGGTGGATGGACTTTACTGCAGGCATCTATAAAGCTCCCCTTTATGGTGTTCTAGGGGTAATGACAGGCGAGTCCGGAAAAGGGGACAGCTTCTCGTTGATATCACGTGCAATGCGTCGCAACGCAGCGTTCGGGGGTGAACTTGGCGGGTTCGAGCTTCAGGCAGTCGTTGCTCGCGGCACCAGCGTGATCCAGTAGCGGGTACGGGCTACCACCTGCACCGGCAGGCTTGCCGCGAGCAGCGTCAATACCTGGTCGGTGTCATCCAGTCGGAAGGTGCCGGTCACCCGCAGCCTGTCCAACGCCGGGTCCCAGCGCAGCACACCTGGGCGATAGCGGCTCACCTCCACAAGCAAGTCGCCTAGCCGCTGATCGTCCAGGCGCAACACGCCATCACGCCATCCCAGTCGCCATGCCTCGAAGAAACCGAGATTTCGAATACCTGACGCCACAAGGTCGGCCTGCTGACCGGCGTTGAGGCGCAGGCGATTACCCCCTGAGGGCTGCACGTCTGCCCTGCCCTGGACTACCGCGACCTGACACCCTGATTCGATCAGGCGGACGCACACCTGTCCAGGGCCAAGGGTTGCACCACCCAGCGACACCTGGCCTGAAGGCACCTGGATGGTCAGGGGTTGAAGGCCAGGCGTGGTGACTGAAATTTCGCCGCGTCGCAACCACACCTTGTGATTTACGGTGTCCAGGTCGACAGCGCTGTCGGTGTTCAACTGCACCGTGGTGCCGTCATTGAGCGTCACCACTCGACGCTCACCTACATCCGTGCGCAGGTCGGCAGTCCAGGCCTCAAGGGGCAGTTCGTGGCTCACCCACCAAGCCGTAGGCACCAGCGCTGCCAAACCCAGTATTTGCCCAAGCGCGGTACGTCGGCTCTGATCCGGACGGTCCAGCGTGGCCATGGCCAGACTGGCAGGCAAACCGGTGAAGCGCTCGCGCAAGCGCAGCGCCTGCTGCCAGGCGGTCTCATGCACAGCGCTTTGGCTGCGCCACTGCTCAAGCCCGGCCAGGTCCGCTTCACGGGTATCGCCTGAATCGATGAGCGCCAACCACTGCGCGGCCTCGCGCACCGCCTCCCGCAGGTGCACAGGCGCACTCACAGGAGTTCGGCCAGCAGGCAGTGCTCATAAGCGTGCGCCATGTAGCGCTTGACCGACCGCTCGCAAACACCAAGCCGGCTGGCGATGTCGGCGTAGCTCAGTCCTTCGAGCTGGCTCAGCAGAAAAGCCTTGCGCACGACCGGCTTCAAACCGCCCAGCAATTCATCGAGTGCCTGCAGCGTTTCGAGCAACAACCAGCGCTGCTCGGGCGAAGGTGCGTGCTGTTCGGGCAGGTGGGCCAGGGCTTCAAGGTAGGCTTTTTCAAGGCTGCGGCGTTGGTGCAGGTTGCTCAGCAGTCGCTTGCCAACTGTCAACAGGTAGGCGCGTGGTTCGCGGATGTCGGTCAACGGCTGGGCGCTGGCCATCACGCGAAGGAAGGTATCCTGACTCAGGTCGGCCGCATCCCAGGCATTGCCCATGCGCCGTCGTAGCCAGCCCTCGAGCCAGCCTCGGTGCTCCCGGTAGAGGTCAGGGAAGCTTTGCGAGGGCGGCGGCGCGGCTTCGAACATGGACAAGTCCCTGCGATGATGTAAATAGGATTAATTCTAATTTACATCTCACCACAGGGCCAAGCCCTTTATCACTGCTTACGCAATGGCCGCATCCACCAGTACCTGGGCTTCCTGTACCAGACGTTGCAAGTGGGCTTCGTCGACGAAACTCTCCGCGTAGATCTTGTAGATGTCCTCGGTGCCGGATGGCCGGGCTGCGAACCAGCCATTGGCGGTGATGACCTTCAGACCACCGATGGCCTGCCCATTCCCTGGCGCGTGGCTCAGGATCTGCAGGATCGGCTCTCCAGCAAGCTCGGTGGAGGTCACTTGCTCGGGCGCAAGCTTGCTCAACAACCCTTTCTGGCGGGCATCGGCCTTGGCTTCCACGCGGGTAGCGAACGGCTTGCCCAGGGCCTGGGTCAGCTCGGCATACGCCTGGCTTGGGTTACGTCCCGTCCGGGCGGTCATTTCCGCAGCCAGCAAGGCCGGGATGAGGCCATCTTTGTCGGTTGCCCATACCGAGCCGTCGCGGCGCAGGAACGAGGCGCCCGCACTTTCTTCGCCACCAAAGCCCAGCGTGCCATCGAACAGGCCTTGGGCGAAGAACTTGAAGCCTACGGGTACTTCGTACAGCTCGCGGCCCAGCCGTTGGGTTACGCGATCGATCAGGCCGCTGGACACGACCGTCTTGCCGACGGCTGCGTCGCTACGCCACTGGGGACGGTTGCGGTACAGGTAGTCGATGGCCACGGCCAGGTAGTTGTTAGGTTGCAGCAAGCCGTCGGGGGTGACGATGCCATGGCGATCATGGTCCGGATCGCAGGCAAAGGCCACGTCGAAACGCTCGCGCAGGCCGATCAAGCCCTGCATGGCGTAGGGTGACGAAGGGTCCATGCGAATCTGGCCATCCCAGTCGACGCTCATGAAACGGAACGTCGGGTCGACCTCGGTGTTTACCACTTCCAGGTCCAGTTGATAATGCTGGGCAATGGCCGACCAGTAGCGCACCCCTGCCCCACCCAGCGGGTCCACACCCAAGCGCAGCTTGGCCGCACGGATGACCTCGAAGTCGATGACGTTTTCCAGGTCTGCCACGTAGTGGCTGACGTAGTCGTGACGATGGGTGGTAGGGGCCTGCAGCGCCTGGGCGTGGTCGATACGCTTGACCCCCGCCAGCCCGGCCGCCAGCAACTCGTTGGCCTTGGCTTCGATCCACTTGGTGACGTCGCTGTCGGCCGGGCCGCCGTTGGGCGGGTTGTACTTGAAGCCGCCACTTTGCGGCGGGTTGTGCGAGGGCGTGATGACAACCCCGTCGGCCAGGCCGCCCTGGCGCCCACGGTTGTAGCAGAGGATGGCATGAGACACTGCCGGTGTCGGGGTGTACTCGTCGTCCTTGGACAACATCACCTGCACACCGTTGGCAGCCAGCACTTCCAACGCACTCGCTGCTGCAGGTGCTGACAGCGCGTGGGTGTCGGCACCGACGAACAGGGGGCCATCGATGCCCTTTTCCTGGCGGTACAGGCAGATGGCCTGGGTGATGGCCAGTACATGGTATTCGTTGAAGCTCAACTCAAGCGAAGTACCCCGGTGCCCCGATGTGCCGAAGGCGACCCGCTGGCTCGCCACGCCAGCGTCCGGCCGGCCGGTATAGTAGGCCGTGAGCAGGCGGGGAATATCGACCAGCACGCTGGCTGGAGCCGGCTTGCCTGCCAAAGGACTGAGCGTCATGCATTAACCTCGAGTTCAGCGAAATGTGGGGGGTTAGAGCGTGCAGTGTACTGAGAGTTGCAAGTGCGCGCGATGCAGGGCACGAAAGAAACCCCGGGTCTCGCTCGATGATAATTTGATGCAGCCCCCCCGTCCCTGCCACGGGAGGATATCGAGCCCCTGCCTTATGTGGATCTTGGCTCAAGCCATGCGGTCAGAAGCCTTGTCGAGCACACCATTGCTGTGAGGCACCATGGCTTTCTATCGTCTGACGCGCACCCACCCTCGATTGAGCCTGGCCACAGGCGCAGGGTTGCTGAGCGCCTGGCTGGTCTCTGTCAGCGACCCTGTGCAACGCCTGCTGGCAGGCTGGAACATTGGCGTCTGGTTGTACCTGATGCTGGTACTCTGGCTCAGCTGCACCGCAAGCCCTGCAAAGGTTCGCAAGGTGGCCCACAGCGAAGACGAAAACGCGGGCCTGGTGCTGCTGACCGTCTGCGTCGCAGCGATCGCCAGCCTGGTCGCCGTGACGCTGCAACTGGTGTCCAGCCGCGGGCTGCAGGGCAGTGCATTGACGGCTCACTACCTGTACACCGGGTTCACCGTCGCAGGCTCCTGGCTGCTGATTGGCTGCATCTTCAGCCTTCACTATGCACGGCTGTTCTATGCAGTGAAGGCCACGGCGCCGCCTTTACGCTTCGCCGATGGCGAAACCCAGCCAGACTACTGGGACTTTCACTACGTCTCGTTCACCATCAGCGTGGCCGTCCAGACATCCGACGTGGGGGTAGCCGGTAGCGCGATGCGGCGCGTGGTATTGGCCCACTCGCTGGTGGGGTTCGTGTTCAACACCGCCATTCTTGGCTTTACCATCAATATCGCGGCTGGGTTGCTTGGGTGAATCACCCGTCGGTCAGGTTTCATGAACTCACGCCATGCTCGGCTTTATACGTTCTATAGGCTTATCTCGTATCCCCACCCTGAACCCGGCTTCCGAGGTTCAGCGTTTGGATTGGCTCGATGCGGTGGGCGTGTGCCCGCCGGACGGGCAAAATCATGAGGATGCGCCTTAAACCGGCTTCAGATACCCACAGCGCTGTGATGCAGGTCATGCCCTGCAACATTTGTCACATTTGCAAGCGAGAATCACGTCAGCCAGATGCTATGGTTACATTCCCGGCAGCCACGGTGCGCGGCCGCCCTTCACCAGCTTTCAGTCACGTACAAGGAGGCTCGGATGAACAAGATGACCTTCCCCAACGCCTGTCAAGTCATGCGCTGGCACTTCCATCCGTTGGGTTTCGAAGCCAACATGGATGCACCGCGCAGCATGGTGGCGCGGCTGTTCGATCGAAGCACGGGCGAAACCTTGCTGGCCATAGCAGGCATCCCCTGCACAGCCATCATGGCTGCCAGCGATGTAGAGCGCATCATCGAAGCGGTCGAAACCGAACTCGATGCCTTCCAACCCCCTCCTTTGCTGCGCAACGCCAGTTAACCCAGGGTCGAGCTCGACCCCCGCAACTGCTCGGCCGGCACGGGTCGACCGAGCAAGTAGCCCTGAAGCGAATCGCAGCCTAACCGCGTCAGGAAGGCCTGCTGACTGGAGGTCTCGACGCCTTCTGCGACGATTCGCAGCCCCAGTGCGCGGCCCAAGGCCACGATGGCCGACACGATGGCCGCATCCTCACCCTCATCTTCCAGCTCTCGCACGAACCCTCGGTCGATCTTCAGCTCGTTGGCTGGCAAGCGCTTGAGGTACATCAGGCTGGAGTAACCTGTACCAAAGTCGTCAATCGATAGATCCACGCCCATGTCCGAGAGCTGCTGGAGTACGGTCAGGCTCACCTCCACGTCGGACATCGCCGTGGTTTCGGTGATTTCTAACGTCAGGCAGTTGGCGGGCAGTGCGTGACGTTCGAGGGCACACGCCACGCTATCGAGCAGGCCCGCGTGGCAAAACTGGATGGCCGACAGATTGACCGCGATCCGCCAGCCCTCGATACCCTCATCCAGCCACAGGCGCATCTGGCGACACGCCTCGTCCAATACCCAGTCACCGATGGGGATGATCAGGCCGGTCTTTTCCGCCAGGCCGATGAAACGGTCTGGGGCCAAAAGCCCGTGCTGAGGATGCTCCCAACGCAGCAACGCCTCGGCGCCGACCGGTTGACACCGCTTGGCGTCGAACTTGGGTTGGTAATGCAGACGGAACTGACCGGCTGCCACTGCCAGGCGCAAGTCCTGCAACAACTGCAGCTGCTGACGGGCGTTGCTGTTCATCGAGGCGTCGAAGAAGCTGTAGCCATTCTTGCCGACCCGCTTGGCGTGATACATGGCAGCGTCGGCGTTGCGCAGCAGCTCGTGCTGATCCTGGCCGTTGCCGGGATACAGGACGATACCCAGGCTCGCTGAAAGCTGCAGATCATGCTCGGCCACTCTGAAAGGCCGCGAGACCAGATTCACCTGTTTGATGGCAACGTTCATGGCATCGCTCGGGTCCTGTAAATCGACCAACAGCACGAACTCGTCCCCGCCGATGCGCGCCAGCGTGTCCTGACTGTGCAGGTGACCCCGCAATCGCGTCGCCACGGCCTTGAGCAGCAGGTCCCCAGCATGATGGCCAAAGGCGTCGTTGACCGGCTTGAACCCATCCAGATCAATGAACATCAGCGCAAAGCACCCCCCCTGCTCAGCGACCTTCGCGATGGCCAGTTCTATGCGGTCAGCCAGCAGACTGCGATTGGGCAGCCCTGTGAGCGTGTCGTGCAATGCCAGCTGAGTCAGCTCCTGGTTGGCCAGGGTCAAAGACCTGGCCAACGCCGCCGTGCGAGCTTCAAGGCGCGCGTCCAGTACGGAGGTCAGCAAGGCTACGAGCAACACGGCAAAGGTCGTGATCAGGACAAGCGATACCAGGCCGTCCCCTTCCAGGCCATCGGGCAGCGCGCCACAGAAACTGCCCTGGGGAAAACCAGCGGCCGCCATACCGGTGTAGTGCATGCCAACGATGGCGATCCCCATGAGCACCGCTGCCAGCCCACGTATCTGACGCACGTAGGGGGTCTGCCGGCGCAGCCGGAACGCGGTCCACAGCGCCGCAGCCGAGGCGCCCACCGCGATCAGCAGCGAGGCCATGAACAGGCTCGGGTCATAGTCGATCCCAGGTGTCATGCGCAGCGCTGCCATGCCGGTGTAATGCATGCTGGCGATCCCGGCTCCCATGATGAGCGCGCCGAGGGCAAGCTGCAGGACGGGCAAGCTGGGCTGGCTGACCAGCCACAGGGCGAAGCCCGAGGACAGCACCGCGATCAACAGCGAACATGCCGTCAACGTGAGGTCATAGCCCAGCTCGACAGGCAGCTGCAAGGCGAGCATGCCGACAAAATGCATCGACCATATGCCGGTCCCCATGGCCAGCGCCCCGCCGATCATCCATAGCGAGGCGGCATACCCTCTGGCGGTGGCAATGCGCCCGGCAAGGTCCAGCGCCGTGTAGGACGCAAGGATGGCCACGCACAGGGAAATCAGCACCAGCGAGGAGGAGTAGCTAGCGGTCAGCATTTTGCGAAGTACCAGGGGCTGGCAGAGGTAGGCACGAAAGGCCGACCATTGTACTCAAGCTTTGGTAAAACGCACGGTGTTTCGACATGTCAAATGGCCATGTCGACAGCAGGTAGGTGCGTCGACATGTGCCATGGGCTGCACATCAATCCTGGTCGGCGAAAGCCCCACGGGCATCCCAGCCACCGCCCAGCGCTGCCACCAATTGGACACTGGCGACCAAGCGTCCCTGCAACAGGTTGAGCACACTGCGTTCGTTGCTCAGGGCGGTGGCTTGCACATTGACCACATCCAGATAGCCGATCAAGCCGGCCTTGTACTGATTTTCCGTAAGCCGCAGCGATTCGCGGGCTGCCTCCAGGGCTTCCTGGCGCACCACGGCTTCGTCCCCGTATACCTTCAGTTGCACCAGCAGGTTCTCGACTTCCTTGAACCCATCGAGCACGGTCTGGCGGTACTGGGCGACCGTCTGGTCGTATACGGCAACGGTACGGTCCACCTCGGCGCTGCGCCTGCCGGCATCGAACAGGGTGAGCGCAAGCTGTGGGCCAACCGACCAGTAGCGGTTGGGCAACTCGATCCAGTTGTTGAAGCTGCTGCTCGAATAACCGCCATTAAGGCTCAGGCTGAGATCTGGGAAGTAAGCCGCACGTGACACGCCGATATTGGCGTTGGCGGCCATCACGTTGCGCTCGGCAGCGGCGATGTCGGGTCGGCGCTCGAGCAGTTGCGACGGCAGTGCCACCGGGATTTGTGGCAATGCAGGAATAGCCTGGCTGTCGGCCAGGGCAAATTGCGCAGGCGTCTTGCCCAGCAACACGGCAATGGCGTTCTCGAATTGAGCGCGCTGCCAGATCAGGTCGATCAGGTCAGCCTCGGTGCTTTTGAGCTGGGTGCGCGCCTGGGCCACGGCATCGGGGCCGGCGATGCCCGCGCGGTATTGATTCTGGTTCATCCGCAGCGATCGCTCGTACGCGGCCACGGTGGCTTGCAGCAAGCGCTTCTGCTCATCGATGACGCGCAGTTGCAGGTAGTTCTGCACCAGCTCCGACTGCTGGCTCAAGCGCATGGCGGCAAGGTCGGCCAGGCTGGCCTGGGCACTGGCCTGGTTGGCATTGAGCGTCTCGCGCAACTTGCCCCACAAGTCGATTTCCCAGCTCACGCCCAACTGGGCGTTGTAGGTGTCACGAATGCCGCTGCTGTTATTGGACAGGCTTGAGCTGGAACTGCCGGTGCCCTGGGCTGACCTGTTCTTGGCCACGCTCAGGTCAAGGCTTGGAAACAGTCCGGCGCGGCTACTGCGCACCAGCGCCTGGGCCTGACGATACTGAGCCTCGGCTTGCGCCACACTCTGGTTGTTGCGGTTGAGCTCCTCGACCAGTGCGTTGAGTTGCGCGTCGCCGTAGATCTCCCACCAGGCACCGCGGGCGATGGCGTCAGAAGGCGTGGCCTGCGTCCAGCCTTCGGCATGCTTGAATTGCGCCGTGCCGGCCATTTCCGGGCGGTGGTAATCCGGGGCCAGTGTACAGGCGCTGAGCAAGGCGGCCCCCAAGGCAGCCCCCAGCAAACGCGAGCCGCGAACACGGCTGAGCACTTGCAGGGCACGATGAAGCGGAGTCTGGGCAAAAGTCATAGCGGGTTTTCCAAGGCCGCGTCGGTGCGCACGCCGCGCCAACGGTTGTAGCGGTGACGCAAGCGGTCCAGATACAGGTAGACCACAGGCGTTGTGTAGAGGGTCAGGACCTGGCTGAAAACCAGGCCGCCGATGATGGTCAGCCCCAGCGGCTGACGCATCTCCGCCCCTTCTGCCTGGCTCAGCAGCAGGGGCAAGGCGCCGAGAATGGCCGCCAGCGTCGTCATCAGGATCGGGCGCAAGCGCAGCAGGCACGCGCGCCGAATGGACTCCTCGGGCGAGAGCCCCTGGTGGCGTTCAAGTTGCAGGGCCAGGTCGATCATCAAGATGGCGTTTTTCTTCACGACCCCGATCAACAGGAACAGCCCCAGCAGGGAAATCAGGCTGAATTCGCCACCGGTCACATACAGCGCCAACAAGGCACCAACGCCGGCCGAGGGCAGCGTGGACAAGATGGTCAGGGGGTGGATATAGCTCTCGTACAGGATCCCGAGCACCAGGTACACAAGCACCAGTGCGCCCAGAATCATGAAAGGCTGCCCCTGCGCGGTCTTGGTGAAGGCGTCGGCGGTGCCGCCCAGCTTGGCGATCACCCCTTCCGGTAGGCCGAGCTTGGCCACGGCACGCTCGACCGCCGCCAGCGCCTGGTCGGTGCTGTAGCCTTCGGCGACGTCGAAGGCGATGTCCTCGGAGGCGAACTGGTCTTCGTGGCTGACCCGGTCGTTGGCCAGGCTATTCTCGTAGTGCGCGATGGTCGACAGCGGCACCCGCGCGCCCTCGGCGGTAATCACCTGCACCTGCTCCAGCGTACTGGGGTCCCAGGCGTATTTCGGGTTGATCTCCAGCACGACCTGATATTGGTTGAGGCTGTCGTAGATGGTGGAGATCTGCCGTTGGCTGTAGGCGTTGTTCAGCACGGTGGTGACCATCTGCATGTCGATGCCCAGACGCTTGGCCTGATCACGGTCCACCACCAGTGTCACCTGCTGGGTGCCCGCCCCGTCGCGTGCGTCGATGGCGGTCAGCTCGGGCAAGGCGCGCATGGCCGCGACGACTTTGGGGAACCATTGGCGCAAAGCTGCCAGGTCGCCGCTCTGCAAAGTATACAGGTACTGCGAGGACGACTGATCGCGCCCGCCTCCGCCTAGCTGCAGGTCCTGATCGGCCATCAGGAACAGCCGCCCGCCTGGCACCTTGGGCATTTCCTTGCGCAGGCGCTCGATGACCTTCTGGGCATCGAGCTTGCGTTCGCCGATGGGCTTGAGCCTGACCAGAACCATGGCGTTGTTGGTGCCGCTGTTGCCGCCGATGAAGCCTGCAACACTCTGCACGGCAGGGTCTGCGAGCAAGGCGCGCCGGTAGATTTCCATCTTTGGCTGCATCACGCTGAACGACAGGCCGTCGTCACCGCGAATGAAACCCATGAGCTGGCCGGTATCCTGCTGGGGCATCAGCGTTTTGGGCACCACGATGTATAGCGCCACGTTGACTGCAATGGTCACCAGCAGGCTGATCAGGGTCAGGCGCCGATGCCGCAGCGCCCAGCCCAGGCTGCGGTCATACGCGGCAACCATGCGCCGGTGCACGGCATCGCTCCAGCGTTGCAGGCGAGTCTGCTCGGCCTGGTGCGCAGTCAGCCAGCGGGCGCACAGCATGGGGGTGAGGGTCAGCGACACCAGCAGCGAAACCATGATGGCGGCCGCCAGGGTGATGGAAAATTCCTGGAACAAACTGCGCACGATGCCGCCCATGAACAGGATCGACACGAACACGGCCACCAGTGACACGTTCATCGACAAGAGGGTGAAGCCGACTTCCTTGGCGCCCAGGAACGCCGCTTTCATGGGTGGTTGCCCGTCCTCGATATGCCGGGAGATGTTCTCCAGCACAACGATGGCATCGTCCACCACCAGTCCCGTCGCCAGGATCAGCGCCATCAGCGACAGGTTGTTGAGCGAGAAGCCGCACAGATACATGACCGCGAACGTGCCGACCAGCGACACCGGCACCGCAAGGCTTGGAATCAGTGAAGCACGCAGGCTGCCGAGGAACAGGTAGACCACCAGGATCACCAGTACCACGGCGATCAGCAGGGTATGCTCCGCCTCCTTTAGCGTGGCCTTGATCACCGGCGAACGGTCCATGGCCACGTTTAGCTCGACGCTTGCCGGGAGCAGCGATTGCAGTGCAGGCAACTGCGCCTTGATCTGGTCCACCGTGGCAATGATGTTGGCACCTGCCTGCCGGTTCACGACCAGCAACACCGCGCTCTGGTCATTGAAAAAACCACTGTTGTAGCGGTTTTCGACCCCATCGGTGATGGTTGCCACATCCGATAACCGAAGAATCGTGCCATTCTCCTGGCGAATCACGATCGGCCCGTAGTCCTTGGCGCTTTCCAACTGATCGTTGGCCCGCACCTGCCAATTGCGGTCGGCATCCTCGACAAAGCCCATGGGCCGGCGCTGGTTGGCGTTGGCCACGGCGGTACGCACCTCATCCAGCGCCAGGCCGTACTGGTTCAACAATTGCGGCTCGACCGAAATGCGCACGGCCGGCAGCGAACTGCCCCCGATCTGCACCTCACCCACGCCAGGCACCTGGGCCAGGCTTTGGGACAGGATGGTGTCGGCCAAATCGTACAGCTGCCCTTTCTGCAGCACACTTGAGGTCAGCGACAGGACCATGACCGGTGCCTGCGACGGGTTGATCTTCTTGTAGGTCGGCATGCTGCGCATGCCGCTGGGCAGCAGGTTGCGGGTGGCATTGATTGCGGCCTGCACCTCGCGCGCAGCGCCGTCGATGTCGCGGCCAAGCTCAAAACCAATGATGACCCGCGTGGAGCCCTGGTTGGAGCTGCTGGTCAATGTGGTGACGCCGGCGATGCTGCCCAGCTTGCGCTCGAGCGGCGTTGCCACGGTCGAGGCCATGACCTCGGGGCTTGCGCCCGGCAGGTTGGCCGACACCACGATCACCGGGAAATCCATCTGCGGCAGCGGCGAGACCGGCAACAGACCGAAGCTGACCGCGCCCAGCAGCATGATCGCCAAGCTCAACAGCATGGTTGCCACGGGCCTGCGGATGAATGGCGCCGACAGGTTCATCGGGCCGCCCTTAGGAACGCGCTGCACGTACTCATACCGGCTCCTGCGCCAGGTCGCGCTTGCCGAAGCGACGGCCCAACCGGTCGAAATACAGGTATATGACCGGCGTGGTGAACAGTGTCAGCACCTGGCTCACCAGCAGCCCGCCCACCATCACCAGGCCCAGGGGTTGGCGCAGTTCGGCGCCGGACCCGGTGGCCAGCATCAACGGCACTGCACCGAACAGGGCCGCCAGCGTGGTCATGAGGATCGGTCGGAATCGCAGCAGCGCGGCCTGGTAGATGGCATCGCGCGGACTCATGCCTTGGTGACGCTCGGCTTCGAGCGCGAAGTCGATCATCATGATGGCGTTTTTCTTGACGATGCCGATCAACAGGATGATGCCGATGATGGCGATCATGCCCAGGTCATTGCCACTGATCAGTAGCGCCAGCAACGCACCCACGGCAGCCGAAGGCAGCGTCGAGAGGATGGTTACCGGATGGATATAGCTCTCATAGAGCACACCCAGCACGATGTACATGGTCACCACCGCCGCGAGAATCAGCAGCAAGGTGCTGGACAGCGATGCCTGGAACGCCTGCGCCGCGCCCTGGAAACGGGTCTGGATACCCAACGGCATGCCGATGTCCTGCTGAACCTGCTCAATCACTTGCACGGCCTTGCCCAGCGACGCGCCCTGCCCCAAGTTGAATGACAAGGTGACCGCCGGGAACTGACCGATGTGGGAAATGGCCAGCTGCGCCTGGCGCTGCTCGATGCGCGCCAGCGCGGACAGTCGCACTTGCCCGCCATCACTGGCCTTGACGTGGATCGACTCCAGTGCCTGGGGCCCGATCACGGCCGCGTCTCGCGATTGCAGCACCACCCGGTATTGGCTGGCCTGGGTATAGATGGTCGATATCTGCCTTTGGCCGAAGGCATCGTAAAGCGCGTTGGTGATCTGCGATACGCTGATGCCTAGCCGACTGGCCATGTCCCGGTCGATCACCAGGTACACCTGCAAGCCATTCTCCTGCAGGTCACTGGCCACATCGGCAAGCTCGGGGCGCAGGTTCAGGGCCTGGACCAGCTTGCCACTCCACTGCCCCAGCAGCTCGGCATCGGGCGATGACAGCGTGAACTGGTACTGCGTGCGGCTGACCCGGTCCTCGATGCTCAAATCCTGCACCGGCTGCATGAACAGGCGGATGCCCACCAGCTTGTCGAGCTGGGGTTGCAGGCGCTTGATGACATCGGTTGCAGTGACATCGCGCTCGCCATGAGGCTTGAGGTTGATGAGCATGCGGCCGCTGTTGAGCGTGGCGTTGTCGCCGTCCACGCCAATGTAGGATGAGAGGCTCTGCACGGCAGGGTCTTGCAGAATAACGCGGCTCAGGGCCTGCTGGCGCTCGCTCATGGCCGCAAACGAGGTGGACTGGGGCGCTTCGGAGATACCCTGAATGACGCCCGTGTCCTGGACCGGGAAGAACCCCTTGGGCACCACCATGTACAGCAGTACCGTCAACGCCAGGCTAGCCACCGCCACCAGCAGGGTCAGGGGCTGGCGCTTGAGTACCCATTGCAGGGCGCTGGCGTAGTGCTTGATCAGCCAGTCGATCCAGGCGCCGCTGGCGCGGTAGAAGCGGCCTTGCTCGTCAGGGGTGGGTTCACGCTTTAGCAGGCGGGCACACATCATCGGCGTGAGGGTCAGCGAGACCACCAGGGAAATCAGGATGGCCACCGCCAGGGTGATGGCGAACTCCCGGAACAGGCGCCCTACCACATCGGCCATGAACAACAGCGGGATCAGCACGGCGATCAGCGAGAAGGTCAGCGAGATCAAGGTAAAGCCAATCTGCCTGGCGCCTTTGAGCGCCGCCTGCATAGGCGTTTCGCCCTCCTCGATGTGCCGGGAAATGTTCTCCAGCATCACGATCGCATCGTCCACCACGAAACCGGTGGCGATGGTCAGCGCCATCAGGGTGAGGTTGTTGATGGAAAACCCTGCCAGGTACATGACGGCGAAGGTACCGACCAATGACAGCGGCACGGCAATCGAAGGAATGATCGTGGCGCTGAACCGCCGCAGGAACAGGAAGGTG
This sequence comes from Pseudomonas sp. UBA5666, assembly GCF_002420785.1. Lineage (NCBI taxonomy): Bacteria > Pseudomonadati > Pseudomonadota > Gammaproteobacteria > Pseudomonadales > Pseudomonadaceae > Pseudomonas > Pseudomonas sp. UBA5666. The sequence goes on along the minus strand of NZ_DIIQ01000048.1, from coordinate 96,933 downwards.
ACCATCACCACCAGGGCGATGGCGATCAGCAGTTCATGCTGAACGTCGCGCACGGCGGCACGGATGGTCTGGGTACGGTCAGTGAGCACGGACACGTCCAGGCCCGCGGGCAGGTTGTCGGTGATCGAGGGCAGCATGTCCTTGATGCGGTCCACCACCTCGATGACGTTGGCACCTGGCTGACGCTGGATGTTCAGGAGCACGGCATGGTTCTGGTTGGCCCAGGCCGCCAGCCGCTCGTTTTCCGCGCCGTCGACGATTTCCGCCACATCCTTCAAACGCAGCGGAGCGCCGTTGTTGTAGGCCAGGATGAGGTTGGCGTATTCCTCGGGCGAGCGCAGCTGGTCATTGGCGTCGAGCATCGAGACGCGGGTAGGACCATCGAAATTGCCTTTTGGCTGATTGACGTTGGAGGCCCCGATGAGTGTGCGGACATCCTCCAGGTTGAGCCCGTTGGCTGCCAGCGCATCCACGTTGACCTTGATGCGCACGGCCTGGCGCTGGCCCCCGGCGATGCTGACCATGCCCACCCCGCTGGTCTGCGCCAGCTTCTGTGCCACGCGGGTGTCGACCAGGTCGTTGAGCTTGGGCAGCGGCATGGTCTTGCTGGAGATGGCGAGCGTCAGCACTGGCGTATCGGCCGGGTTGACCTTGTTGTAGACAGGAGGCGCCGGAAGATCGCTGGGCAGCAGGTTGCTGGCGGCGTTGATTGCAGCCTGCACCTGCTGCTCGGCCACATCCATGTTCATGTCCAGGTTGAAGCGCAGGGTCAGCACCGACGCGCCACCGGAACTGGTCGAGGCCATCTGTTCAAGGCCGGGCATCTGGCCGAACTGACGTTCGAGTGGCGCGGTAACGGCACTGGTCATGACCTGGGGGCTTGCACCGGGATACAGGGTCATGACCCGAATCGTGGGGTAATCCACCTGCGGCAGCGCGGCGACAGGCAGCATGCGGTAGGCAATCAGACCGGCCAGTACCAAGGCCAGCATGGTCAAGGTCGTTGCGACTGGCCGCAGGATGAACAGGCGCGAGAGGTTCATGCGCCCGCCTTGCCTGCGGTGCTGTCGGCCTGGCCCGGGGCACTGCTTTCTTGGCCCTGCAAATGCTGGCCGGGCGTGGTGGGCACCTGGGAGCTGTCATCGACCACGTCCACCTTGGTGCCTTCGCGCTGACGGTCGGTGCCTTCGAGCACCAGGCGATCACCGGCCGCCAGGCCTTCGAGGATCACGCTGTTCTCACCGTCGCTGGGGCCGACTTTCAGCTTGCGCACGTTGACGGTATTTTCGCCGTTGACCACGTAGGCGAACGTCCCGTCGTTCCCGAACTGGATGGCGGCGGCTGGCGCCAGCACCACCTGCTTGAGCGTATCGGCAAGCAGGCGCACGTTTACGAACTGGTTGGGGAACAGGGCCAGGTCCTTGTTCTCGAAGCGGCCCTTGAACTTGAGGGTGCCAGTGGCAGTGTCGATCTGGTTGTCGATACTGCCCAGCACGCCAGTGGCCTGCAGCTTGCTGTCGCCTCGATCCCACGCCTCCACGGGCAGGCTGGCCCCGGTGCGATAGCGCTCAAGAACGGTGCCCAGTTCGGTTTCTGGCAGTGTGAACGCCACGTTGATCGGCTCTGTCTGGGTGATCACCACCAGGGCGGTGGTATCGTTGGCGGCCACCAAATTGCCCAGGTCGAGCTGGCGCAGGCCGACACGGCCGCTGATGGGCGCGCGAATCTGGGTGAATTCGAGGTTCAGGCGCGCATCGTTGACCTGCGCCTGGTTGGTCTTGACCAGCCCCTGGAATTGCGCCACCTGCGCCTGCGCAGTGTCCAGGGTTTGCTTGGCGATACTGTCCTCGGCGTACAGCCCTTTGTAGCGAGCGACGTCGACCTGGGCATTCTTCAGTTGCGCCTGGTTCTGGGCCAGGGTGCCCTCGGCCTGCTGCAGGGCAATACGGTAGGCACGTGGGTCGATTTCAGCAAGCAGGTCACCGGCCTTTACTTGCTGGCCTTCCTTGAAGTGAACCTTGACCAACTCACCCCCTACACGGCTGCGCACATTCACGGTATTGGTCGCGGTCACGGTGCCAAGCGCCTTGTAGTAAAGCGGGAAGTCGCCCACCCGTGCAGGTTCCACCCTGACCGGGACAGGGTCGGTAGACCCTCCGAAACCGGGCCGCCCGCTCTTGCCGCCCTGCCCCCCAGCAGCCTGGTCGGTGGCTGGCGCGGCAGGCCATAGCCACCAGGCCAGCACTGCAACCAGCAGCACGATCAGCAGCATAACGAGCCAGCGACGGGGAGAACGGGATGTAGGCGCTTGCATGGGTTGAACGAACCTTGTTCGGATTGACGATTCAGGAGGGTGAACGATAAGCACTGTCGACAGCCAAGCAAAGCGCCTTTACCAGAGGTTTACCTTTGCCTGACGTTGCCAAGACCCTGAACTTTAAACGAAAACGGCCCGGAAAAGCGTTCCGGGCCGTTACAGGGTATAGCTTGGAGCAATGGGCAGGAGGAAGGTTCGATCCCTGCCCGGCGCCGTCACTTCAACGCGGCAAGGGCGGCGTCGTAGTTGGGCTCGTCGGCGATTTCAGCGACCAGCTCGCTGTGCAGCACCTTGTCGTGCTCGTCCAGTACCACGACGGCGCGGGCAGCCAGGCCTGCCAATGGGCCGTCGGCGATGGCAACACCGTACTGCTCAAGGAACTCACGGCCACGCAAGGTGGAGAGGTTTTTGACGTTTTCCAGGCCTTCGGCACCGCAGAAGCGAGCCTGGGCGAATGGCAGGTCGGCGGAAACGCACAGTACGACGGTGTTGGCCAGCTCGTTGGCCTGGGCATTGAACTTGCGCACAGACGTGGCGCAGGTAGGCGTATCGACACTTGGGAAGATGTTCAGCACCTTGCGCTTGCCGGCGAAGTCATTGAGCGACTTGTCGGCCAGCCCCTCGCCTACCAGGGAGAACGCCGGCGCCTGAGCACCGACCTGTGGCAGCGAGCCATTGACTTGGACGGGGTTGCCTTTGAGAGTCACTTGAGCCATGACAAAATCCTTGATCTTGGGTTGGGAAAAGGATCAAGAGTTAACCATGAAGGCCAGCATGTGCCTATGGGGCAACGTGAATTTGTTGGCGGTGAAGCATTGGCCAGCCCCGGCGCACGTACCGAGCACCGGGGCGGGCCTGCAGCTGGGCGCTTAAGCCAACAGGCCGTAGACGACCGAAGTCAGGGCGACCAGGCCGATCACGGTGACGAACACGTTCGACAGCGCCCCGCTGTACTTGCGCATTGCCGGCACGCGACGGATGGCATACATGGGCATCAGGAACAGCAATACCGCGATGATCGGGCCGCCGAGAGACTCGATCATGCCCAGGATGCTGGGGTTGAGCGTGGCAACGATCCAGCACACCACCAGCATCAGCGCCGCCACCACGCGGTCCAGGGCCTTGGCACCCGGGCGCGCGCCGGTCTTGGCGATGATGCCCTTGAGACCCTCGCTGGCGCCGATGTAGTGGCCCAGGAATGACTTGGCGATGGCGACGAAGGCGATCAAGGGCGCGGCGAAGGCGATGGTCGGGTTGCTGAAATGGTTGGCCAGGTACGACAGGATCGACAGGTTCTGCGCCTTGGCTTCGGCCAGCTGCGTGCTGTCGAGGGTCAGCACGCAACTGAAGACGAAGAACAGCACCATGGCCACCATCAGCAGGTGCGCACGCGCCAGAATCTGGCCGCTGCGGGCGTCTGCATGATCGCCATAGCGGCGTTTCTGGTCGACCGCGAAGGCCGAGATGATGGGTGAATGGTTGAACGAGAACACCATCACCGGGATGGCCAGCCATACCGTGTGCAGGAAGGCCGAACCGCTGGGCACGGTGTGGACGCTGTCGAGAATGCCGCCGGTCCAGTGCGGGACCAGGTACAGGCCCAGCAGCGCCAGGGCCACGATGAACGGATAGACCAACAGGCTCATGACCTTGACGGTGGCCTGTTCGCCGCAGCGTACGATTGCAAGCAGGCCCAGGATCAGCACGAACGACAGCAGTGCACGGGGTGGAGGCGCCATGTGCAACTGGTGCTCCATGAAACTGCTGACCGTATTAGTCAGGGCCACGCTGTAAATGAGCAGAATGGGGAAGATGGCGAAGAAGTACAGGACCGTGATCACGGCGCCTGCCTTGATGCCGAAGTGTTGTTCGACCACGTCGGTGATGTCTGCCCCTTCGCGCCCCGAGAGCACGAACCGGGTCAACCCGCGGTGGGCGTAGTACGTCATCGGGAAAGCCAGCGCCGCCAGCACCAGCAATGGCCAGAACCCGCCAAGCCCGGCATTGATCGGCAGGAAAAGCGTACCTGCGCCAATGGCGGTGCCAAACAGGCCGAGCATCCAGGTGGTGTCCTGACGGGACCATTTGCCGAGGGTACCGGCGGTCGTTTCTTCGTAACGCTGTTCTACGCTTGAGGCCTGCTCATTCATCCGGGTGACGCTCCACTCGCAAGACTGCAACAGGCTGAGAATGACGAAGCGTTGGCTGCGCCCTACTCAACCGGAAAAAGAGGGGCGCGATTGTGCACGGAAAGGTTGCACTTGCGAAGCCTTTTTCGGAGGGGCGGTTGCACTTGTCTGTACAAGCGGTAGGTGCAGCCGGGCTGCTCAGCACGCTCGGCGTGCAGAAGGTCTTGACTGGCACAGGCGTCCTTGCGGGCAGGACACGGATAAAGAATGACGATGGCCGAAGCCGCAGGGCGGCCTCGGCCATCGTCGTTGCATAACGTTAAGCGTGGGCGCTTACTGATGCACAGCCGCGAATGCCTCGGCAACACGCTGCAGGTTTGCCGGCCGCAGGCCTGACATGCACACGCGCCCACTGTCGATCAGGTAGACGCCAAACTCATCGCGCAAGCGGCGCACCTGCTCCACGCTGAAGCCTGTGTAACTGAACATGCCCCGCTGACGCAGCAGGAACTGGAAATCACGCCCCGGCAGCAACACGCCCAACGCATCGACCAGCGCTTGGCGCATGTCCAGAATGCGAGTGCGCATGACTTCCACTTCCGCAGCCCACTGGGCATTGAGGACGGGATCGTTGAGCACGCCTGCGACCAGTTGGGCACCGAAGTTGGGTGGGCTGGAATAGTTACGGCGCACGGTGGCCTTGAGTTGGCCAAGCACGCTCTGCGCCGTGGCCGCATCGTCGCAGACCACCGACAGGCCGCCCACACGCTCCCCATACAGGGAGAAGATCTTGGAGAACGAGTTGCTGACCAGGCACGGCACGCCTGCGCTGGCCATTTCGCGGATGGCGAACACGTCTTCGACCAGCCCTTGGGCAAAGCCTTGGTAGGCGATGTCCAGGAAGGCGATCAACTGACGGGCCTTGACCACCTCCACCACCTGCTGCCACTGGCCCTGGTCCAGATCGGCACCTGTCGGGTTGTGGCAGCAGGGGTGCAGCAGCACCACACTGTTGGCAGGCAAGGTGTGCAACGTGGCAAGCATACCTTCGAAGTCCACGCCACGGGTGGCCTGGTCGAAGTACGGGTAGGTGTTCACCGTGAAGCCCGCACCCTCGAAGATGGCGCGATGGTTGTCCCAGGTGGGGTTGCTGACCCAGACTTGCGCCTGCGGGAAATAACGTTTCAGGAAGTCGGCACCGACCTTCAGGGCTCCGGAACCACCGACGGTCTGCACCGTTGCCACGCGACCGTCGGCAACCGCCGGGTGGTCGGCCCCGAACAGCAGGGCCTGAATGGCCTGACGGTAACTGGCAAGGCCTTCCATGGGCAGGTACAGCGAAGCATCGTGATCCTGGCCTGCGATGCGCTTTTCCACTGCATCCACTGCAGCGAGCTGCGGCACTACTCCGGCTTCGTCGTAGTAAAGGCCGATGCTCAGGTTGACCTTGTCGGCGCGTGGATCGGCCTTGAAGGTTTCCATCAACGAGAGGATCGGGTCGCCGGCGTAGGCTTCGACATGTTTGAACACAGCGTGCAGCTCCTTGGGATCAGGACGAGTCAAAAAGGCAGCCAAGAGCATACCCGTACTGGCTGAGAATGGGCACCAACTATCGTGCAAGGGGTATATGCAACCCTGCATGATCGGGTAAGGGCCGCCTACCCTGCCCTGCGGCGATCAGATGAGCAGATCGCGCAGCGCCTGCAGTGTACTGATGCCGATTGCCACCCCTTCGCGCTGCGCCCGTTCACGCTCCAGGTGCCGCCGGGCACCTGGCATGCGACTGACGCCGGCCGCCTCCATCTGCTCGAGTAGCAGGCGGCTGCGCTGGGCGAACCGTTGCCCTTGTGCGATCTGTGGATCGATGACGATCAGCAACTGCCCGGTCCACGGCGTCTTGGCCCCGGGATGGCCAGACCAGTCGAACTCCCACGAAAAATGCCCACCCGTGAGTGCTGCCGCCAACAATTCCACCATCATCGACAAGGCTGAGCCCTTGTGCTCGCCGAACGGAAGCAGAGCACCGCCGTCCAGGATCTTGGCCGGGTCCTGAGTCACCTGGCCCTGACCGTCCACGCCCACCCCCAGGGCCACGGGCTCCCCGGCACGGGCAGCCAGTTGCACATCGCCATGGGCCATCGCACTGGTGGCCATGTCGAACACGATGGGTGGATGCCCTTCGCAAGGCGCAGCGAAGGCGATCGGGTTGGTCCCGAACACCGGCTTGCGCGCACCGTGCGGTACGACGCATGTCATGCTGTTGACCACGCTCAGGGCAACCAGGCCCTGTTCGGCGAACGGCTCCACATCCGGCCACAATGCGGCAAAATGATGGGAATTGTGGATGGCCAGCACTGCGATCCCAGCAGCGCGTGCCTTGGCCACCAACACGTCCCGGGCAGCCGCCAATGCGGGCTGCGCAAAACCACCCCGTGCATCGACACTGATATAACCGGCCGCCAGATCACTGACCTCGGGAGTAGCCTTGCCATCCACCCAACCGCTGGCCAAGGTCGACACGTAGCCAGGCATGCGGAACACGCCATGGCTATGCGCGCCATCACGCTCGGCGCTGGCACAATTGGCGGCCAGTACCCGAGCCACTGCCGGCGTACAGCCATGACGCTCGAAGATCGACTCAAGCAGGGCTTTGAGCTCAGCAAAGGGAACATGGGTGACGGGCTCGCTGCTAGGGATGGCCATCAAAATATCCTTCTTCTGATCATGGAGGGATGTGCTGCACCGCAACAGCTCGGAAGACTAACCCACGCCTGCTGGCAGGGCCACGTGATCCGGTCGAGTCACCTGCCAAGCATCAGCCTGTAGCCCCTGGAACCGTTGGAACATTGCGGCGCTGCAATGAGTCGACTGCGTCGTTAAGTATTATTGACCAACGCCCTAGCCAAACCCGCGCCGCCACTGCCTTTCAGCCCGCCAGGCCCCGTGATTGGGGCCTGGCGGGCTGCTGCGGTCGTTTGACATATCGAACGGCTCTGGCAATCTAACACCAAGTCCCGACCGGCATCGTCGACGCCGACGAGTCGGCAGTGCTCGGGGCCCCAGGTTGCACCAGCGCCGCGCGCCGAGCACCTGCACAACAACGACAGGTTCAACCTGTCCCAAGGTGACATATGTCCAACAGCAACATTGGCAACAAGCAACCTTCCCTGCGCAAACCCATCGTTCTGATGACCATGGGCACCCAAGAGCGCAAAGGCCATGACTACCAGGTCATGACCCACAAATACATCACCCCGCTGGTCGATTTCGCCGATTGCGTCCCGGTCCTGGTGCCCACCTGCTGTGGCATCGAGGCACTGGAGACCTACTTGGACATGGCCGACGGCGTGTACCTGACGGGCGCGGGCAGCAACATCGACCCAGCGCTGTACGGCCAGGAGAACGAAACCCCAGGCAAAGGCCAGGACAGGAACCGTGACCTGTTCGACATTCCGCTGGTCAAGGCGGCGATCAAGCGCGGCCTACCCATCTTCGGCGTGTGTCGGGGCATGCAGGAAATCAACGTGGCGCTGGGCGGGGACATCTACCAGAAGGTGTACGCCGAGCCTGGTTTCAATGATCACCGTGAAAACCCCGAAGACCCTGTCGAGGTGCAGTACGCTCAGGCTCACAGCGTGAAGATCAAGCCCGGCAGCTGGCTGCGCGATACCCTTGGCACGGACGAAATTCGCGTCAACTCCCTGCATGGCCAAGGCTTGCGCAACCTGGGCAAGGGCATCGAAGCCATTGCCCACGCCGAAGACGGGTTGGTCGAGGCCATCCATGCCCCGGGCCTTTCGTCTTTCCTGTTTGCCGTTCAATGGCACCCGGAGTGGCAAGCTGCCAAGAATCCTGACTCGATCAAGCTCTTCCAGGCCTTTGGCGATGCGTGCCGAGCGCAGGTTCGCAAGGCACAGGGCAAGCCTCAACAGGCGGCCTGATCACCCGCACACAGGCGAGTAATTAAGCATGGGGCGGCGCAAGGCCGCCTCATTCGTTTGTAAAGCGACTACCCATCCCAGAGATACGATGACCCGACAGCAGACACAACTGTCTAAGGCCGCTTTCTGCGCTCCACCATTCATCCATAGCGCGCCATTAATGCAATCCCTCATCACCTAGACCGAAAAAAAATCCAGAGGGGACTGTTCTTGAGTTAGGTTGTACGATAACTTACCTCATACAAACCGCACCGCTCCCACCCAAGTGTCTGGATGCCTATAACAATGAACCCACAAGAACTGAAATCCATCCTCTCCCACGGCTTGCTGTCATTTCCTGTCACCGACTTCACTGCGCAGGGCGATTTCAATCAGGCTGGCTACATCAAACGCCTGGAATGGTTGGCCCCATACGGCGCGAGTGCGCTGTTCGCCGCCGGGGGTACGGGCGAGTTCTTCTCCCTGGCTGCCAGCGAATACAGCCAGGTCATCAAGACAGCGGTGGACACATGCGCCACGTCGGTACCTATCCTGGCGGGCGTAGGTGGTGCAACCCGCCAGGCCATCGAGTATGCGCAGCAAGCCGAGCGCCTGGGGGCCAAGGGCCTTCTGTTGCTGCCGCACTACCTCACCGAAGCCAGCCAGGATGGCGTCGCTGCCCATGTAGAGGCCGTGTGCAAGTCGGTCAACATCGGCGTAGTGGTCTATAACCGCAACGTCTGTCGCCTCAATGCCACCTTGCTCGAACAACTGGCCGAGCGTTGCCCGAACCTGATCGGCTACAAGGACGGTCTGGGTGACATTGAACTGATGGTGTCGATCCGTCGCCGCCTGGGTGAGCGTTTCAGTTACCTGGGCGGGCTGCCGACTGCCGAAGTCTATGCTGCAGCGTACAAAGCGCTGGGTGTGCCGGTGTATTCATCGGCGGTATTCAACTTCATCCCCAAGACGGCCATGGACTTCTACCACGCCATTGCCCGGGACGATCACGCCACCGTAGCCAAGTTGATCGACGACTTCTTCCTGCCCTACCTGGAAATTCGTAACCGCAAGGCCGGTTACGCCGTCAGCATCGTCAAGGCGGGTGCCCGCATTGCCGGCCATGACGCAGGCCCGGTTCGTGCACCGCTGACCGACCTGAACCCCGAGGAGTATGAAATGCTTGCCGCCCTGATGGACAAGATGGGGCCGCAGTAAACCCTCGCGGCGCCTGCCAGCGCCGCCCCCGGAGTGGGCCCGCCCTACTCCGGCACAATTCGAAGACCCCGCACAACAATAACTAGTGGGAGTACTACCAGCATGCAAGCGACGAAGAAAACGCATGTGCGCTACCTGATCCTGTTCATGCTGTTCGTGGTGACCACGATCAACTACGCCGACCGCGCAACCATCGCCATCGCAGGGTCGAGCCTGCAAAAAGACCTAGGGATCGACGCCGTCACCCTGGGCTACATCTTCTCGGCCTTCGGCTGGGCCTATGTGGCCGGACAGATTCCCGGCGGATGGTTGCTGGATCGCTTCGGCTCAAAAAACGTCTATGCATTCAGCATCTTCACCTGGTCACTGTTCACCTTGCTGCAAGGCTTCGTCGGCGGCCTGCCGGTGGCCTGGGCAGTCGTCACTTTGTTCACCCTGCGTTTTCTGGTCGGCTTTGCCGAAGCGCCGTCGTTCCCCGGCAACGCCCGGATCGTCGCCGCCTGGTTTCCGACCCAGGAGCGAGGCACGGCCTCGGCGATCTTCAACTCGGCGCAGTATTTCGCCACCGCCCTGTTCGCGCCCCTGATGGGCTGGATCGTGTTCAGTTTCGGTTGGGAGCATGTGTTCGTGGTCATGGGCGTGCTGGGCATCCTCTTTTCGATGGTATGGCTCAAGACCATCTACAACCCACGCCAGCACCCGCGTATCAGCCCCGCCGAGCTTGAACACATCGAGCAAAACGGCGGCTTGGTGGACATGGACCACAAGCGCGGCAACCACGGGCCCAAGTGGGGCTACATCAAGCAATTGCTGACCAGCCGCATGCTCCTGGGTGTGTACCTTGGCCAGTACTGCATCAACGCCATCACCTACTTCTTCCTGACCTGGTTCCCGGTGTACCTGGTGCAGGAACGGGGCATGACCATCCTCAAGGCAGGGTTCATCGCTTCGCTGCCGGCTATCTGTGGCTTCATCGGTGGGGTACTGGGCGGCGTGATCTCGGACTGGTTGCTGCGCCGCGGCAATTCGCTGACCTTCTCGCGCAAACTGCCAATCGTGTGCGGCCTGATGTTGTCCACCACCATGGTGTTCTGCAACTACGTCGATGCCGAATGGATGGTAGTAGGCTTCATGACCCTCGCGTTCTTCGGCAAAGGCATTGGTGCGTTGGGCTGGGCAGTGGTGGCCGACACCTCGCCCAAGCAGATCGCAGGCCTGTCCGGCGGGTTGTTCAATACCTTCGGCAACATCGCCTCGATCACAACCCCTATCGTGATCGGCTACATCATCAGCGCCACCGGCTCGTTCAAGTGGGCGCTGGTCTATGTGGGCGCCAATGCGCTGGTGGCAGTACTGAGCTATCTGGTGATCGTCGGTCCGATCAAGCGCATCGAGCTGCGCGATGAGACGCCTGAGCCCAAACCAGCGCCTGTGGCGGATGCCCAGCTTGCCAGCCCGCGTCATTGAATGAGCACGTGCGCACTGCCCGCCAGTGCGCACGCACGTAAAAAAAGCCTGAGAACCTGAACAATAGGGCCCGAACATGCAGCTGATCGAACATTCCGAATCGCCGCGCTACATCCGTCTTCACGATGATGACAATGTGGTGGTAGTGGTCAACGACGGCGGCCTGGGCGAAGGGGCCCGGTTCGCCGATGGGCTTACCTTGGTAGAAGACGTGCCCCAGAGCCACAAGGTGGCCACCGTGCCCATCGCCAAGGGCCAAGCGGTACGGCGCTATGGACAGGTGATCGGCTATGCCCTGGAGGACCTGCGCCAAGGCAGCTGGGTGCAGGAGGGTCAGCTGGACATGCCCGCCCCGCCCGAGCTGGACGATCTGCCACGCTGCGATGCAGTTCCCCAGCCGAAACCGCCGCTGCTGGGTCATACCTTCGAAGGCTACCGCAATGCCGACGGTACGGTCGGCACCCGCAACATCCTGGGTATCACTACCACCGTGCAATGCGTCACCGGGGTGCTGGAGCATGCCGTCAAGCGCATTCGCAATGAGCTGCTGCCGCGCTATCCGAATGTTGACGATGTGGTGGCCCTCACTCACAGCTACGGCTGCGGCGTGGCCATCAATGCCCGCGATGCCTATATCCCCATCCGTACCGTGCGCAACCTGGCGCGCAACCCTAACCTGGGTGGCGAAGCGCTGGTCATCAGCCTGGGCTGTGAAAAGCTCCAGGCCAGCCAAGTGATGCACGAAGACGACCTGTCGGTCGACCTCAGCGAGCCCTGGCTGTACCGTCTGCAGGACGCAAGCCTGGGCTTCACGGAAATGATCGAGCAGATCATGGCCCTGGCCGAAACCCGCCTGAAAAAACTCGACAAGCGCAGGCGTGAGACTGTGCCGGCCAGTGAGCTGATCCTGGGCATGCAGTGCGGCGGCAGCGATGCCTTCTCCGGCATCACCGCCAACCCGGCGCTTGGCTACGCGGCAGACTTGCTCGTGCGGGCCGGTGCAACAGTGCTGTTCTCGGAAGTGACCGAGGTACGCGACGCCATCTACATGCTCACCTCCCGCGCACAGGATCCGCAGGTGGCCGATGCGCTGGTACGCGAAATGGACTGGTACGACCGCTACCTGCACCAGGGCGCTGCCGACCGCAGCGCCAACACCACCCCAGGCAACAAGAAAGGCGGTTTGTCGAACATTGTCGAGAAAGCATTGGGCTCAATCGTCAAGTCCGGCAGCGGCGCCATTCAAGGTGTGCTCGGGCCGGGGGAACGGGTGAATGGCAAGGGGCTCATCTTCTGTGCCACACCTGCCAGCGACTTCGTCTGCGGCACCCTGCAACTGGCCGCCGGGATGAACCTGCATGTGTTCACCACCGGCCGAGGTACGCCATACGGCCTGGCAATGGCGCCGGTGGTGAAGGTATGCACCCGCACCGAGCTGGCGCAGCGCTGGCCGGACCTGATCGACATCGACGCCGGGCGCATCGCCACGGGCCGCAGCACCATCGAAGAGCTGGGCTGGGAGCTGTTCCATTACTACCTGGACGTGGCCAGCGGGCGCAAGCACACCTGGGCTGAGCAACACCGCCTGCACAACGACATCACCCTGTTCAATCCCGCACCCATTACCTGATCCTTTTTTCTGAGGAGTTCCAGATGCCAGAGATTCTTGGCCACAACTTCATCGCCGGCCAGCGCAGCGCCGCCGGCACACAGCGCCTGCAAAGCTTGGATGCCACTACCGGTGAGCCCCTGCCCTATGGCTTCGTACAAGCCACCGAGGGCGAAGTGGACGAGGCGGCCGAAGCCGCACAGGCCGCTTTCGCAGCGTTTCGTCAGTTGGCACCGGCACGGCGCGCCGAATTTCTGGAGGCCATTGCCGCAGAGCTCGATGCGCTCGACGATGACTTCGTGGCGATCGTCTGCCGTGAAACCGCATTACCAGCAGCCAGGATCCAGGGTGAGCGCGGCAGGACCAGCGGTCAGATGCGCCTGTTTGCACAGGTGCTGCGCCGAGGCGACTATCTGGGTGCGCGTATCGACCTGGCGCAGCCAGACCGTCAGCCGCTGCCGCGCGTGGACCTGCGGCAGATGCGCATCGGCGTTGGACCTGTAGCGGTGTTCGGCGCGAGCAACTTCCCCCTGGCCTTCTCTACCGCCGGTGGTGACACCGCCGCTGCACTGGCTGCCGGTTGCCCGGTGGTATTCAAAGCGCACAGCGGCCACATGGCTACCGCCGACCTGGTCGGTTGTGCCATCGAACGCGCGGCCGCCCGTACCGGCATGCCCAAAGGCGTGTTCAACATGGTGTTCGGGGCAGGCGTGGGTGAGCCATTGGTCAAGCATCCGGCCATCCAGGCGGTGGGCTTCACCGGCTCGCTCAAAGGTGGCGATGCCCTGTGCCGCATGGCCGCCGAGCGCCCCCAGCCGATCCCGGTGTTTGCCGAAATGTCGAGCATCAACCCGGTGATCGTCCTGCCTGGGGCGCTGGCCAAGCGCGGCGAAGCGATTGCGCGTGAACTGGCAGGCTCCGTATGCCTGGGGGCTGGACAGTTCTGCACCAATCCGGGGTTGGTGATAGGGCTGCAATCGCCCGCTTACACCCAACTGCTCAAGAACTTGGGCAGCCATCTTGATCAACAGGCTGGCCAGACCATGCTCAATGCAGGTGGCCTGCGAAGCTACGCCAGTGGGCTGGATCATCTTCACGCCCATGACGGTATCGTGCACCTGGCCGGCCAGCCGCAGACAGGCCCGCAGGCACGTGCACAGCTGTTCGAGGCCGAGGCCCGCCTGCTGGTGGAGTCTGACCCGCTTTTGCAGGAAGAAGTCTTCGGCCCGACGACGATAGCGGTGCAAGCGCGCGACGAGGTACAACTGCGCAGCGCCCTGCAGGGCCTGAGAGGCCAACTGACCGCGACGCTGATCGGCGAGCCTGAAGACTTTGCTGCGTTCGCCTGGTTGGTACCGCTGCTGGAGGAAAAGGTCGGCCGCATCCTGGTGAACGGCTACCCCACCGGGGTGGAGTTATGCGATGCCATGGTCCACGGCGGCCCGTACCCCGCCACCTCGGACGCTCGGGGCACGTCTGTCGGCACGTTGGCCATCGACCGATTCCTACGGCCGGTGTGCTATCAGAACTACCCGCAGGCGCTGCTGCCAGAGCCGCTGCGCGACAGCAACCCGCTGGGGTTGCGCCGGCTGGTGAATGGCCAGTGGAGTGATAAAGCGATCGAAGGACAATCTTGAGTCATTAGCCGTGATGAGGGACACCAGGAGGCTGGGGCGATGGTGTCACGCCCCGCTCACCTGTGCCCGCTCATGCGCCTGGCGCAGCCGTTCCCGGCTGTTGCTCAGGTGCATGCGCATGGCCATTTTCGCCCCTTCGCTGTCCTGACGTGCAATGGCCTCATAGATCGCTTCGTGCTCATGCATCAGCCTGCTCATGTAATGGGGCTGGTCGTCGTGGGCCAAGCGGGCAGAATTGAGGCGGGTTCGAGGGATGATGCTGGTGCCCAGGTGGTTGATGATGTCGGCGAAATAGTGATTACCGCTGGCCTGGGCGATGCGCAGGTGGAATTGAAAGTCCGCGGACACTGCATCGGTAGCATGAGCTGCCCCTTCATTGAGCTCATCGAGGGCCGCGCGCATCCCAGCCAGCTCTTCATCGCTGCGTCGCTGCGCGGCAAGGCTGGCCGACTCGATCTCAAGGGCGATGCGCAGCTCCAGTACCGCGAGTACTTCGCGCAGCGTCACCACCGTGGCCGGGTCGATGCGCAGCCCCCCAACCGGTGGAGCGTCCAGCACGAAGGTACCGATACCATGACGGGTTTCCACCTGCCCGGCGGCTTGCAAGCGCGAGATCGCCTCTCGCACGACCGTGCGGCTGACCCCTTCCTCGGCCATGATCTGCGATTCGGTCGGCAGCTTGTCACCGCGCTTGAGTTGACCACTGCGAATGCGTTCGGTCAGCACCGTGACCAGTTCCTGGGCCAGGCTGCGCGGCTTGCGCCTGGCCCGAGCCGGTGGTTGTAGATCTGACATGCCCTGTGCTTCACCTTGAAAGACAGCTGTCATGATAGCAGGCAGTTGTACGATCACATACGGCTGCCACGTTATTGGTGCTGGTGCTATCACGACACCGTTTGTTAAGGTCCGGGCTTTCCATGGAAGGATGTCTGCATGAAACTGCTCGACCGAGCACTGCTGAGCTGTGGCTTGCTCATTCCATTTTGGCTGGCTCTGGGCGTTTCGCTGACGGCCATGGCCTACCCCGGCTATGATCATCTGCAATTGGCAATGAGCCAGCTTGGCGCCGTCGGCGCCCCAACCCATGGCCTCTCCCCGCTGGTGAACAATTTCCCACTAGCGCTCTTGTTCGCCTTGTTCGCCTGGGGCATTGCGCGGCGCTGGCGCGGCTCCCGGCTGGCCATGGTCAGTGCGGTACTGTTGCTACTGCACGCCGTTGGCAGCTTGGGCACGGGTTGGTTCGCCTGCGACCAGGGCTGCGCGCCTGACCAGCCTTCCACGTCGCAGCAGTTGCACAACCTGTCAGGGCTGTTGATGTTCTTGTCCTTGACCCTCGCCAGTGGCCTGTGGGTCTGGCTCGGCGCTCGCGTCGCGGACTCTCGCGCCCTGGCGGTCACCTCGCTGGTATGTACCCTTGGGGCAATCATCACCATCGGGTTCATGGGCCAAGCCATGCAAAGCGGCGAGTTGTTCGGGCTTTACCAGCGGCTTAATTATGGCGTGGGGGTGGTTTGGGTAGCGGCTATCGCCGGGTACAGCCTGTGTGAACAGGCCAGCACAGGCGCCAAGGCTGCGCTGGCCTGAAGGCAAACTGCTGGCCCCTGGCTACGGAAGGACTAGGCAAACTTCCTTCTCCTTCAAGCGCTTAGGACAGGAACATGCGAGTCATTCTAGCAATTACAACGGGCTGCCTGCTGGCGACGGTAGGTCTCAGCGTCAGCGCGCGATCGTTGACTCAGAACGATCGCCAAGCCTGCACGTGGGGTGCCCAGATTGCAGCCCAGGCCCAACAAGCCAAGTTGTCTGGCGTGACGCTCTATACCGCGCGCAAGAAGCTGCAGGCCCGCAAGTTTGCCAAGCCGTGGATGCGCATGACAGCCTTCGGCATCACCGAGCAAACCTATAATAGCCGCTCGCGGCTCTCACCGGCTGCCATCGGCAAAACCTACCATGAACAATGTGTACAGCATGCTGTGGCACGTAGATAGCTAGTTAAATCAGATAGTTAAGAACTATATTTGATGTTAACTATCAGTCCAGCAGCCCCAACCTAACGTTGATTGGCCGAGTCGTTAACCACCCGGCCAGCCCCTTGCCTTAACAGCCGGTCAAGGTCGTCGCGCGGCGCTCCCCTGCAAAGAACGCAGGGCGTAGCCGTACCCCGACCACGTTGCCCATGTAGGCGGCGATCAGCCATAGCCAGCCGTGCAGGCTCCCCGATGCGATACCGCTGAAATAAGCGCCAATATTGCAGCCGTAGGCCAGGCGAGAACCGTAGCCCAGTAACAGGCCGCCAATGACGGCAGCGATCAGTGACGGCAGCGGGATCTTCAGGCTCGGCGCAAAGCGCCCGGCAAGACCTGCGGCCAGCAGCGCCCCCAGCACGATGCCCAGGTCCATAACGGTGGTTACATCCTGCCAGACTGGCGAGGCCAAGGCCTTGGCATTGGCCGGCGCCTGCCAGAACACCCAGCTGCTTACCTGAACGCCAAGGCTGTCCAGCACCTTTGCGCCCCACAAGGCGAAGGCCGAGGTGATGCCCCAGGGCCGCCCAGCCAGCGCCAGGGTGGCATAGTTGAGCACGGCCAACGCGACGGCACCCCAGACCAACGGCCAGGGGCCCCGTACAAAGCGTTGCAGACCTGCCCGGCCATGCTGCTCAGGCTGTTCAAGCCCACCGTGGCGGCGCTTTTCCAGGTGCACCGTGACCCAGGCGATCAGGCCGAACACGCCCAGGCTCACCAGCAGGGCGGGCACGAGGCCCCATGCCTGCACGATCGAGGTCGCAGGCAATGATGGCAAAGCAAACCACCAGTCGGCGTGGTGCGTGGCGGTCACGGAACCGATGATGAAGAACAGCAGGGTCACCAGCATTCGGGCATTGCCGCCACCAACGGTGAACAAGGTGCCCGACGCGCAGCCGCCCCCCAGCTGCATGCCGATGCCGAAGATGAAAGCCCCGAACACGACGGACACCCCGGCCGGTGCCACAAGCCCTGTCACGGGGTTGCCGAACAGGTTGCCGGCCGCAAGCGCCGGGAAGAACAGCAGTACGGCCAGTGCCAGCATGACCATCTGTGCGCGCAAGCCGGCGCCACGCCGCTCATTGATGAACACGCGCCACGCGGAAGTGAAACCGAAGGCGGCGTGATACAACGTCAGGCCCAGCGCAGCCCCCAGCAGCAGAAGCAGCACCTGCTTGAAGCCTGCGTTGACATCCAGGAACCAGGCGCCAGCCATCAGTAGGCCCAAGGCGACTAGGGGTGCGCCCAGGCGGCGCGGTTCAGGTGAAGCGGTAGCGGAAAGACCCATCGAAATACTCGGAAAAAATCGAACAGGTGCGCAGTATAACGGCAACCGCCGGCAAGGTCGTGTTGTGCCGCCAGCGGCACAGGCGCGCATTTGTTAGGCTTGGCCCTGCCCCCTTACGGATCAGACGCCCGGACCATGGATCAATTGCGCAGAATCGACCTGAACCTGCTTCTGGCCCTGCACGCCCTGCTCACCGAGCGGCATGTGACACGCGCTGCCATTCGCCTGCACCGCAGCCAGCCGGCGGTCAGCCATGCGCTGGCACAGCTGCGCGAGCATTTCGATGATCCTTTGCTGGTACGTCAGGGTGGCAAGATGATGCTCACCCCGCGGGCTCAGGCCTTGGCACAGCCGCTGGAACACGCATTGGCGGATCTGGAAGGGCTGCTGAGCACGCCGCAATTCGATGCCACGCAGGCCCGGCGATGCTTTCGGCTCTCGCTGTCGGACTACGCCGCACGGATCATCCTCCCACCTCTGCTACGCCATGTGCGGCGCGTTGCCCCGGGCATCGACCTGGCGGTCAGCCAGGCCAGTCGCGAGGCGATGGTGGCCCAATTGCTCGACGGCGAACTGGATCTGGCACTGGGGGTCTTTCCGGAGCTGCCTCAAGGCATCATCGCCCAGTCATTGTTTGACGATCGCTTCGTAAGCGTGGCTGACCAGCAGACGCTGCCGGCCACGGGCGAACTGAGCCTGAGCCAGTGGTTGGCGCGCCCCCATGTGCTGGTGGCTACGCGCCCCGACGCCTTCGATGAGATTGACCGTGCCCTGGCCTCCCAAGGTCATCGCCGTCACATTGCCCTTGCACTGCCCCATTGGAGCGCAGCCGTGCAAGTGTTGAAAGATACCGACCTGATTCTTACCGTGGCGCGACGGGCCGTTGCCCCGCTGCCTGCCCATGCAGGGGTTCGCGAGTTCATCCCGCCGGTGCCTCTGGACTGCATCGATTACCGGCAAGCCTGGCACAGCCGCAAAGACGGTGACGCAGGGCATCGCTGGCTGCGCGAGACGGTGCTGACGTGCTGTCAGCCGGAGGTCTGATCGTGGCTTGAAGACTGTACTGCGGGCTCGCTTTTGCTGGATGTACTGGTCGCCCATTGACTCTGCACTAGCCACACGCCCGCCAGAATCATAACTAGCCCAAGTACTCGCGCCAGTCCCAGGGGCCTGCCAGGCAGGTTCATGATGGCAAAATGATCAGCAACCACCGCCGTAACGATCTGCCCTGCCACCACCAGCACCAGAAAGCCTGCCGCCCCAAGCCTGGGCGTCAGCGCCGCCGCCCCTGCCACATAAAGGGCGCCCAACACACCGCCGATCCAGAGCCACCAAGGCCCTTGCAAGGCTTTGCCGATGTCCGGCGCAGGGATCCGCATCACCAGCAGCGCTGTGATAACGACCACCGCGCTGACGGCAAGTGACGCAAAGCGCCCCACAGCCAGTGACCGAGTGCCTTCCCCGCAGCGGCATTGCCAGCTGCTTGAAACGGCAGGACAGCGCCAGCAATCAACGCTAAAACAATGGGTAACAGCACAAATATAAGGGATTTACTGAACATGACCGTTCTCGCTACCAGGACGGAGTTCAGCATGAGGCTATTGATGCCTCGCATGGAAATCGAAAACTGAGATGCAAACTATTCGTATGGCGAATAGCAACCTGGCGCGTCTTCGCCCAGGCACCGCGTGACTCTCACATTGAGTGTCGGCTACAGGGGCAATGTGTCCTGCCCCCGTAGCCGATTCATCAGTTGCGCGTCACCCGCCAGATGGTGTTGGCCAGATCGTCCGCAATGATCAGTGCCCCACGCGGGTCGACGGTCACACCCACCGGCCGCCCACGCGTCTTGCCATCTTCGCCTCTGAAACCGGTGGCGAAATCGATGGGTTCTCCCGCCGGCTTGCCGTTGCTGAATGGCACGAAGATGACCTTGTAGCCGACCGGGTTCGGCCTGTTCCAGCTTCCGTGCTCACCCACGAACACCCCTTCAGCAAAGCCTTGCCCCATGGCGGCCGTGGAGAAGTCGACACCGAGCGCTGCGACATGCGACCCCAGGCTGTAGTCGGGCTTGATCGCGGCAGCCACCTTGTCAGGGTTCTGCGGGCGCACCCGGTCATCGACATTCTGCCCCCAGTAACTGTAAGGCCAGCCGTAGAAGCCGCCTTCGCGCACTGAAGTCAGGTAATCGGGAACCAAGTCCGGGCCGAGTTCATCGCGCTCGTTGACCACTGTCCAGAGCTGCCCGGTACCCGGCTGGACGGCCAGTGCAGTGGGGTTGCGCAGCCCAGTGGCGTAGGGGCGATGCGCGCCAGTCTGGGCATCGACTTCCCACACCATCGCACGGTCGATCTCGACCTCAAGGCCCCGCTCGGTGATGTTGCTGTTCGAACCGATGCCCACATAGAGGAAGCGGCCGTCCGGGCTGATGGTCAGTGCCTTGGTCCAGTGATGGTTGATCTCGGCTGGCAGGTCGGTGAGTTTGACCGGTGGGCCGTCGGCCTTGGTCTGGCCGTCGCGGTAGTCGAAGCGCACCAGCGCATCCTGATTGGCCACGTACAACTTGCCATCGGCAAATGCCAGGCCATAGGGCGCATTCAGGTTTTCGGCAAAGACGGTCTGCAACTCATACTTGCCGTCACCGTCGGCATCGCGCAACAGGGTTAAGCGGTTGCCGCCCTTGACCTGGGTATTGCCCTTGGCCTTGATCTGGCTGGCGATCACATCCTTGGGCTTGAGTTTGGCAGCGCTGCCGCCGCGCCCCTCTGCCACCAGGATGTCGCCGTTGGGCAACACCAGGCTCTGACGCGGGATTTTCAAATCGGTGGCGATGGCGGTGACGCTGAAACCGTCGGGTACGGTCGGCTTTTGCTGACCCCAAGCCACCGGCTCGGCGATCTTCATGCTGGGCAGCAGACCGCGCTGGGGCTCGGGCAGTTTCGGGTCGGGCCCACGGGCCTGGGTAGGGTCACCCTCACCGCCGCAAGCGGCCAGCAACAGCGAAAGGGACAACAAGCTCACAGCGTGCAGCGCTCTCATGCTTCACCTCCCGAACGCAGGTTGCTCAAGCCAAGCCACGCCGTTACCACCGCGAGCACCGTCACGATTACCGACAGTACCAGCCCGGACGGCATCACAGCCCAGGCGTCCTTGGCGTGCTCGAAGGCGTTGACCAACCCAAGCACCCACGTCACCAGCAGCAACAAGAAATAAAGGGTCGGCCGCCCGGCCTTGCGCCGAGCGCTGATCAAGTTGGCCAGGGCGAACAGCAGGGCCAGCCCGCAGAACACCAGGCCCCCTGCGATCAGCCAGGCGGCAAAGTTGCTCCATTGAATCTGGTAGCTGTTGTAGTAGGCAATGTCACTGATCATTGCCCCCAGGAACAGCGGCACGGTGCCCGCCAACAACAACGCATGCAGTGGGCCAGGTCTGCAGCGGTACAGGGTAGGATCGGATACGGTCACGGTGCCTCCTTTTCGTTCAGTGACCAGGGCCGACGAGAGACGGCCCACGGGGATACGCAGGGTGCGCCTAGCAAATGAGCACCCTGGCGAGCCGATAGTTCAGCCACGCACCACTGAAATATCCTGCAAGAAATCCCGAGCCGCCTCCCTGTGTGGCATGCGCGGCCTATCCAGGCCCGCATGCCTGCAGGACGTCAAGCCAGCCGCGCCCGAGCGGCGTGCAGCTTCTTGTAGCTGTCGATCAGGCGCAAATGGCGATCCAGCCCTTCGAGCTTCATGCTGGTCGGGGTCAGGCCGTAGAAGCGCACGCTACCTTCGATCGAGCCCAGTACCGCGTCCATCCGTGGGTTGCCGAACATGCGGCGGAAATTGACTTCGTAGTCGGCCATGTCCAGCTCATCGTCCAACTGCACTTCCAATGCCACGTTAAGCGCCTGGTAGAACAACCCCCGCTCCACGGTATTGTCGTTGAACTGCAAAAACGCCTCGACCAGTTCCTTGGCCTCCTCGAAGCGCTGCACGGCCAGGCAAATGAGCAGTTTGAGCTCGAGGATAGTCAGTTGCCCCCAGACCGTGTTGTCGTCGAATTCGACGCCAATCAGCGTGGTGATGGTGGTGTAGTCGTCGACATCGCAGTTATCCAGGCGCTTGAGCAGCAGCTTGAGCGAGCGGTTGTCCAGGCGGTGCAGGTTGAGGATGTCGGCGCGGAAGGACAGCGCCCGGTTGGTGTTGTCCCAGATCAGGTCCTCGACCGGGTAGATTTCCGAATAGCCTGGCACCAGAATTCGGCAGGCGATCGCCCCAAGGTTGTCGTACACGGCCATGTAGACTTCTTTGCCAAGGTCTTCGAGGATGCCGAACAAGGTGGCTGCCTCCTGCGCAGTGGCACCTTCGCCCTGGGCAGTGAAATCCCAATCGACGAACTCGAAGTCAGGCTTAGCGCTGAAGAAGCGCCACGACACAACGCCGCTGGAGTCGATGAAGTGCTCGACGAAATTGTTCGGCTCGGTCAGGGCGTGGCTTTCGAACGTGGGCTGCGGCAGGTCGTTCAAACCTTCGAAGCTGCGGCCCTGCAGCAGTTCCGTCAGGCTGCGTTCCAAAGCCACCTCAAGGCTTGGGTGCGCACCGAACGAGGCGAACACACCACCGGTGCGCGGGTTCATCAGGGTCACGCACATCACCGGGAATTCACCGCCCAGCGAGGCATCCTTGACCAGCACCGGGAAGCCCTGTTCTTCCAGCCCCTGGATACCCGCGACGATGGATGGATAGCGCGCCAGCACCTCGTCCGGCACATCTGGCAGGCACAGCTCGCCTTCCAGGATTTCACGCTTGACCGCTCGCTCGAAGATTTCGGACAGGCACTGCACCTGCGCTTCGGCCAGCGTGTTGCCCGCGCTCATGCCGTTGCTCAGGAACAGGTTCTCGATCAGGTTCGATGGGAAGTACACCACTTGCTGGTCCGACTGGCGCACGAACGGCAGTGAGCAGATGCCCCGGGCCGTGTTGCCCGAGTTGGTGTCGTACAGGTGCGAGCCGCGCAGTTCGCCATCGGGGTTGTAGATGGCCAGGCAATGCGCGTCGAGGATTTCGCTGGGCAGGGCATCACGGGGGCCGGGCTTGAACCACTGCTCGTCCGGGTAGTGCACGAACGCCGCATTGGCCAGCTCCTCTCCCCAGAACTGGTCGTTGTAGAAGAAATTACAGTTCAGCCGCTCGATGAATTCGCCCAATGCTGACGCCAGGGCAGCTTCCTTGGTAGCGCCTTTGCCATTGGTGAAGCACATGGGCGACTGCGCATCGCGCACGTGCAGCGACCAGACGTTAGGCACGATATTGCGCCAGGAGGCAATTTCGATCTTCATGCCAAGGTCGGCCAGGATGCCGGACATGTTGGCAATCGTCTGTTCCAGTGGCAGGTCCTTGCCCGGGATGCGCGTGCTGGTTTCGGCCACCGGCATCAGCAGACCCTGGGCATCGGCGTCGAGGTTGTCGACGACCTCGATCACGAATTGCGGACCGGTCTGCACCACCTTCTTGACCGTGCAGCGCTCGATTGAACGCAAGATGCCCTGGCGGTCCTTGTCAGTGATGTCTTCGGGCAATTCGACCTGGATCTTGAACACCTGGTTGTAGCGGTTCTCAGGGTCGACGATGTTGTTCTGCGACAGGCGAATGTTTTCGGTCGCAATACCGCGTGTCTGGCAGTAGAGCTTGACGAAGTAAGCCGCGCACAGCGCCGAAGACGCCAGGAAATAGTCGAACGGCCCAGGGGCCGAACCATCGCCCTTGTAGCGGATCGGTTGATCGGCGATCACCGTGAAGTCGTCGAACTTGGCTTCGAGACGGAGATTGTCGAGAAAATTGACCTTGATTTCCATGCGGGTTTACCGTGACTTTAAGCGTGCAAAACACAATGGTCGGCATTATCCGGTTTTTCACCGCGGAAATCCTCCCCGAAGGTCGTACGCGGCAGCTACAGGCGCACGCTTGCGCATTCCGGGGAAATCCTTGCCTGATCCTCTGCATCTGCACAGCCTGCCGCAGGCAACGGTTCAGCGGTGTGCTAGCGTTTCTGCACGGGGCAACGCACCCCCAACCATTACGACAAGAACAGCGCAGACCGATCACTGGCAGGTGAACCATGGAATTACACATCAACGGCACGACCCACCAGGTCGATGCAGATGCCGACACGCCCTTGCTGTGGGTGATCCGCGACGATCTGGGCATGACCGGCACCAAGTATGGCTGCGGCCTGGCCCAATGCGGGGCCTGCTCGGTGCTGGTCGACGGCGTTGTGGTGCGCGCCTGCGTTACCCCGGTGTCCGGCGTGGTTGGCAGACAGGTATCGACCATCGAGGCGATCGAAGCGGACCCTGTGGGCAAGCGGGTGGTAGCGGCCTGGGTGGAACACCAGGTCGCGCAATGCGGGTATTGCCAGTCCGGTCAGGTGATGGCGGCGACCGCACTGCTCAAGCATACCCCTGCACCCAGCGCCGAGCAGATCGATGCGGCCATGATCAACCTGTGCCGTTGCGGCACTTACAACGCTATCCATGCAGCCATGCATGACTTGGCGCAGGGAGTCAAAGCCTGATGAGCGCTCCTGATCCCGTTGCCGAACTGCATAGGTTGCAAGCTGGCGAAACCGTCAATCTTTCGCGCCGCCGTTTCCTCGTGGGCACGGCCGCAGGCGCATTGGTCCTGGGCTTCGGCCTGCCGACGGGCGTTGCGCGTGTGCAAGCCGCTGCCGATGCGCAGCGAGGCACCCAGGTACCGGCGTTCCTGGAAATCCGACCGGATGGCACGGTTCGTCTGCTCAGTCCGTTCATGGAAGGCGGCCAAGGACCGTTTACCGCCATGGCGCAGATCGTTGGCGAGGAGCTGGATGTGGATCCCGCTCATTTCGTCGTGGACAGCGCCCCACCCGGCCAAGCCTATGTCGTGATGGAAAACGGCATGCGCATCACCGGCGGCAGCATGTCCGTACGCATGAGCTACCCCACCATGCGCCGTCTGGGCGCACTGGCGCGGGCGATGTTGCTGCAGGCCGCCGCGCAGCAACTCGGGGTCGAGATGAGCGAGCTCACCACGACACCGGGTACCGTAGTACATACCACGTCAAGGCGCACACTCGGTTATGGCGAGCTCGCCAAGCGCGCCATGGACTTGCCGGTCCCCGACCCTGCCACCGTCAAGCTACGAGATCCTGCCCAGTTTCGCTGGATCGGCAAACCGGTTCGGCGGTTGGATGCGTACGACAAGTCCACCGGCAAGGCCTTGTACTGCATCGATATCAGCGTGCCAGGCATGCTTCACGCAGCCGTGCAGCATGCCCCTCGCCTGGGCATGACGGTGGGCCAAGTGCGCAATGAGGCACAGGTGTCTGCCATGAAGGGCGTGCATTCGGTACATCGCCTGCCCGGGGCTGTTGCCGTGGTTGCGCCGCGGTGGTGGCACGCCAAGCGTGCTGTCGAGGCGCTGCAAGTGGAGTGGCTGGAGCCGGCCGCAGACTCCACCGTAAGGGCCATGCCGGCGGATTTCTCCAGCGACGGCTGGCTCCAGCACCTGGCCGATGCTACAGGTCCGGCCCGTGATGAGGAAACGGCCGGAGATGTGGCAAGCGCGCTGGACAACGCCGTGACCACTGTAGAAGCCAGCTACCACAACCAGTACCTGAACCATGCCCAGTTGGAACCCCCTTCTGCCCTTGCCCGCTTCAATCCCGACGGCACACTGGAGGTCTGGCTGCCCAACCAGGCGCCCGACATGTTCCGCGATGACATTGCCAAGCGCACCGGACTGCCACCCGACCAGATCACGCTGCATTCGCCACTGCTGGGGGGCTTCTTCGGTCGGCACTTCCTGTATGAGTCGGCCAACCCCTACCCGCAGGCCATCGCGCTGGCCAAGGCGGTAGGCCAACCCGTCAAGCTGATCTGGAGCCGCGAGGAAGAGTTCTTGCGCGATGTGCTACGCCCAGTCGCCGCGGTCAAGTTCCGGGCCGGGCTCGATGCCGAAGGCTTGCCGGTGGTCCTGGAAGCGGTCAGCGCCACGGAGGGCCCCACTGAAGCCCTGGCCGGCAAACAAGGTGAAAAGGTAGACCCCACGGCATTGGAGGGGCTATCGGGCAAAGCCTATGCCATTGCCAACAAGCGCATTGCACAGGTGTACGTCAAGGGCCCGGCCATGCTCGGCTATTGGCGGTCGGTGGGTAACTCGCTCAACGATTTCTTCTATGAGTCCTTCCTGGATGAGCTGGCGGACAAAGGGGGCCAGGACCCTCTGGCCCTGCGTCAACACCTGCTGCGAGACAACCCACGCCTGACCCAGTTACTGCAAGCGGTCGTCGAGCTTTCAGGTGGCTGGAAACGCGGGCCTTTCACTGCCGAGGATGGCACGCGGCGGGCCCGGGGCTTGGCGATGGCGTCCCCTTTCGGGTCCGAAGCGGCCGTGATCGCCGAGGTCTCCATCGAAGATGGCCACGTGAAGGTCCACGACATCTGGCAGGCGATCGATCCGGGTAGCATCGTCAACCCGGCCATCATCGAGCACCAGGTCAATGGCGCGGTTGCCTTGGGGTTGTCGCAGACGCTGGTCGAGGAAGCGGTATACGTCGATGGCATGCCGCGTGCGCGCAACTATGACCTGTACCCAATCCTGCCGCCTGCGCGCATGGCCCGGGTGCATGTACGCATCGTTGAAAGCGGCGCGAAGATGGGCGGTATCGGCGAGCCACCTTTGCCCGCGGTAGCACCGGCAGTGGCCAATGCCGTGGCCCAGCTGACCGGACAGCGGGTTCGCAGCCTGCCCATGAGCCGTCATACCTTCAGCTGACCGACAAGGACGCCGCCATGAACCCTCGTACTGCTAGAACCCTCGGCTGGCTGTTGCTGCCCTGCGCGGTCGTCGCTGGCTTGGCCGGTTGGTACGTCACCCGAGAACCTGCCTCGCCGTTCGCTGATGAGCAGGCACGCGCCACCGACGACCTGGCATTGATCCGACGCGGGGAATACGTCGCACGGCTGGGCGATTGCGTCGCCTGCCACAGCGTGCCTGATAACCCGCCCATGGCAGGTGGGCTCGAAATGGCAACGCCGCTTGGCACGATCCACGCTACCAACATCACCCCTGACAAAGAAACAGGCATCGGCGCCTACTCGCTGGCCGATTTCGACCGGGCCGTGCGCCACGGTGTGGCGCCTGGTGGCCGCCGCCTTTACCCCGCCATGCCCTACCCCTCCTATGCCAAACTCAGCGACGATGACGTACGAGCGCTGTACGCATTCTTCATGCGCAGTGTTCAGCCAGCACGGCAGCCGAACAAGCCTGTCGACATACCCTGGCCATTGAACCTGCGCTGGCCCATTGCCCTGTGGAACGGAGCCTTCGCCCCTGCCAGCCCGTACTTGGCGAAGAACGACAAGAACACACTGTGGAATCGCGGCGCCTACATCGTGCAGGGACCGGGGCACTGCGGCAGTTGCCATACCCCCCGCGGCCTGGCCTTCAATGAAAAAGCCTTTGATGACTCGGGCACGGCGTACCTCGCAGGCGCCTTGCTCGATGGCTGGTACGCGCCAAGTTTGCGCAATGATCCCAACACCGGCCTCGGGCGCTGGAACGAGACTGAGGTGGTGCAGTTTCTCAAGACCGGTCGCAATCGACATGCCGTGGTCTTCGGCTCGATGACCGAGGCATTCAACAACTCTACGCAGTTCATGACCGATGGCGATCTACAGGCCATCGCCCATTACCTCAAGGCGCTGCCCGGCGACCCATCCCGTGATGGCAAACCCTGGCAGTATCAGCCCGAGCCCACACTCGCGCAGCTGGAGCGCCCAGGCGTACGCACTTACATGGCACGCTGCGCCACCTGCCACGGCATGGATGGCAAGGGCCAGGGCGAGTGGATGCCGCCCCTGGCTGGTGCCACTTCCTTGCTCGCCAAGGAGGCTGCCTCGGCCATCAACATCACCCTGAACGGGTCGCAGCGGGCCGTGGCCGATGGCAGGCCCGATGCCTACCGCATGCCCGCCATGCGTGCACAATTGAGCGATCAGGAAATAGCAGAGGTGTTGAGCTATACCCGAAGTGCCTGGGGTAACCACGGCAACGCCGTGAAAGCGGCGGCCGTGGCCAAGCTGCGCAACGATACCGACCCTGCCAGCCCCAGCCCGATCATCCTGCAAATGCGCTGAGGCATGCCACGCCGTCGAGCATGGGAAGGCCTTAGCGGCTGCGTTGCAGGTTGAGTCTGAGCAACTGCTGCGGTACATCCTGCGCGTTGAGCTGCTGCATCGCCCGGCCCAAGGCTTCGCGCAGCGCCGGCTGGTTGCACGGCGAAGCCTTGGACAGGGCCAGGTACAGGCCTTCGCTGGAGACAGGCGGCTGCAGGATCAGCACCTGCTGGTCGATGCCCAAGGTGCGCGCCAGGGCCATGCCCGGGTACTGCTCATAGATCACATAGTCACTGCGCCCGTGCATCAGCTTTTCGAAAGCCTGCCTGGCGCTGGGCACCGCTTCGAGCATCAGGTGCTGCCTGGCATAGGCATCGAACTGTTGACCGTGACTGTTATTGACCAGCGTTCCGCCCTTGAGGCCCTGCAGATCCGACCATTGCCCGTAGACGAAGCCATGCCCCTGACGAGCCCAGATCACGCTCGGCGTGTAGAGAAATGCTGGCAGAATGTAGTCCATCTGCTGCCGGCGAGCGTCGGTGATGAAGTAGCCGGCCATCAAGTCGATTCTGCCGGTGCGAACCTCTTCCTGGGCTCTGGACCAAGGGCCTACATAGAGGACGTCGATTTCGAGGCCAAGGCTGTTGGCCAGGTGGGTGACCAGATCGGCATTGGCCCCAACCAGGTGTTGCGGGTCGAGGGGGTCATGCCAAAGGTAAGGTGGGTATTCCGGATTTCCGGTAGCGGTCAGGCGTTTACACGGCTCGGCAGCCATTGCCAACGATGGCAACAGCCCGAGGCACAACAGGCCAACCAAACCCTTGATCATGCAAGAACTCCGGCAGACGACGCTGTGATTCCTCGTTCCCTACGCTGGGCACTGGACGTAAAACCTGCTTCAGGCGGTCAGCTCTACCCGCGCGCGCTCACCGGCCCGCTGGAACACCTCGCGCACCTCGTCGGCTTTGGCCTTGGTAACCGACTTGCCGCTCAGCAGTTCGTCGACCACACGCAGGCCTTGCTCGACGGCAGTGGCTAATTGGTCCGCATCGGAGGCGTCGGCGATATCACCCAGATAAGGCGCGATGAGGTAGACATAGCGATCCTGCAGTTTCAGTGTCTCCAGGGCGTCGAGTGCCTGCTGGAAGCGATCGGCAGCGGCGGGGCTCATGCTCAATTTATCGAAATGAATCAGGCTCACACGATCAGTGGCCATGTTGACGAATCTCCGTTTCCTGATGCGGCCCAGGCCACGAGCAGCAGCGTGTCCACGCTACTCGGACAAGCAGGCCCGGGTGATGTCGATCAGGTTAACAGAACACGACACAGAAAGGGTCATCCGCCCAGGAACTAAAAGTGACCAGCAGGTCGCGCAATGGAAGCCCCAGGGCGCAACCGGGACAGGCAGCGGGATTTGGTGCGCAGGATAATCGCCCGGCAAACCACCCTGCCGAGAACGCCACCACGCGCTCCCCCCTACAACAACAAGCCTGTTTCAGCAGGCACGTCACACAGGGCTTCAACTTCATGGCAAAGGAACACTTCGCAGAGACACCCGATCTTGGCGTGACCGATCCCTCCAAAACGGACGAAGCCCGACAGGACAGGCGCCTGGAGGGCAAGCTCGACTGGGTCGTGTTCGGTTTCACCAGCCTGCTGGCCATCGCGTTCGTGCTGTGGGGTTTCCTCAACCAAGTCAATTTGGCTAGCAGCGCGTCCAGTGCGCAGTCGTGGGTCATTCTCAACTTCGGCTGGTTCTTCGTGCTGACCTCGACAGTGTTCGTCGTGTTCGTACTGTGGTTGGCTGCCAGTCGTTATGGTCGTGTGCCGCTGGGCCGGGACGGGGAACTGCCCGAATTTCGAACGGTGTCGTGGGTGGCGATGATGTTCAGCGCCGGCATGGGCATCGGCCTGATGTTCTTCGGCGTGGCCGAGCCGTTGTCGCACTACGTTTCCCCGCCGCCGGGCTCGACCACTGGTCAGTCGAGCGAAGCGATGCAGGTGGCCATGGCCACCACCCTGTTTCACTGGACGCTGCACCCTTGGGCGATGTATGCCATCGTCGGGCTCGCCATCGCCTATGGCACTTTTCGGCGCGGCCGCTCCCAACTGATATCCGCAGCCTTCAGGCCCTTGATCGGCAAGCACGCCAATGGCCCGCTCGGCCGGCTGATCGACATGATGGCAATCTTTGCCACGCTGTTCGGCTCGGCCGCATCGCTGGGGCTTGGGGCGCTGCAAATTGCAGGTGGCCTTGAATACAACGGCTGGATCGAGCACCCCGGCAAGCTGTTCTACATCGCACTGATCACCGTGCTGACCATCGCCTTCGTCACCTCAGCCGTGTCGGGCATCGGCAAGGGTATCCAGTGGCTGTCCAATACCAACATGGTGCTTGCACTTGTGCTCGCCGTGTTCGTGTTTCTGGTCGGGCCTACCCTGCTGATGCTCAACCTGCTGCCGACATCGATCGGTATCTACATCAAGATGCTGCCGGAAATGATGGCGCGCACCAACGCCAGCGGCGGCGAACCCATGAACGCCTGGCTGGCCGGCTGGACGGTGTTCTACTGGGCGTGGTGGATCTCCTGGACGCCTTTCGTCGGCATGTTCATCGCCCGTATCAGCCGTGGCCGCACCATTCGCCAATTCGTCACCGGGGTACTGCTGGTGCCAAGCCTGGTCAGCCTGGCGTGGTTCACCATCTTCGGCGGAGCGGCCATCGACGCCTTGCGCGAAGGCGCCTTCGTGCTGGCTAACGGTGCCGTCAACAGCAACCATGCGCTGTACCAATTGCTCGCCAGTTACCCTTTGGCCTCCGCCACTTCGGTGCTGGTGATGATCCTGGTCGGTATTTTCTTCGTTTCCGGTGCCGACGCAGCATCACTGGTCATGGGGACGCTGTCCGAACATGGCACCACCTCCCCTTCACGACGCACGGTGATTTTCTGGGGAGCGCTCACCGGCACGGTCGCAGCCATCATGCTGGCCATCGGTGATCCCAGCGCGCCGGACAAAGCCCTGACCGGGCTGCAAAACCTGACCATCGTGGTGGCCCTGCCCTTCGTACTGGTCATGGTGCTGCTGTGTCTGGCGCTTTATCGCGACCTGCGCAAGGACCCCATGATGCTGCGCCACCTTCGCGGTACCGAGCTGATCGAAAAAGCTGTGTTGTATGGCGCCGTCAAGCATGGCGAAGAGTTCTACATCGTCGTTCAGGAAAAGAAAGCCTCGGTGAAAGCTGTTGCAACCAAAGAGCTGACCGAATCATGAGGTCGCCAGATCGGGCGCTCTGATGCCTACCCGCGAAACTGGTAAAAGTGCCAGTTTCGCAGCCCCAGCGACCGACGCAATATCGTCAACGCCTTCCAGCCGAATGAGCGCAGCGCTCATGAATGACCTTCAGCAAGGTAGAGTCGCCTGGTTCGATGCCGGCCAGGGTTGGGCTGCAGCCAGGGAACGAACGGCATCAGTTTTCCATTCCAGGGGCGACGCCTGCTAGACCCAGGCAGGCCCCATTGCCGCGCTCAGGTTTACCAATCGAACCGGTGTACAGAAAGAATGCCTGGTTGACCCTGCCCCGCACCTCATCCATTTGCGCAACATGTTGAAGACTTTTCGCGACGCCAACGGTGAACCAGCTTACAAAAAAACGGTCTTTGGCTGACGGTTCACTACCCGACCGGTTCGCGGCCCATTCATCGGCCTACATTTGTCCAGCTTCAGCGAAGACCCCAAAATGCCCGACTCCCGCCTAACTGCCTTTGCCCTCCCTGCCCTGCGCGGCGGTCTGCTTGCCAGCGCCCTGGCGCTCGTCACGCCCGCGCACGCCGAGACGCCAGCCAGCGATGCCCGCTGGGTCAGTGACAGCCTCAGCACCTACGTACGCAGTGGTCCGACAGACGGCCACCGTATCGTCGGTACGCTGAAGTCCGGGCAGCCGCTGACGCTGATCGGTACCCAGGGCAACTACAGCCAGGTCCGTGGACAAAACGGTGATGTGGTGTGGATCCTCTCCAGTGATCTGCAGTCAGTGCCTGGCCAGAATGAGCGCTTGCCTGAGCTCGATGCCAAGGTGGCCGAATTGACAGGGCAATTGAAGACCATCGATGACAGCTGGAAGAACCGGGTGCAGGGCATGCAGGAAACCCTGGATTCGCGCAAGCAACTGGTCGACGAACTCCAGGCGCGCAACAAGGACTTGAACGAGCAACTGGACCAGAGCCAGTCGAACCTTCGCGATGCCCAGGCGCGCCTGGGTGACGAGAACAAGCAGGTGATGATGCGCTACATGGTGTATGGCGGCAGCATCGCAGGGGCGGGCTTGTTGGTCGGTCTCATTCTACCGGCCTTGACCCGTGGGCGGAAAAAGAGCGATCGCTGGTTCTAAGGCTTGTATTGACGATTCGGGCTGAACGCCTGGGGCTGCGGCGCAGCCCATCGCGGCCCCGCCTGCTTAGCCCATGGCGCAGATACTTGCGCCCTGCCCGTTTTCGGCATTGCTCAACCCGTCATCCCCAGCATTGACCGCTGCTGCGCCTGCCCACGCTACTGACTCAGCCGCTCCAATGCCTGAAGCACATAGTGAGTAGCCTTATCCTGCCTGGCGTCCCGGCAGGCGATCCCCAACTGCCGCCACAACCCAGGCCTCAAGGGTCGACAGACCAGACGTGGGTCTGCCTCCGTTACCTCACCCTCCTGCGGCAGCAACGTGGCACCGTACCCGGCACTCACCAGGCGCTTGATCGCGTCGTTGTAGTTCAGTTCGATGCGTGGCTGTGGGTGCAGCCCGGCCGCTGCGAACCATTCGGAGCAGACCCGCGACAACTGCGTGCTGCTGTCATTGAGGATCAAAGGGCGCTCGGCCAACCACTGAGGCGTGACAGCTGCCGGCGGCTGCCAGTCAGCCGGCATGTAAGCCAGGATGGGGTCTCGGCGCCAAGCAGTGACCGCCAGGCCCTTGCCCGCCACTTGTGGCAAGGCCACCAGGCCGATGTCCAGCAGCCCTTCACGCAACTGCACCAGGGACGCCTGGGAAGTGAGGACCTGCACCTGCACATCGATGCCCGGGTGATCAATGCGCAGGTGCTCAAGCGCCTCGGGCAGCAGGTGCGCGATGGCCCCTGTCGATGCGCCAAGCCGCACACGCCCTGTCAGGCCTTGCACTTGATTGCGCACCTCATCCAGGGCCAGTTCGGCATCGGCAAGCAGGCGCCTGGCGCGCACCAGAAGGGTTTCGCCAATGGCTGTCGGCCGAACCTGGCCGCGTGTGCGGGTCAGCAGCGAAGCGCCCACCCGCGACTCCAGCTCGGCCACGTGCAGGCTGATGGTGGGGGGTGCCAGATTGAGCTGACGGGCTGCCGCCGCAAAAGACCCTAGCTGACTGATCACCACCAGCGTCCGCAGGCGGTCAAGGCTTATTTCACGCACAGTGCCACGGTTTCCTTGAGCTAAACGTCGAAAGGTTCAGAATAGCTGAACGTCCCGGTCATGAAATGTAAATTTTCTTTACGTCTGGCTTGAGCGACGCTGGTGTCCGACCTACTGGCTTGGACACGTGAACATGCATCTACCTCTTGTCTTCATCGATGGCGATCAAGGCACCACCGGGCTGCAAATCCATGCCCGCCTGCACGATCGCAAGGACCTGCGCCTGCTGACACTTGCCGACGCCCAGCGCAAGGACCTCAAGTGCCGCAGCGAGGCCATCAACCGTGCCGACATCGCCATCCTCTGTTTGCCCGATGACGCTGCACGCGAAGCGGTGAGCGTGATCGACAATCCCGGGGTGCGGGTGATCGATGCCAGCTCAGCCCACCGTACCGCGCCAGGTTGGACCTACGGTTTCGCCGAACTGAATCGTGACCAGGCTGCGCATATCGGCCAAAGTACCCGGGTCAGCAACCCTGGCTGCTACCCGACGGGCGCGATCGCACTGCTCGGCCCCTTGATCGCGGCAGGCTTGGTACCTGCCGACTACCCGCTGGCCATCCATGCCATCTCGGGCTATTCCGGCGGCGGGCGCGCAGCGGTGCAGCAGCATGAGCAGCAGGACAATAGCGACGCCTCGGCCGTGCTCATGTACGGGCTGGATCTGGCGCACAAGCATGTGCCCGAGATCCAGGTCCACGCCGGCCTATCGGCCCGTCCCATGTTCATGCCCGCCTATGGCGCCTATCGCCAGGGCATCGTCCTCAGCATCGCCCTGCACCTGCGCATGCTGCCCGGCCGGGTCAGCGCGCAGCAGTTGCAGGCGTGTCTGGAGCAGCACTACCAGGGCGCCCGCCACGTGAAGGTGATGCC
The DNA here is from genome assembly GCF_002420785.1 of Pseudomonas sp. UBA5666. Taxonomy (NCBI): domain Bacteria; kingdom Pseudomonadati; phylum Pseudomonadota; class Gammaproteobacteria; order Pseudomonadales; family Pseudomonadaceae; genus Pseudomonas; species Pseudomonas sp. UBA5666. Next base: position 62,874 of record NZ_DIIQ01000048.1, on the reverse strand, counting down.
GCTGCAAACCCAGGGCACAGCCGAGCGGCTCGACCCCCAGGCGCTCAACGGGACCGATGATCTGCGCCTGGCCCTGTACGCCAACCCCTCGCACGGCCAGGTGCTGTTGACCGCCGTCTTCGACAACCTGGGCAAAGGGGCTGCCGGGGCTGCCGTGCAGAACCTGGACTTGATGCTCTACGCCCTGCGCGCCGACGGCGATAACGGCAAAAACGGGTAGACTGTACAGCCCGCGCACTCATGCTGCGGGCTGTATTCCATTCGCCGGAGCCTGTTTGCCGATGTACATCCTGAGCCGCCTGTCCAGCGTGCCACCCGAGTCGTTCCAGAACCAGATCCGGGAACTGGTCATCCACGAGGTGGGTGAGCTGAGTAGTGTCGCCATTACGCCTGACAACCCGTTGTACCCGTTGTACCAATACGGTGTAGGCATGGAGGTACACCAGTACCTGCAAGCACTCGATGGCACCCGCGGGCTGCGCGTTGCCCTGACGCTGGCGCTCGATGCCGATGCCCCGGATCAGTTACTGGGCTTCGCTCTGGCATTGCCCGCCGACAACGACGACCAGGCCTGCGCCCTGGCTTTTCTCGCTGTAGCGCCCACGTACCGCCGCAAGGGGGTCGCGCGCGCCTTGCTGGCCGACCTGCAGGCTCAGTACAGGTACATCGAGTTGAATGCCTTTGCCCATCAGGTGCCGTGGTTCGAAGTCATGGGCATGCAAGCCGTCTCGGCCAACGGCCCACAGGTACTGATGAGCAGTACCGGTCAGGGCGGTGATGCGCTGATCGGGCGCCTGGACATCGCGCCCATCTACCAGACCACCGAAGTCATGCAAATCCACACCTATCTGCTGAACCAGCACGGCGAGGACGCCATGATCGAGGCCGAACAGCGTCGGGACGAGCGTCTGGATGAGCTAGCCCTTCAGGCTCAAGCCTGTGTGCAGCAACGCCTGACGGTACATTGATCCCCCTGCTCCTGCGCCTGTGACACGGCGCAGGTTGCCCACACTCAGGCATGCACCCAACGGCGATGCAGACCACGGGCCAGCGCATCCAGGGCAAAGCCCAACACCCCGATCAGCAGCACCATGGCCATCAGCTCTGAATAGGCCAGACGGTCGCGTGTATCGAGAATGAAGTATCCCAGGCCTGCGCTCACCCCGAGCATCTCGCAGGGCACCAGCACGATCCACAGAATGCCGATGGCCAGCCGTACGCCTGTGAGCACGTGCCCGATCACACCAGGGACGATCACCTTGCACAAGGTTTCCCAGCGGGTGGCGCTCAGGCTTCGGCTCAGCTGCAGCCAGCGCGGGTCCAGTTGCCTTACACCGGCAGCGGTATTGAGCAGGATCGGCCACAGCGCTGCGAACGCCAGCAGGAAGTAGATAGGTTGGTCGCCCACCCCCATCAGCATCACCACGACCGGCATCCACGACAGCGGCGAGATCATGCGCAGAAACTGAAAAGCAGGTGTAGTCGCCGCCTCCAGGTGCCGGTAGCTGCCCACCAACAGCCCAAGGGGCACGCCTATCAGCAGTGCCAGCACTAACCCGATCAGGATTCGTTTGAGGCTGACCCAGATGTGACCGTACACCTCGCCTTGCCCAAGCAGCTCGATCAGGCTGGTAAAGGTGGCTGAGGGCGAGAAGCGTGCCGACAGACCATCGGGCTGGCCGAAGGCTGCCACCCCCGCCCACCAGACCAGCAGCAACCCCAGCAATCCGGCCAGCCCCAGGCTGGCATGTACCACGTGCTTGCGCATCAGACCGCGAACTCCTCGCTGCGCTCGAAGCTGTCGCCAATACCGAAGACCGAAGGGCCACCGACGCTGGCGATGGCGTTGCGCACAAAACGGTCGTCGACCAGGTCACCGGCCACGTGGGCCGGGTCCAGGTCGGCGAGGAACGCGTTGTTGCCTTCGATCAGGGTGCGCTTGAGCCGGGTAACGAGCTCTTGGGTGTAGCTGGGGTACGGGTACGGCTGGAAATCGATGCGTTTCTCATCCCACTGCTGGTGCTGTATGGCGCCAGTGGCAATGTAGTCGGCACGGTCGCTGGCAGCGGGTGCCAACACCTTGGTCAACACCGCGGGATCGTGCGGGGTGTACTTGTTAGGGCCTGACTTGGACAGCAAGGCAGCCGCCTCTGCCCGGTGTTCGCGGGTCCATTGCTGGGCCTTGACGATGGCGTTGACCACCTTCTGCGACCAGTCCGGCCGGTTGTTCAGGTCGTGCTCGTGCATGAACACCACGCAGCAGGCATGGTTGCGCCAGACGTCTGCGGTGAAGCGCTGCACGCGACCGACCTTGAGGTTTTCGGCCAAGGCGTTGAACGGCTCGGCGACGATGTAGCCGGCGATGCGCTTGCTGGCCAGCGCTGGGGGCATGTCAGAGGGAGGCAGCACCAGCAGGTTGACTTCGTTGGCGGCGAGCGCTGCTGTGGCAGGCTTGGACACGGCGGTCAGGCCGCTGTCGGCGAGCATCTGTTGCAGCACCACGTTATGGATCGAGTACCAGAACGGAATGGCCACGGTCTTGCCACCGAGCTGTTTCATGTCGGTGATGTCCGGCGCTACCGTCAGCCCCGAACCGCCCACGTGGTTCCAGGCCACCACTTTGGCCGGCACCTTGCTTGCGTAACGCGCCCAAACCGTCATCGGTGACAACAGGTGAATGACGTTGACCTGCCCAGAAATGAACGCTTCGATCACCTGTGCCCAGCTGCGCAGCAACACGGGCCGTTCGGCCTTGATGCCTTCGGCTTCGAACAGGCCATTGTTATGCGCCACCAGCAACGGGGTGGCATCGGTGATAGGTAGATAACCGATGCGCACAGGCGCATCGGGTTCTGCGGCGGCGCGCGCCTGCAGGCTGGACAGCAGCGGCAAGGCGCCAGCTGCGGTCAGCAGTGCGCTCATCTTGAGAAAATCGCGACGCGAAGAAGCGCCGCAGCAGTCATCCATGCACATGGACAGCCTCCGAGGGCAACGGGGTGGGTTGAGGTTCGTTTGAGCGGCTTGCCCGCCGAAGGGTTTTGAGAATCTCGATGCGCAAGGCGCCCAATGCCTCGACCTGCTGCGTCCGGGGTTGCAGCAGGTCGACGCGCCATTGCCCGAGCGTGTGCGCTGGGTGGTCGCCCAGTAGCAATACGCGGTCGGACAACAGCAGGGCTTCGTCGATGTCGTGCGTGATCAGGACCGCCGCGGTGTTGTGCGTGGCGATCAATTGCAGCAGCAGTTGCTGCATGTCGGCGCGGGTCACCTCGTCCAGCGCACCGAATGGCTCGTCGAGCAGCAGCACTTCAGGTTGGCGCGCCAGGCAACGGGCCAATGCCGTGCGCTGGGCCATGCCGCCGGAGAGCTGGGCCGGGTACTGGTTGCGCGCATGCTCCAGGCCCACGGCGGCAATGGCATGGTCGACGCGTGCCCGACGCTCGTCTGCGGCAAGCGCTGGCTGGCGAGCGAAGTCCAGGCCGAAGGCAACGTTCTTTTCCAGGCTCAGCCAAGGCAGCAGGCTTGGATCCTGAAAGGCCACTGCCAGGCGCGGATGCGGACCCTGCAGTGGCTGGCCGTGCAACATCACATGCCCACCCTGGGGTTGCTGAAGGCCGGCCAGCACGCGCAGCAGGCTGGACTTGCCGACCCCGCTGGGGCCCAGGATGCTCACCACCTCGCCTGGGGCCAGTTGCAGATCGAACTGCGCCAGTACCTGCTGCCAGCCCTCGGCACGGGGGTAACCCAGGCTGATGCCCTGGGCTTGTAGCACCACGCGGGTCATGCCGATGCTGCCTGGCGGTGAAGTTCAGCGCGCAGTTGCACCAGGCTGGGGGTGACGATGGGCACGAAGGCCGACTCACGCCAGCGCCGAGCGAAGCCTTCGCCGTACTCGCACAGGTAAGCTTTGCCGCCGCTTGCCTGAAGCTCAAGCTGCACGGCATCGGCAGCGCACTCGGCCAGGGTGATGCGCAATTTGAACAGCGCTGCCGGTTGCTCCTTGAAGCGCTCATCGAGCAGCCCCTGCTTGAGCTCGCTCACGGTGTTCTCCAGGCGAGCACCGAGTACCTGCCTGGCTTCATCCAGGAACGAAGCGCGCCCGTGCAGGTGACCCTGGACTTCCTCCAGCGCCCTGCGCGCCAGGCCGATGGCCATGCCGCACTGCAGCCCCAGGAAAGCCGGCCGCACCCGGGGTAGGAATTCACGTGCGTTATCGTGCAGCAACCAGTCACGCGGCAGCTGCACCTGGTGAAAGGCCAGCGCAGCGGTGTTACTCGACTGCAAGCCCATCAGTTGCAGGTCATCTGAGCGCTCAAGACCTTGAGCATCGGACGGAATGGCCAGCACGAAGGGGGCGCCACCGCCTTCATCTTCGATAGCCGCGGCGACAACGAAGCCGCTCTTGCGCAGGTTGGTCACCCAGTGCAACCGCCCTTCCAGGTCCCAGCCATCCTCCAGAGGCCTACCGCGCACCTGCAGTGTCTCGATACCCGAAAGAAACTTCATGGCGTTGGACAAACCCGTAGCGCCGGCCAGTTCACCGCTCAGCAGTGCAGGCAGTAGCCGTTGGCGCAGCCCGGCATTGGGGCTCTGTAGCAGGTACTCGATGAAGGCCCGCTGCCCCCAGCAAACGAAGGCCGTCGCCAGTGAACGGCTGGCAATGGCTGCGATGGCCTCCACGGCATCGGTGATCTGACCACCTGAACCACCCAGGGCAGGGTCAATGCCAACGCGCAGCAGCTGCGACTGGGCGATCTGCGACAGCACCCGTTGCGGCTCGCACTGGCCTCGGTCGATGGCTTCGGCATTGGCATCCAGCCACTGTCCAAATGCGCACTCTTGCATGTGTTCTTGCTCCTTTTGAAACGCCGCGGCCGCCTGGCGACCCGTCCACGGCCAATGGCCGCTCCTGCACCGACCGCCGTGCGGCGGGTTGCCTGCGCCTTATGCAGACGGCTGTTGCCAGCGGTACTTACCCAACTCCTCGTTGAGCGGCGTCTGGGCGAACACATTAGCAAAGTTGCACAGGGTTGCGAGGCTGACGCCCAGAATCACTTCCAGCGCATTGCCCTCGGTGAAGCCGGCGTCACGAAAAGCCTGGTAGGTTGCCGGGCTCACGTCGCCGCGGGTAGCGATGACTTCGCGGGCAAACGCCGCCAGGGTTTCATAACGCGCGTCGGGAAGCTCACCGCGCGCGCGCAGGGCGTCGACCACTTCATGGGGCAGCTTGGCTTTATTCAGGGCCACTGCGGTATGGCCCGCCACGCAGAAGTCGCAACCGTGCTGGGTGGCGGCGATCAACTGCACCACTTCGCGCTCGGCCAAGGTCAGCTCCGACTTACCGTTCAACGCCGAAACGGTGACATAGGTCTCCAGCGCTGCTGGCGCATTGGCCAAGACACGCAGCAGGTTGGGGATGAAGCCCGAGTTCTTCTGGGCGTTTTCAAGAAACGGCTTGGCCGCCTCTGGTGCGGTCTGCAGGTCGTGTAGGGTAATGCGCGAGGACATGGGGTAATCTCCTTTGCCGTGTATCAGTACAGTCTGTTGGTTATAAGAAGTACGCTCCATATTCATCAGTCGTTTTTACTTGCTTCTGAGTGTTTGCCTTAGATGATTTCGTCCAGCCATCTCGTCGAGCGGTTATTAGAAAACCTCGAGCTAGACGCCAGCCTGTTCCATGTCGGCCGTTACTGCGGGGGTTGGCACGCCAGCACCCACGGCATGGGTCACGCCAGTTTTCACCTGGTCGTGCAAGGCGGCTGCTGGCTGCACGCCGATACCCTCGAACAGCCAGTGCGCCTTGAGCGCGGCGACGCCGTGTTCCTGCTGCGTGACGTAAGTTATCGGCTTGCCAGCGAAGCCGATGCAGCGCAGGCCTGCGCCCAACCACGCCAAACCATGCAGCCCCTGGATACCCAAGCCAGCGATGGGGTGGGCCTGGTCTGTGGATTCTTCCATTTCAGCAGCGGCCTCTCGGCACTGATCATCGACGCAATGGCCGACCTGATCATCCTGCGCGCCGAGGATCCCGCTGGCAGCGCTGCACGGGCGTTGTTCGATCTGATCCTGGAAGAATGCCGGCGCGCCAACGGGCCGTCTCAAGTCTTGCTGGAGCGGCTGACGCACCTGCTGTTCCTTTATGCCTTGCGCCAACAGGTGCATGGCGCTCAGCCGCTGGGAGGGCTGATCGCCCTTGCCCGCCAGCCGGCGTTTGCCGACTTGCTCGAACAGTTGATCAAGGCCCCTGGGGCCATCTGGACGCTGGAGCGCATGGCGGCGTGCACGGGCTTGTCGCGGTCGGCGTTCTTCAAGCGTTTCAGCGAGCTGGCCGGGCAGTCACCCGGCCAAGTGCTTTTGGCACTGCGCATGCGCCATGCCAGCCAGCTGCTGCGCGCTGGCCATACGGTCGAGCAGGTTGGCGTCCAGGCGGGGTATCAATCTGTGGCGGCGTTCACGCGTGCCTTCGCCAAGGCAGTGGGTGTTCAGCCGGGGGCGTATCGGCGTCAGCAAGGGCGAAGGTGAAGCCGCTTCCAGCGCCTGCGTGCAGGGCATTGGCGCTAGCATCTCGTTACATTGCATGACTGTCCTACAATAATGGCTTTATGTCATCATCCGCGCGTTTAAGTTCATCGCACTCCCCCTCCCGCCCCATAGCCTCTCCAGAGCCTGGAGCCGTCCCGAACGGCTTGCGCCAACGCGCCTCGCCCCTGCACGCCTTTCCTAGGAGCCTTCAATGCATTTCAGGAACATGAAGATCGGCATTCGCGCAGCCTGCGTGTTTGCCTTGTTGGGCATGCTGATCCTGACCATGGGGCTGGTCGCCCTGTATGAAACACAGCAGATGGATGAGTCCACGGATGAGATTCGCCTGACCTGGATGCCCACCGTCATGTCGCTCAGTGCAATCAACAGCAACCTGGGCCGTACGCGCGCCCTCACCCTGCGCGGTGCATTGGAAGAAGACGCCAGCGAGCGCACCCGCTACCTGAATACGATCCAGAACATCGAACGCGAATTGGACGAAGGCTTCGAGGCCTACGTGGCAACCATCGTGTCCAGTGAAGACCGCGCGCTTTTCGAAACGGCCCGCAGCGCCTACCAGCACTACCACGAGCTTCAGGAGACGGTCTTGGCCGAGCTTTCGGCCGGGCGCATGGACACTGCTCGCCAGCTGATCAACGGCCCGCTGACGGCGCGTGCCGAAACGATGATGCAAGCCATGTCCACGCTCATCGCCTTCAACGCCAAAGGCGCAGAAGCTGCCTCCCAGCTGAGCAGTGACGTGGCCGATGAGGCATTCGTGGCCATTATCACGGCATTGGTGGTGATCCTGCTGGCACTGGTGATGATCGCCTACCTGCTCACACGCAGCATCATCGTGCCGCTGGCCGAGGCCGTCACCGCCGCAGAGCGCGTGGCGGCCAGTGACCTGACCCAACCGATCAAGGCCCAGGGCCGCGATGAGCCCGCCTTGCTGCTGCAAGCCTTGGCCCGCATGCAAGCCAACCTGCGCCAGACCATTGCCCGCATCGCGGCCTCCTCGGACCAACTGGCGTCGGCGTCCGAAGAGCTGCACACCGTGACGGAAGACACCAGCCGCGGCCTGCACCAGCAAAGCGCAGAAATCGACCAGGCTGCCACGGCTGTCAACCAGATGACCGTCGCCGTGGAAGAGGTCGCCAGCAATGCCGTGAGCACGGCGGACGCGTCCAAAGGCGCAGACCGCACGACCCGTGACGGCCGCGATCAGGTCAACCAGGCATTGCAGTCTATCGAGCAGTTGGTCGCCGATGTCACCGGCACGTCGGCACAGGTGCAGCAGCTGGCCAGCAGCGCCAATGAAATCACCCGGGTGCTGGACGTGATTGGCGCTATCGCCGGGCAGACCAACCTATTGGCACTCAACGCCGCCATTGAGGCGGCGCGAGCAGGTGAAGCAGGCCGAGGGTTTGCTGTAGTGGCCGACGAGGTGCGCGCCCTCGCCCACCGTACTCAACAATCGACTGCGGAAATCGAACACATGATCGCGGGCATCCAGAACGGCACCGAACGCGCCGTGACGGCGATGTCCAGCAGTCAGGGTCGAGCGGCCGGTACGTTGGAGGTAGCGCAAGGTGCAGGGCGGGCGCTTGAGGTCATCGCCCAAGCCATCGCCTCGATCAACCAGCGTAACCTGGTGATCGCAAGCGCCTCGGAGGAGCAGGCTCAGGTAGCCAGAGAAGTGGATCGCAACCTGGTCAACATCCGTGATCTGTCCATGCAGACTTCGGCCGGGGCCAACCAGACCAGCGCAGCAGCGCAGGATCTGTCACGCCTGGCGGTAGACCTCAATGCCATGGTTGCGCAATTCAAGGTGTAATCCTCAGAAAGGGGCCGTCCAGCGGCCCCTCCACGTGGAGCCATAGGCTCACTTGCTGACGCTGACCACGCGCCCCACGTTCTGCGCTACCTTGCCACGGGTCGCCAGGCAGTAGTACAGCGGCACCGTCACGAGCAAACCGAACAGCCACGACAGGTCGGCCCCTTCGACGATGTTCGAGTAGGGGCCGACATACAGTGCAGTGTTGGCGAATGGCAACTGCACCAGAATGCCGCAGGCGTAGGCAATGATCGCGTGGTGGTTGAAGCGGCCATAGATGCCACCGTCGGCGCTGAAGATCGAGGCGATGTCGTACTGGCCTTTCTTGATCAGGTAGAAGTCGACCAGGTTGATCGATGCCCAGGGCACCAGCACCAGCAGAAGCGCCAGGATCAGACCGATGAACTGGCCGATGAAGTCGGCCGATGCATTGAGCGCGACCAGTGCGCAGGCCACCAGGATGACGCTGGCCAGGGCCACACGCACCTTGATGCTCGGCGTCCACTGGGCGAAGAACGTCTGAATTGCCGTCACGATCGAAAGCACGGCGCCGTACAGGTTCAGGGCGTTATGGCTGATGATGTTGAGCAGAAACAGCACCATCAGGATCGGCCCGAGCCAGCCGGTCGCCTGCTTGACGGCATCCATTGCATCGGTGCCTTCGGGCACGCATAGCACGGCGACTGCACCGAAGCTGAAGCACAGGATGGTGCCCAGGGTGGCGCCGAAGTAGGTCGCCCAGAATGGACGCGCGATGCCCACTTCACGCGGCAGATAGCGCGAATAGTCGGAGGTGTACGGCGAGAAGCTGATCTGCCAGATCGTGCCCAGTGACACGGTGGCGATGAACCCGGACAGGTTGAAGGCGCCACGGCTGAAGAAGTCGCCCGGCAGTACCTGCGTGAACATCATGATGAAACCAGCCAGCAACGCCGAGCCCATGACCCAGGTGCCGATACGGTTCAGGATGTGGATGAAGCGATAGCCAACGATGCCAATGGCGGTGGCACTCAAGGCGCCGATCACGATCGCGCCGGGCATAGGGACCATGGGTGCGATGCCGTGGATCGTCTTGCCTGCCAGTACGATGTTGGAGATGAAGAAGCCCACGTAGATCAGCGCGGTGAAGAAAACGATCAGCAGCGCGCCGTAGCGTCCGAACTGCCCCCGGCTCTGCACCATCTGCGGGATGCCCAACTGCGGCCCTTGTGCAGAGGCCAGGGCAATCACCACGCCTCCGAGCAAGTGCCCCAGGACGATAGCGATCAGTCCCCATAGCAGGTTCAGGTTGAACACCTGGATCACCATGGCGCCGGTGACGATGGGCAGTGGTGCAATGTTGGTGCTGAACCAGAGGGTAAACAGGTCGCGCGCCTTCCCATGGCGCTCGGCAGGTGGAACGTAATCGACCGTGTGATTCTCGACAAACTGATGTTGCGACGACGGTTGGGACATGATTTTTAGCTCGAAAGGTCGTTTTTATCGTTGTAAGGAAACCGCATCTAGGCGGCCTCTCAGCTGAAGACCATATTATGGTATTCCAAGGTTTTGACAATACTGATCCGTATTTCAAATTGTCAGCTGATACGATTTAGCGAGTACCGCAATTCGTTCGTTTACGCGTGTACCCCTTTAACTGCGCGGCTTTGAACCATTCATCGCAGTGTTAGCCAAGCCGAAAAATGTGCTTGCAAAAAAGGTATTACGGTATACCATCAGACACATCAACGATAAAAACCGCGGCCCACCGCAGCTTTAAGAGGTACATCAGATGATCGACGCAACCGTCTACAAGAACGTCATGGGTTCCTTCCCTTCTGGCGTTACCGTCATCACCACCCTGGACGACGACGGCTCGGTTGTTGGCTTGACCGCCAGCGCCTTCTCATCCCTGTCGATGGACCCTCCCCTGGTGCTGTTCTGCCCCAATTACACGTCCGACTCCTACCCGGTGCTGATCAAGCACAAGCGCTTTGCCATTCATTTGTTGTCCGGTAACCAGCAGGCCGAAGCCTATGCTTTCGCCAAGAAGGGCAAGGACAAGGCGGCCGGTATCGAGTGGTCGTTGAGCGCGCTGGGCAACCCCATCCTCGCCGGCGCTACCGCCGTGATCGAATGCGAGCTTTGGCGCGAGTACGAAGGGGGTGACCACGCGATCATGGTCGGCAAGGTCCACAACCTGATCGTGCCGGAGCAAGCGCCGCTGCCGATGGTGTACTGCCGCGGAAAAATGGCCAGCTTGCCCGCGCTCGCCTGATCTCTGCACCGCTGAACGCACTTGGCGGGAAGCAATGTTCTGCTCGCCGCGATACCCGGCTTTACGCCGGGTGACACAACCAGTCCGAGGAATGCCCCATGAAATTTTCGTTGTTCGTGCACATGGAACGTTGGGATGAACAGGTCAGCCACCGCCAGTTGTTCGAAGACCTCACCGAACTGACCTTGATGGCCGAAGACGGCGGTTTCAGCACCGTGTGGATCGGCGAACACCACGCCATGGAATACACCATTTCGCCAAGCCCCATGCCATTGCTGGCTTATCTGGCGGCGCGTACCGAGAAGATCCGCCTGGGCGCCGGCACCATCATCGCCCCGTTCTGGAACCCGATCCGCGTCGCCGGCGAATGCGCTTTGCTCGATGTGATCAGCAACGGGCGCATGGAAGTGGGCCTGGCCCGGGGTGCCTATCAATTCGAATTCGATCGCATGGCCAATGGCATGCCAGCCACCGATGGCGGCAAGGCACTGCGCGAGATGGTCCCGGTGGTACGCAAACTGTGGGAGGGTGACTACGCCCATGAAGGCGAGGTGTACAAGTTCCCGACCTCCACCAGCGTACCCAAGCCGTTCAATGCTACGCCGCCCATGTGGATCGCGGCCCGCGACCCTGACTCGCATAACTTCGCCGTGGCCAATGGCTGCAACGTGATGGTCACGCCGCTGATGAAGGGCGACGAGGAAGTGCTGGACCTTCGCAACAAGTTCCAGGCCGCCCTGGACAATAACCCCGACGTGCCTCGCCCACAATTGATGGTGCTGCGCCACACCCACGTGCACAGCCCGGCAGAGCCGGACGGCTGGAAGGTAGGGGCCAGCGCGATCTCTCGTTTCTACCGCACCTTCGACGCCTGGTTCGGCAACAAGACCACGCCGGTCAATGGGTTCCTGGAGCCCAGCCCGGAAGCGAAGTTTGCCGAAGTCCCTGCCTTCGAACTTGAGAACATCCGCAAGAACACCATGATCGGCACCCCGGAAGAAATCATCGCGCGCATCAAGTACTACCAGGAGCTGGGCGTCGACGAATTCAGCTTCTGGTGTGACAACAGCCTGCCCCACGCTGAGAAGAAAAAATCGCTGGAGCTGTTCATCAAGGAAGTGATCCCGGCGTTCACCTGAATCCCATTACCTGATTTCTTGCGGGACATGCCCGCTCGCGTGGGCCAATTGGCACCGCGCGAGCGGGTTTTTTTCAGCCCAACGTTAAGTGCTGCGCCGCTTGCTTGATACAGATGCGATGCAGACCTGCACATCAGCTCACCTTTCGTCCCGGCTGGATGAGAAAACACCACGCAGTGCTTGCAGAACAAATATTATGGTATACCATCAGACAACAAGATCTGATCACACCGTACAGGAGCCCCCCATGAGTTTTGAAATTCGCAAGATCGTCACCTACTCCGAAGAGACGCGTATTGAAGGTGGCAAGGCCACTGACAAGCCGGTCACCATGGTGGGCCTGGCGGTGGTCATCAAAAACCCTTGGGCTGGCCGTGGCTTCGTCGACGACCTTAAGCCCGAAATCCGCGCGCATTGCTCGGAACTGGGCGCGCTGATGGTCGAGCGTCTGACCGCCGCCATCGGTGGTGCCGACAAGATCGAGGCCTACGGCAAGGCTGCAGTGGTGGGCGCCGACGGTGAAATCGAACACGCTTCGGCCGTCATCCATACCCTGCGCTTCGGCAATCACTATCGCGAAGCCGTGCAGGCCAAAAGCTACCTGAGCTTCACCAACAAGCGTGGTGGCCCTGGCACGTCGATCCAGATTCCGATGATGCAAAAAGACGACGAAGGCCTGCGCTCGCACTACATCACCCTGGAAATGCAGATCGAGGACGCACCTCGCGCCGATGAAATCGTGGTAGTTCTTGGCGCTGCCGATGGCGGCCGCCTGCACCCGCGCATTGGCAACCGCTACATCGACCTGGAAGAACTGGCGGCCGAAAAGGCCAACGCTCAATAACAACAATCAAGCCGGGCCTGGGCGTGGCGATTCTTCCACCACGCCCGACCTCAAAGGAGCGCCCTCCATGATTCAGCCCGTCGCTGAACATACCCCCGCCGGCACCAGTTACCTGTCCGTCGGTCAGGGTCAACCCGTGGTACTCATTCACGGCGTGGGCCTGAACAAGGAAATGTGGGGCGGTCAGATCGTTGGCCTGGCCAACGACTACCGCGTCATCGCCTATGACATGCTCGGCCACGGCCAGAGCGCCTTGCCCCCGGCCGACGTCGGCCTAGAAGGTTATGCCGCCCAGTTGGCCGAGGTGCTCGATCACCTGCAACTGAGCCAAGCCATCGTCATCGGTTTCTCCATGGGCGGCCTGGTCGCACGTGCCTTCGCCCTGCACTACCCCCAGCGCATCGCTGCCCTGGTGGTGCTCAACAGCGTCTTCAACCGCAGCCCCGAACAGAGCGCCGGGGTCATCGCCCGTGCCGCTCAGGCAGCAGAGCTGGGCCCGGACGCCAATGTCGAGGCGGCACTGGACCGCTGGTTCAGCCGCGAGTACAAGGCGGCCAACCCGGCCCAGGTCGCTGCCATCCGTCAGGTGCTGGCCAGCAACGACCCACAGGGTTATCACACCACCTATTCGCTGTTTGCCACCCAGGACATGTACCGCGCAGGTGATCTGGGCAGCATTCAGGTGCCGACGCTGATCGCCACAGGTGAGCTCGATACCGGCTCTACGCCGGCCATGGCCCGCCAGCTTGCCGCCCGTATCCCGGGTGCGCACAGTGTGGTGCTGACCGAGCAGCGGCATATGATGCCGGTGGAGGCGCCGCGCGAAGTGAACAAGATGCTGCTGGACTTTCTCGCCAAAGCCCGCAGCCTGACCGAATCAGCCAAGGGGATTGTGGCATGACCCTCGTTCGTTTTCAGATGTGCATCGACGGCCAGTGGTGCGATGCACAAAGCGCCAAGACTTTCGACAGCCTGAACCCGGCCACCGCACAGCCCTGGGCACAGCTGCCGGACGCAGGCGAAGCCGATGTGGAGCTGGCGGTACAAGCCGCCCAGCGGGCATTCGAAAGCCAGGCCTGGCGGGGTATCACTGCCACGGCTCGTGGCAAGCTGCTGCGCCGTCTTGGGGACCTGATCGCCGAGAACAAGGAACACCTTGCCCAGCTGGAAAGCCGTGACAACGGCAAGCTGATCCGCGAGACCCGTGGGCAGGTAGGTTACTTGCCGGAGTTCTTCCATTACACCGCAGGCCTGGCCGACAAGCTCGAAGGCGGCACGCTGCCGTTGGACAAGCCGGACCTGTTCGCCTACACCGTGCATGAGCCTATCGGTGTGGTCGCCGGGATCATCCCATGGAACAGCCCGCTGTACCTGACGGCGATCAAACTGGCGCCGGCACTGGCCGCGGGCAATACCATCGTACTCAAGCCCTCCGAGCATGCCTCGGCGACGATTCTGGAGCTGGCGCGCCTGGCGTTGGAAGCCGGGTTTCCGTCTGGCGTTGTCAACGTGGTCACCGGCTACGGCCCGAGCACCGGCGCGGCGCTTACCCGTCACCCGCTGGTGCGCAAGATCGCCTTCACAGGCGGTGCGGCAACCGCTCGCCACGTGGTGCGCAGCAGCGCCGAGAACTTCGCCAAGCTGTCGCTGGAGCTGGGCGGCAAGTCGCCGAACATCATTTTTGCAGACGCCGACTTGGACAGCGCCATCAATGGTGCCGTGGCGGGGATCTATGCCGCGTCTGGACAGAGCTGCGTGGCCGGCTCGCGCCTGCTGGTGCAGGACGAAATCTTCGATGAATTCGTCAAGCGTCTGGTCGAGCGTGCCCAGCGCATTCGCATTGGCAACCCCCAGGACGATGCCAGCGAGATGGGCCCTATGGCCACCGCTCAGCAATTGGCCGTGGTCGAGCAGCTGGTCGCCGCGGCCAAGGCCGAAGGCGCCAAGCTGCACCTGGGCGGTAAACGGGCCGAGGTCGATGGCGAGGGCTGGTTCTACGAGCCGACGCTGTTCGAATGCGACAGCAATTCGATGAGCATCATGCAGGAAGAGGTGTTTGGCCCGGTGGCGGCTGTCATCCGTTTCAAGACCGAGCAAGAGGCGCTGGCGATTGCCAACGATTCACAGTTCGGCCTGGCCGCTGGTATCTGGACCCGCGACCTGGGACGTGCCCACCGCCTGGCGCGCGACGTGCGCTCGGGGATCATCTGGGTCAATACCTACCGCGCCGTGTCTGCCATGGCGCCCATCGGTGGGTTCAAGAACAGCGGCTACGGACGCGAAAGTGGCATCGACTCCGTGCTGGCCTACACCGAGCTGAAAACCGTGTGGATCAACCTGTCCACCGCCCCCATGCCCGACCCCTTCGTGATGCGCTAGGAGGTAATACCGATGATCGAACCCGGCATCTACAAAGACGTGATGGGCTCCTTCCCCTCCGGAGTGACGGTCGTCACCACCCTGGACGCCGAGGGTGGCATTGTCGGCATCACCGCCAGTGCCTTCAGCGCACTGTCGATCGACCCGGCGCTGGTGCTGTTCTGCCCTAACTACGCCTCCGACACCTATCCGATCCTGCGCGACAGCAAGCAGTTCGCCATTCACCTGCTGTCGGCAGGCCAGACGGCTGAAGCTTATGCCTTCGCCGGTAAAGGCAAGGACAAGGCCAAGGGCGTACAGTGGCACCTGAGCGCCTTGGGCAACCCGCTGCTGGACAATGCCACGGCGATCATTGAGTGCGAGCTGTGGCGAGAGTACGACGGCGGCGACCATGCCATCATTGTCGGTGCCGTGAAAAACCTGGTACTGCCCGCCGAGCCGATGACGCCCATGGTGTACCACAAAGGCAAGCTGGGCGCCCTGCCCCCATTGGGCTAAGGCCCGCCTTTTCCAGGGGCCGCGCTGGCGTCTCACCCTCGTTTGCGCCCCTGTTCTATTTCGGAGTAGCGTGCATGAGCAATGAAAAGTACGAAAAAGGCCTGCAGATACGCACCCAGGTCCTGGGCGAAGACTATGTGAACCGGTCAATCCAGAATGCCGACGCATTCACCCAGCCGTTGCAGGAACTGGTGACCGAGTACTGCTGGGGCCATGTCTGGGGCCGCGAAGGCTTGTCGCTCAAGGAGCGCAGCATGATAAACTTGGCCATGATTTCGGCACTCAACCGGCCACACGAGCTCAAGCTGCACATCCGCGGCGCCTTGCGCAACGGCCTGAGCCGCGAGCAAATACGCGAGATTCTGCTCCAGGTCGGCATTTATTGCGGCGTCCCGGCGGCGGTGGACAGTTTCCGCCTGGCCCGGGAAGCGTTCGCCGAGGCCGACGCGGAGTCCACCCGTTAACACCGGGCTGTTCGTACCCACGCAAGGAGCACCCAGGGCCGTGGTGCCCCGTTTCGGTCGTGGCCGGGCAGCCTTATTCAGAGCACACTCGATGAAACGCCAGCCACTGGACGACAGCTTCAAGGTCAATCGCAACCCCGTTACCCTGCGCGAAATCGTGCTCGACAAACTGCGCGGCGCGATCATGAACTTCCACCTGCTCCCAGGCGATCGCCTGGTCGAGCGCGACCTGTGCGACCGCCTCGGCGTCAGCCGCACGTCCGTGCGTGAAGCCCTGCGCCACCTGGAATCCGAGGGCCTGGTGGAGTTCGCCGATGCCAAGGGCCCGCGTGTTGCGATCATCACCCTTGAAGATGCGCGCGACATCTATGAGTTGCGGTGCGTACTCGAGGGCCTGATCGTGCAGCTGTTCACGCTCAATGCCAAGGCCAAGGACATCCGCGCGCTGGAACGAGCCCTGGCCGTCAACCGTGAGGCGTTGGAGGAAGGTGAGCTGCAGCAGGTGCTCGAGTCGGTGCAAGGATTCTATGACGTGCTGCTGGAAGGTTCAGGCAACCAGGTTGCGGCGCAGCAGCTTCGTCAGTTGCAGGCGCGCATCAGCTACCTGCGTGCCACATCGGTATCCCAGGCCAACCGCCGCGGAGCCAGCAACCTGGAAATGGAAAAGAT
Organism: Pseudomonas sp. UBA5666; assembly: GCF_002420785.1. Classification (NCBI taxonomy): domain Bacteria; kingdom Pseudomonadati; phylum Pseudomonadota; class Gammaproteobacteria; order Pseudomonadales; family Pseudomonadaceae; genus Pseudomonas; species Pseudomonas sp. UBA5666. The sequence continues at coordinate 46,268 of NZ_DIIQ01000048.1, read as the reverse complement.
GGTCGAGGCCATCAAGAGCGGCGACCCGCTGGTAGCCCACCAGGCCTCGGTGGATCACGTGCGTGCCGCGGCCAAGGTTGCCCTGGATTACCTGCGCCAGAAACAAGACGACAATGCCAAGGTTCGCGATATCGTCGCCCCCCTGGCCCTCAAGGAACCTCGCATAGGCCGCTGATCATGCCCAGTGCTCCCCGCTACTGCCCTCATTGCACCACGACGCTGGCCCAGGGCACGCCTGCGGGAGACACCCATGAGCGGCTGCACTGCGCCAGCTGCGGCTACATCCATTACATCAACCCCAAGATCATTGCCGGTTGTATCATCGAGCGCGACGGTAAATACCTGCTGTGCCAGCGCGCCATCCCCCCTCGCCCCGGCACCTGGACGCTGCCGGCAGGCTTCATGGAAGCGGGCGAAACCACCGAGCAGGCGGCGCTGCGCGAGGTGTGGGAAGAAAGCGGCGTACGGGCAGAAATCGTCTGCCCCTACTCCATTTTCAGCGTGCCGAAGATCAGCGAGGTCTACATCATCTTCCGCGCCTTCGTCACCGAGGAAACGGGCCAGTTTGGCCCGGAAACCCTGGCCTATCGGTTTTTCGAGCCAGAGCAGATCCCGTGGGATGACATCTATTACCCCGCTATCCGGCAGATTCTCGAGCGATACATTCTCGAGCGTCAGGCCGGTGTCTACGGGATCTACACGGGCAACGATGACGTCGGCAAGGTGCATTTCATTCGCTGACTGGCCAAGCGCCATAAAACGCTCGCCAATCTTGCCTCAAGGGTGCACCCTAGAGCCCCCTGTTTCAATGATCGGCAGAGCAGATGGCGAAGTGGCTAGCAGGCGGCGGCGCGATGGCCGACCGTATTCTTGGGCATGACTGGGCGTGCACCTCGTTAGGTCCGCTGGAAAACTGGCCCGATACCCTCAAGACCACCTTGGCGCTGTGCCTGGGCTCGCACTTTCCACAGGCTGTGCTGTGGGGGCCCGATCTGCTGACCTTTCACAACGATGCCTTTCTTCCGATTCTAGGGCGCAAGCCGGTGGCGCTGGGAGTGCCGTTTGCAGAGGTCTGGCAGGAGGCATGGGACGATATCCGCTGCATGGCCGACAGGGCCTTCAAGGGCGAAGCGGTCTACATCCAAGACTTCCCCCTGGTCATCGACCGTAATAGCGGACCGGAGCGTGCCTACTTCACGTTCTGCTACAGCCCTATCCGTGACTTGCAGGGCAATGTGCTTGGAATGCTCGATACCGTTACCGAAACCACGGCGACCGTGCTCGCCAACCAACGGTTGGCGTTTCTGGACGAGCTCGGTCGGGCAGTGGCCCAAGCGGTTGATCCTCAGGAGATCATGGCGACGACCACACGCCTGCTCGCCAATCACCTGGGGCTATCAGGTTGTACTTACGCGGTCATGCAATCCGACGATGATACCTTTACGGTCTGTGGCGAAGCGCTGACCGACGCAAGCCCCTCATTGATCGGAGAGCATCGCCTGCGAGATTTCGGCAAGCAGGCGAATGAACGACTGCGCAGCGGGCTGGCATTGACGCTCGATGATTGCAGGCAGGAACTTCCCGATTCTGAGGCGGCTGTGTTTGCAGCCCTCGGGATCGCCGCCACGTGCTGTGTGCCGCTGATAAAAGGCGGGCGGCTTACCGCCTTGATGGCGCTCAACAGCACGTCGGCGCACGCGTGGACCGAATATGAGCGGGCGTTGCTCGGTGATGTGACCGAACGCAGTTGGGCACATATCCAGCATGCCCAATCCACGGGCGAAACGCAGGCCGCCCTGCTGGCGCTCGAGGCGCTCAATACGAGCCTGGAGCAACACGTACGGACCCGCACTACGCAACTGCTGCACACCGAAGCGGAGCTGCGCCAGGCCCAGAAGCTTGAGGCCATCGGCCAGCTTACAGGTGGTGTGGCGCACGATTTCAACAACATATTGACCATCATTCATGCCTCGCTGCACTTCTTGCAGCGTCCAGGCTTGGACGACGACCGACGCATGCGCTATCTACGCACCATGGTCGAGACGGTCGAGCGCGGCTCCAAACTGACCGGCCAGCTGCTGGCATTTGCACGGCGCCAGGCCTTGAACCCGCAGGTGTTCGACGCAGCGGCGCGGCTGGCAGCCATGGCCGACCTGTTCGACACCGCAGCAGGCGCCAGCATTGACGTCGAGCTGGACTTGCCCGCTTCGCCGTGCCATGTGCGCGCCGACGTTAGCCAATTGGAAACGGCGGTCATCAACCTGATGCTCAACGCCCGCGATGCCATGGCTGCGGTGGGCGTCGTGCGCATACGTCTCGAAGCCCACCAGCACTTACCGGTAGGCCGCGATGAGGTCCCCGATCCGTGCGCGTATGCTGCCATTTCTGTAACCGACACGGGCGTTGGCATCAGTACGGAGCTCTTCGAGCGTATATTCGACCCCTTTTTCACCACCAAGCCTGCCGGGCAAGGCACTGGTCTGGGCTTGTCCCAGGTATTCGGTTTCGCTAAACAGTCCGGCGGGGATATCAAGGTCAGCAGTGTTCAGGGCCAGGGGACTACCTTCACCCTCTACCTGCCGCAACAGTCGCCCGCCGCCTTGCTGGAGCAAGAGCAGATGTGCAGCCTGCAAAAAGGCTGATGCTGGCGTGTCAGCGTCGACTGAGGGAAGCCCCCGCCAGCAGGCGCGCCACACTCTGAGCGAGTTCGGCGCGTCGATAAGGCTTGCGCAGTACTTCGAAACCGCTTAGCTGGCGCGGCGTCAGGTTCGCATAGCCCGTAATGATCAGCACCGGCAGCTCGCTGTGATGCTGGCGCATTTGCTGGGCAAAGCGTACGCCAGTCATCTCGGGCATGACATGGTCGGTCACCAATACATCAGGCAGCCACCCCTTTTCCACCAGGCGCAGGGCGGCCACTGCACTTGGCGCCTCGGTCACCTCGTAGCCCAGGTCGCGCAATTGCAAGGCCGTTGCGTGACGCACGATTTCTTCGTCGTCCACCAGCAGTATCCGGCTCGGACGCTCGGCCACAGGCCCGTCGCAGGGCTCGATGTCACGGTGGGTGGGCAATGCGTCGCTGGCCGGCAACCACAGCGTCGCCTGAGTCCCTTGGCCTGGTATGGAATGAATCTCGAACCCACCGCCGGATTGAACCGCCAATCCTTGGACCATTGGTAAGCCCAAGCCAGTCCCCTTGCCCACCTCCTTGGTAGAAAAGAAAGGTTCGATGCACCGCCTGAGTTGTTCATCGTCCATGCCGCAGCCGTTGTCCCTGACCTGAATCCATACCAAACGTTTGCCCGCAAGGTCCTCGGGCGGCGCCAGGCAGTGAGTGTCATCACCGGCGATGATTTGCAGCTGGCCGGCGCCGCCGATGGCGTCGCGGGCATTGACCGCCAGATTCAACAGGGCCAACTCCAGTTGGTGCGGGTCGACCACGACGCAGGGTAATGACGGATCGATATTCACGTGCACGGCAATGGTGGGCCCGAGCGAGCGCGCCATCAACTCGTGCATGTCCTCGACCAGGGCTGCCAAGGACACAGGTTGCGGTTTGAGTGTCTGGCGGCGTGCGAAGCTGAGCAGGCGAGCGACCAGGTTGCGCGCACGTTCAGCTGCCTGCAGGCCACCGTCGATCAGCCGGGGCGCACGATCGGTCTGCGGATGGCGGCGCAACAGCTCGAACGACCCAATGATCGGCGTGAGCATGTTATTCAGGTCGTGGGCGATACCACCGGTCAATTGCCCGATCATTTCCATCTTGTGGGCTTCGTGCAGTTGCATCATCACCGACTCGCGCTGGGCCAGCGCCGTGGCAACTCGCTCCTCAAGGCTCTGGTTGAGCAGATGCAACGCCTGTTCGGCGCGGGCGTGCAGGATTGCAGCCCACACTTGCTTGGCGGTCTCTTCCACAAGCTGGCAGTCCTCCTCGAAGCATCCTCGCGCATCACTGAAATGAACGGCCAACACGGCCTCCAGTCGCCCCCCGCGCAGCACAGGGGCATGCAAGGTGGTGCTTATGCCCGCCAGACAAGGCTCGGGCTGTTCGTAGCTATGTTGAACGGTCCTGCCGTCGCTCAATTGCTCATACAAGTCGGTACCGAACGTCAGGTACGAATGCGTGCCCACCAACGACGTCACGCCCTCGGTCCAGTCGTGACTGACCTTGAAGCCGACACCGTCGCCTTTGTCTTCACCGAAGCAGACCCTGGCCGCCCCCAACTCCTGCGCCAGGCGTTGAACCGCATAGGACTCGATGCGCGCAGCATCACCCAGCCCAGGCAATGTGCGGCTCAATTCCAGAAGAAACGCCTGGCGCTGGTGGAAGCGCACGCGGTCAGTGGTCTCTGTGACCAGGCACAAGACACCGCCAACGCTTGCATCAGCCTCGCGCACGGCAGAATACGACACATCGAAATACACCGTCTCACCGTGCCCACGGCGCTCGATATAAAAAGCGCGGTCCTTGGCCGAAAACGTCTGCCCGGTGTCACGCACACCGCGCAGCAACGGTTCGAGGTCATCCCACAGCTCGGCCCAATTCTCACGCGCCGGGCGCCCGAGGGCTTGCGGGTGCTTGTTGCCGATGGTGGGCGCATAGGCATCGTTGTACAGCGCGACATAGTCCGGGCCCCAGAACAGCACGACCTGGGTCTGCGCTGGCAGGAGCGTGGCCATCGCGGCCTGAAGGTGCGGGGACCAGCCATGTGGCGTCCCAAGTGGAGAATCCTGCCAGTTCATCGTTTGAAGCAGACGGCCGATCTCACCGCCATTGAGCAGGAAGCTCAGCGGTGTGGAGGTGTCATCGATCAGAGAGGTTTGGAGCGATCTCATGTCAGGGGAATCCGCGGCACAGGCCATCCATCTCTGGATAAGAGGCATTGACTCGCGGTTCGTTCCACTGAGATTGATCAGTCGTTCAATGTCGGCACTGGCCCTACCTCGCGCGGCCAGTCTGCCGGGTCGATGCTCAACTGCCCTCCGGCAGCAAGCTACGGTCGAACATGAACGGCCCCTGCCCTTGCGCGGTGTACTGGTACAGTTGCTGCGGGCGCCCCATGGGTGGTTGATTCTTTTCGCCTGTGTCCTTGACCCAGCCCAGCACGCGCAAGCGCTCCAGGCGCTTGCGCAGCGATGTCGCGTTCACAGGCTGGCCCAGGCAGGCTTGCATGGCCCCCAGCGCATCGAGGACGGTGAACCGGGTGTCGAGCAGGTACAACGGCAAACTGCTGTAGACGGACTTGGCCGCGAGCCGCTCATGGGCTCGGCGCGCCAGCAGGTTGTGATCGAATGGCAGCAGCACCCTGCGTTCCACCACGTCGGCGAGGTCGAAAAAGGCCAGCTGCTCATTCTCGACTTCCTGGCAGGCGGGCAACAGCGCCAGGTAACAGGTGCTCAACGACCAGCCCCGTGGATCGCGAAAGGCATTGCCTTCGGTAACGACTTGCTCCAGATAGTGCGGCTGGACGCGCGCTTTCTCGCTCAAGGCGCGGTGGGCAGCGCTCTCAAGGCTGGTATCAGGGGTGCGCCCATTGATGATCACACCGGGTAGTGCCCATTGACCATGGTGCGGTTCTCGCTCACGGCGATGCAGAAGCACCTGCAGGTGCTCACTGCCAGGCGGCAGGCGCAGCGCGACGATGTCGACGCTTGCCAGGACTTCAGCTGTACTCACTCGTAACTCCTTGACTGAAGCTTTTTATAGTTCACTAGAGCGAATAAGTAAATCGGCATCATGCACCCTATTGACGGACACTTGACATACATAGTTCACCAGATGGATTATGTAGCCATTCCAGCGAGGAGAGCCACCATGAAAATCGCCAGCTTCGATGTCGACGCACAACTAGGCTTCACGTGCCATGCGCCTCAGGAACTCCCAGTCCCCGACGGTCACGAAATCGCACCCGACCTCAACGCCATGGCACAGCGGGCCGACCTGCGGCTGGGCAGCAAGGACGCGCATCCCGCCAATGCCGCGTGGGTGGTGGCCGACGCCACGCAGATGCTGCAGCCGCTGACACTTGCCAATGCGGACCTCACCTGGGTCAGCCACTGCATCCCTGGTACCCCCGGTTTCGAGCTGCTGCCGGGCCTCCCTGCCCCCATCGAGTACGACTACTTCGTGTGGAAAGGCGTGGAGCCCGACCTGCATCCCTATGGCGCCTGCTATCACGACCTGGCCGAACGCCGCTCCACGGGTGTTATCGAATACCTCAAGGTGCATCAGGTGGGTGCCGTGATCGTAGGCGGCCTGGCGCTCGACTACTGCGTGCGCACCACTGCCCGGCAACTGCGTCAGGCCGGGTTCGAGGTGCTGCTGTACCTACCGGCTTGCCGTGCCCTGACCCAGGCCGGCGCGATAGAGGCCTGCGGCGCCCTGGCTGGCGAAGGTGTGAAGCTGTGCGGCGACGAGTCGGCCCTCGACCATCAACTGGCCCTGATCAAGGAGCAAGCAGCATGAGTGACAGCGTATTTGGCCCACGGATCGTTCAGAACCTGCTGGACACCGACTTCTACAAGATCACCATGATGCAGGCGGTGCTGCACAACTATCCCAATGCGGAGGTGGAGTGGGAGTTTCGCTGCCGCAACGGTGAGAACCTGGCCCCGTATCTTGCAGAAATCCGCTACCAGGTCGAGCAACTCGCCGAAGTCACGGTCACCCAGGACCAGCTTGCTTACCTTGAGAAGATCGCCTTCATCAAGCCTGACTTCATCCGCTTCCTGAGCCTGTTCCGCTTCAACCTGCGCTACGTGCATGTTGGCCTCGACGACGCCGGCCAGTTGGCGATACGCGTGCGCGGCCCCTGGCTGCACGTCATTCTGTACGAAATCCCGTTGCTGGCGATCATCAGCGAGGTTCGCAACCGCTACCGCTACCGTGAAGTGGTGATCGAACAGGTACGCGAACAGTTGTACCGCAACCTCGACTGGCTCAGGGCCGAGGCCAGCAGTGAAGAATTGGCAGGCTTTCAGCTAGCGGATTTCGGCACTCGCCGACGCTTCTCCTACCGGGTGCAGGAAGAGGTGGTGCACATCCTCAAGCGCGACTTCCCAGGCCGCTTCGTCGGCACCAGCAACGTGCACCTGGCGCGGGAGTACGAGCTGCGGCCGATTGGTACCATGGCGCACGAGTGGTTCATGGCCCACCAGCAGCTGGGCCCTCGCCTCGTGGACAGCCAGGCGGCAGCCCTGGAGTGCTGGGTGCGCGAGTACCGCGGCCTGCTGGGTATCGCCCTTACCGACTGCATCACCATGGATGCCTTCCTTGGCGACTTCGACCTCTATTTCGCCAAGCTCTTCGATGGCCTGCGCCATGACTCGGGCGACCCGCTTGCCTGGGCGGAGAAAGCCATCGCGCACTACCACCGGCTGGGCATCGACCCTAAGACCAAGACCCTGATCTTCTCCGACGGCCTGGACATGCCGAAAGCGCTTGAGCTTTACCGCGCATTGCATGAGCGCATCAACGTGAGCTTTGGCATCGGGACGCGCCTGACCTGCGACATCCCAGGGGTCGAGCCGATGAACATGGTGATCAAGATGACAGCCTGCAACGGTGCGCCGGTAGCCAAGATTTCGGACAGCCCTGGGAAAACACAGTGCCGGGATGAAAATTTCGTGGCCTATTTGAAGCATGTGTTCAACGTAGGCGCGTGACTTTCTGCAGGTGGCATTGCAAGGCCTGGGTCCGTATCATGCCTTCCGGTTCAACACTCAACTCCACTTTCAGCGCACCAGGAGAACGATCGCGATATGGACATCAAATTGGCAAAGCTGGTCACGGCAATGGGCTTGGCAGCCTTGCTCGCAGGCTGCAGCGAGGAAACGGTGCCCGAGCCTACCGCTGACAACTGTACCCCGCAGATGCAGGAGAAAATTCTGGCGGATTTGTCCAAAGAGGCCAATCGCAATACCTTTACCGCCAACTGCAACAGCTTTCTCCAAGCGCGCAAGCACACCGACTGGACCTTCAAGAAGAGCCCGAAAGACGATTTCTGATGAAGTACTGGCGGCCCTGGCAGCACACGTGCGGCGTGGCCGCCGGGCCGCTGGCCCTGATCACCGGCGAGTTATTGCCTGGCTTCGCTCTACGCCAGCGAGCACGGTCAGCCTCAGTTCAACGGCCAGTATCGTCGTAACTCGCCGCGTCGCTAGGCCGAAGCGCCGAGGAAAGCCACACACAGATCGTGAAAGCGGGCAGCCGCTCGAGAGGGTGAGCCTGCGTGGGGCAGCACTATCGAGAACCGACGAGTCAGTGAACGCGGCCCCACCCGGACCTTGCGCAAGACCGTATTTTCATGACGAATCGACAGGGCGGACACGAAGCCTACGCCCATACCTGCGCGCACTGCTTCCTTCACCCCCTCTACGCCAGCAATCTCCAGGCCGATCTTCATCGGCAGTTGATTGTTGGCAAATGCTTGCTCGACGACCTGGCGCACGCCCGAACCCTGCTCACGGAGCACTAATGGGAAGCCTGCCACGTCCTTCAAGGAGCGAGGTTCGGCGCCAGCCAAAGGGTGTGCGACCGGGACGATGGCGACGATTTCGTCCTCAAGCCACTCCGTCACGCCAGTGCCCACGGGCAGGTCTCGCCCCGGTGGCCCTTCTATCAACGCCAAATCCACGCTACCCAGAGCACCGACGATTTCGGCGGTGTTGCCCTGTACGGTGGTAATCGCTACCTGCGGGTAGAGTGTCTTGAACTGGGCGATCAGGTACGGGAGCAGGTAGCTTGCAGGCGTAGTGCTGGCACCGATCCGCAATGTGCCTCGTTGAAGGCCGCGCATTGCTTCGCGAAGTAACCGGGCCTGATCGAATGTATCGCGCAGCCGAGTCGCATGCGCCAGGAGCTGTTCGCCTGCTGCCGTGAGGCGCACCCCGCGCCCGGCCCGATGATAAAGAGGCTCACCGAACGCTTCCTGCAGGAGTTTGAGCTGGCCAGACACCGCCGGCTGCGACAGATGCAGGGCCACTGCTGCATGGCTGATGTTGCCATGTTCGGCGACGACGGCGAAGGTTATAAGCTGTTCAGGGGTCATTCCGCAAAACTATCAGCTAAATGGATACTCTGCATTCCAGATTACGATTTTTCATAAGCTTATAACCAAATTATTGTGGTGCTCATTGATTCCGCTCGCTGGAGAATCCCATGACACCCGCCTCTAGTACGCCCCCTGACGCACCTGTCGCGCACCGCTGCGCAGTGCTCAAGGGCGTGATTTTCGTTACGGTTCTCGCCCTTGGCGTCAGCCAGGTGGCTGCCCTGCCCCTTTTTGTCCAACTTGGCCTCAGCCCGTTGATCCTTGGCATTATTGCCGGGGCGTTCTGCGGCAATGTGCTGGAAGATCGCCTGCCGGCCGGCTATGGCCCGGGCATACACTTCTGCGCCCGGGCCCTGCTCCGTGTAGCCGTGGCCTTGTTCGGCCTGCGGATCAGCCTGCAGGAAATTGCACACGTTGGCTGGCCTGGCTTGGTGATCTCGCTGCTGGTGATCAGCAGCACATTGGCGATAGGCGTGTGGTGCGGCATGAAACTGCTCGGGCTTGACCGGGAGACGGCCCTGCTTACGGCTGCGGGCAGCGCCATCTGCGGGGCTGCGGCCGTTTTGGCTTTTGAATCGACGCTGCGCAGCGCGCCGCATAAAAGTGCGGTGGCCGTGGGCAGCGTGGTGCTGTTCGGCACGGCGTCGATGTTTTTCTATCCCTTTTTGATTCAGGCCGGCTGGCTGCACCTGGATGCCCAGACCGCTGGGCTTTGGCTGGGTGGCACGCTCCATGAAGTGGCTCAAGTAGTAGGCGCCGCCAGTACCCTTGGCCCTGACGCCAGCCATGTAGCAACCATCGTGAAAATGACGCGCGTGATGCTGCTGGTGCCCGTCCTGTTACTGGTTGGCTTGTGGATCAGCCGTACCCCACGGGCTGGCGTGGTGCCCGGCAAGGGTCGGCTCTCGGTGCCTTGGTTTGCTTTTGGGTTTCTGGCACTGGTGGCGATCAATTCCCTTCAGATTCTACCTTCCAACCTGCGCGAGGCCGTCAACGGCCTGGACACCTTCGCATTGACCATGGCCATGACGGCACTGGGCATGGAAACTCGGTTCGAGCAGATACGCCATGCTGGGCCTCGCGTGCTGGCGACTGGGGCGATTCTGAACATGTGGTTATTTGGGGGTGGCTTGGCCATTACCCTCGCCGTGCAACGGCTGGTGGGCTGATTGTTTGCCAATGCGCGCAGCTGGAGCGGCCATGAAGTACCGGGCTTTTTTTGCAGGCCTCTCGTTGCCGCTTCCATTTCTCGGTATGGTGTGGTGAAAGAAGGATGTTTTACCCGCACAGGAAAGACTTAGATGCCCCAACGCCATGTCATCAATGCATCCGTCAGCCCCAAGGGCAGCCTAGAAACGCTGTCCCAACGTGAAGTACAGCAACTGAGCGAAGCCGGCTCCGGCAGTCTCTACACCCTATTCCGCCAGTGCGCCCTGGCCATCCTCAACACCGGCGCCCATGTCGACAATGCCAAGACCATCCTCGAGGCCTATCAGGATTTCGAAGTACGCATCCATCAGCAGGACCGAGGCGTTCGCCTTGAACTGCTCAACGCCCCAGCGGACGCCTTCGTCGATGGCGAAATGATCGCCAGCACCCGGGAGATGCTGTTCAGCGCCTTGCGCGATATCGTGTATACCGAAAGCGAGCTGGCCAGCCAGCGCATCGATCTGGAAAGCTCTCAAGGCATCACCGACTACGTGTTCCACTTGCTGCGCAACGCCCGCACCTTGCGCCCTGGCGTCGAGCCGAAGATGGTGGTGTGCTGGGGCGGTCACTCGATCAGCACCGAGGAATACCAGTACACCAAGAAGGTGGGCCATGAACTGGGCCTGCGTAAACTGGACGTGTGCACCGGTTGCGGCCCGGGCGTCATGAAAGGCCCGATGAAAGGTGCCACCATTGCCCATGCCAAACAGCGCATGCAAGGCAGCCGCTACCTGGGCCTGACGGAGCCAGGCATCATCGCTGCCGAGGCGCCCAACCCGATCGTCAACGAACTGGTGATCCTCCCAGACATCGAGAAGCGCCTGGAGGCGTTCGTGCGGGTCGGCCACGGCATCATCATCTTCCCGGGTGGTGCAGGCACGGCAGAAGAGTTTCTGTACCTGCTGGGGATCCTGATGCATCCGGATAACCAGGATGTGCCCTTCCCGGTCGTGCTGACGGGCCCGCGCAGTGCAGAGCCCTACTTGCAGCAGTTGCATGCATTCGTCGGCGCGACGCTCGGCGAGGCAGCGCATCGGTTGTACGAGATCATCATTGACGACCCGGCTGAAGTGGCGCGCCACATGGTCGAGGGGCTCAAACAGGTCAAGCAGTTCCGTCGCGAGCGCAACGATGCGTTTCATTTCAACTGGTTGCTGCGGATCGAAGAGAGCTTCCAGCGCCCCTTCGACCCCACCCACCAGGCCATGGCTGACCTGGATTTGCGTCGCGAGTTGCCACCCCATGAGCTGGCAGCCAATTTGCGCCGGGCGTTTTCCGGCATTGTGGCGGGTAACGTGAAGGACAAGGGCATCCGCCTGATCGAAGAGCATGGGCCCTATCAGATTCGCGGTGACAGTGCTGTGTTGGATCCGCTGGGGCGTTTGTTGCAAGCCTTCGTTGACCAGCATCGGATGAAGTTGCCGGGCGGGGCGGCTTATGTGCCTTGCTATCAGGTGGTGACGTGACCCACGGTTCGCAGCGAGGCACCTAGCGGCCTCCGTTGAGCGGCCTTGCCGGGGCCGCTCTGCGGCCCATCACGCGGGCAGCGAGACCTACAGGGCTGTACCGGTACGCCCACGGCGCACTTAGTTCAGGCCGGCAACGCTAATACGTCACTCAAGAAAACCCACCACTGGCGACCTGCCGTTCTACGAATCGAATGCTATTCCGCCCTGCGCGCTTGGACGCGTACAGCGCCGCATCCCCTTGCTCGATCAACGCCGCCAGACTCGCTGGCGCCTGGTCAAACACATTCACCCCAATGCTCAACGTCACCGCTGCAGGTGTCGGTACCGCCCCGCCGGCGTAGGCCTGAAACTGCTCCCGCAAACCCTTGGCCAACACCAGGACGCCTTCACGGCTCGCCCCACTGAGCAAAATCACGAACTCATCCCCGCCTAACCGCGCGGCCAAAGAGCGCTCTGGTAACACCGTACGAATCATTTCACTCAACGCCACCAGCAACCTGTCCCCTGCCGCATGCCCATGCAGGTCATTGACCAGCTTGAAGTTGTCGATATCGATCAACAACAACGCCGCAGGCCGTACATTGCTGACCTCCTTGAAGAAAGGCCCCGCACGCACTTCCAGGGCACGCCGGTTGTACAGCGCAGTCAGCGGATCCCGTGCTGCCAGCCGAGCGATACGTTCTTCGCGACGGTAACGAACCGTGCCTGTCATCGACAAGGCGATCATCATGATCGCCATGGCGCCTTCCACCAGGGAGACCTGGATGATCAACCCTCCGAAACTGGCCAGGTCAATCAACGTGCCCGGCGCAATCGCAATGATCGCCTTGATCACGTAGAACAACCCATGCACCAGAAGCACATACCGCAACTGGACTGCACCTACGCTCAGCGATTGCCCATGGGGCTGGAGCAGGCTACTGGCCTTGAGGGTCAGGGCGGCAACCAGCAGCGAGTTGGCCATCAGCATGACTTTCGACCACTCCGGGCCTGCAGGCAGCAATAACAGCGCGAACCAGATCAGCACGATCACCAGCCAGGAGCGCGAAATTCGGTCTTGGGTGAAGCGCAGCACGCCTAGCAGGAAAAGCCCATGGGCCACGACCAGCAGGCCATTCGCAAACCAGATGCCGATGAATAAAAGGCCAACGCCTCGCAGCAGCGCCAGCGTGCAACCGACGGTGATGGTCGCAAAACCGGCGCTCCAGTAAAGCAGCGACGACTCGCGGACACTGCGCCACTCTATCGCCAGGTAAAGCGCAGCCGCTGCCGCCAGGGCTATGGAAATGGTGAGCATGGTAGGTGGGTCTAGCGCCATGGCGGGTGTAGCCTATCGAAGTGGTTCGTAAAGGCGGCGATTGTATGCGCTCGCGCAGGATTTTCAGAGCAGTTGACGACCGCGTGCGCCAGACTTTCCTGCTGCTGTGACCGGGTGTGCATGAAACCTGAATCTTGCCGGTCCGGCGCCCCGGCAAGGCCCCTCCAGGCCTGTTCAATCCGAGGTATATGACGGAGTGGCCGCCGAGGTCATCAACTTGATCAGCGCCTGATTGTTCACCGGCCGGCTCAAAAAGTATCCCTGGACCTCATGGCACTGGTCATCACCGAGCAAGGCGAGCTGCTCAGCTGTTTCCACCCCCTCGGCCGTGACCGTCATGCCCATTGCGTTCCCCAGGCTGATGATCGCCTGCACCACGCTGCGGTCACTGCTGCTCTTGCCCAGCGACTGAACGAACCGACGATCGATCTTGATGCTGTCGAACGGGTAGGTACGCAGGTAGCCCAGTGATGAATAGCCTGTCCCGAAGTCGTCCATGTTCAAGCGCACGCCAAGTTCCTTCAACGCGTTCATCGTCTGCAGCGCGCCTTCGACATCGTTGAGCATCACGTTCTCGGTGATCTCCAACTCCAGCCGGTGTGCAGGTAGCCCGGTGGTGCGCAGAGCCTCGGCCACATCGCGCACCACGTCGCTACGGCTGAACTGGGCAGGCGACATGTTCACGGACACGATCACTTCGAGCGGCCAAGCGCCCGCCTCACTGCACGCTTGCTGCAGCACCCAATTGCCCAGCAACACGATCACATCGCTTTGTTCGGCCAAGCCGACAAAATCATCCGGCATCAACAACCCAAGGCGGGGGTGCTCCCAGCGCACCAGCGCTTCGGCGGAGGCGATCGTTACGCCATCCACCTTGAACCGCGGTTGGAAATGCAAACGTAATTCCCCACGGGGGATGCCCTCGCGCAGCTCCTGTTCGAGTACACGCTTCTCAAGCAGCGCAGCGCTCATCTGCGTGGAGAAATACCGCCATGTGTTCTTGCCCGATTGCTTGGCCCCGTACAGCGCCACGTCGGCATAACGGATCAGGTCGCTGGGGCCACCCGGGTAATCGTCGGACATGACCACACCCAGGCTGGCGCCTACCTGGACCTTATGGTGCTCCACCGCCATTGGCTGCTTGAGGATGTCGATGAGCCGGGCGCAGAACCGGTCGAGTTCATCACGCGCGCCCGGTGCGATCAGGACAATCACGAACTCATCGCCACCCAGGCGCGCGACCAGATCGCTGGAACGGGTCATTTGACCGAGCCGCATCGCCACCTCCATCAACACCGCATCACCGGCCGGGTGGCCGAGGCTGTCATTGATCGGCTTGAAGTTGTCCAGGTCGAGCATCAGCACGGCCCGCGACACCTTGGCACTGTCCTCGAGGAAGCGGAACAGCTTGTTGCGGTTGGGCAGCCCGGTCAGGGCATCATGTTGGGACAAGTGCTGAATTCGGGCATGGGCTGCCACCTCATCGGTGATGTCGGTACAGGTTCCGCGGAATCCCTTGCAGATGTTGTGCTCGATGATGGCTCTGGCCGCAATTCGGCATTCGCGTCGCTGCCCGGCCTTGTCCAGGTACTGGCAGCGCAGCGTGCCGGTAGACTCGCTGGCGCCCAGGCCGTGCAGCCAGGTTTCGACATGACCGGTTTCACAATCGAACAAGGTGCAGATCGGCTGATTCAGCCAGTTCTGGGCGTCGTGCCCGGTCAATTCGGCAAAGCGTGGTGAAAGATAGATCAGCTGCTGCTGCGCATCGGTCTCCCAGATCCAGTCGGAGGCCGCCTCGGCCACGGCTTTGAAGCGCGTTTCGCTGGCCTCCAGTGCCCGCTTGGAAATAGCCAGCTGATGGTAGCTGCGGTCAATGTCGGCGCTGGTGCGCATGGCATAGCGTGCGAGCAGTACCATCAGCGCCAGGATGATGAGCAGCGCCACAGCCAGCGGTGCGAACACCGCTTGCAGCAAATCGCTACCGGGCTGGTCCATGCGCCAGGTCAAACGATAGGGAACCTCCTGAAGTGGCAAATGCCCCATGTCTTGCGCAGCATAGTCGCTCGCGGTGATAGCCAGGTCCGTGAGGCCGGCCGTCTTACCCATCTGACTCAGCAAGTCGGCTTCGATCATCCGAATGAAGACCATCACCGAGTTATGCTCCGCCAGGCTGTCGGCGAGCGCAGGAGGACGTATCACGGCAGAGGTGAAGACCGCAGGCTGGCCAGCAAACATGACGTAGCCCGATGCCGGTTGTTGTTGCGCCATGGCCTGGCGGGCCTGTTGCAGGACGCGATGGCCTTCGGGGCTGAAGTGATCGAAACCCAGGTCGGTCAAACGCCCTTGCACGACCGCATAGAGCGTACCCTGATCGTCAAGGACGAACACGCCTGCATAGCCATCATCGCTGTAGAGCGTGGCACCCACGTTACCTTCATCGAACGCCCATTGCCGGTCTGCTGGACGCGCCAGATGATCGTAGGCAGCCTGCCAGGAAGCATGGGTCCACAGGTAGCTGCGCTCGGTCTTGTGCAACTGTGCCAGGGCCGCGCCCGCATGAAATCGGCTTTGTTCCAGCTCCCGCTCATCGAGCGAAACGGCGATGCGGTACAGCGACACCAGCCCCAGCGTCATCGCCAACAAAAACAGGCTCGAAAAGGCAAATACAAGATGGCGCATCACACGGCTGCGCGGCGAATCAGTGCCAAAAGCTGCTTCCATTCCTTGAGCGCCTATTGTCTGGGATGCACTGGGTGGACCAACAGCGTGCCTGGCCGATCAACGCAATCGACCATCGAGCAGGCCAACTACCCGTCCCTGCCCTACAACACCCGCTTGATCAACGGCTCCAACCGACTATAGCGTAGCCTGCGCAGCAGCTTGCGCACGGGCTTGGGGTGTTCGGCCTTGACGCCCAATGCGCGGGCAGAATCGATAGCCGGGGCGTGCTCACGCAATGCGCTGAGTTCCTTCTCGCACGGCCCCCGCCATTGCCCAAGGGGGTCATCGATAAGCAGGCCGTTTTCCAGGTCCAGGTTGAAGCCGCGTGGGTTCAGGTTGTTGCCGGTCAGCAGGCAATAACGCTCATCGACCCACACGCCTTTGGCGTGAAAGGTGTGTCCTGGGTCGTTCCACAGCCTGATCTTCAGCTGACCGCTGGCCAGCAAAGGCTCGCGACGCCGCGCAAAGGCCCGCAGGTTGTCCTCGTACAGATAAGGCAATGCCCCGCTGGCATGGAATGGCTCTCCCGGAGGGACGTAGAAGTCATTGGCGGTACGATGGCCGACGATGAACTCTACCCGCACGCCTCGTGCCAACGCATCGTCAATCTCGCGCATCACGACGCGAGGCGGATTGAAATACGGTGTGCTGATGACGATACGTTCCCGGGCCACGGCCAGTAGCGCGCACACGGTCTTGTTCAAGGCATTGCGCCTGCCAACGCCGATCAGCGGAATGACCCGCAGGTGCCCCGGCTCGGTTGCAGGGCCCGGTGCGTACGTAAGCCGGCGCATCCGTGCCCGCAGGCGGCGGATGTCACTGCGAAGATCGGCGGTGGAAGGCGCTGGAAGGTCCAGGCGCGGCGTGGCCTGCGGGTGGAGCAGCCGCTGCACCAGGTCGACCATGCAGTCGGCCAGGGCCTTGCTGTGGAACAGGTGGTAGCGATCAAGCCGGTAACGGTCGAACCGATGAAGGTAGACGTTGTTAAGGCTGGCGCCGGTGTAGATGACGCAGTCATCGATGATGCTGCCCTTGAGGTGCAGCACTCCGAAGAGCTCGCGGGTCTGCACAGGCACGCCATGGATCGCAATGTCCAATTGGCGGCTCTGGCGTTCGGCCTGGTACCAGGCTGCATTGCCAGGCTGCCTGCCCGCCCCCAGCAGGCCACGCCGGGCCCGGAACCAGTCCACCACGACAGTTATTTCAAGCGCTGGACGCGCCGCCTTGGCCTGATAGAGTGCGTCCAGCACCTCCTGGCCGGCCTCGTCATGTTGCAGGTAAAGCGCCACGATGACGATACGCCGGGTGGCTGCGCCGATACGCTCGAGCAAGCAGGCCCGGTAGGCCTGGGCATCCGGAAGCACTTCGATCGCATCGGCAGCCAACGGGTAGCCGGGCAACTGGGCCAACAGGTTTTCTGGGTTCACTTGCAGCCACCTTCTGGGCAAACTATGCCCCAGCTTGCACAGGAATCGCCCAATGGTCCACCCCGCTTCGGTAAATCCGCAGTCCGGCACGGTCAAGACATTCGGTTTTCTGATCATGCCCAACTTCACCACCATCGGCCTGGCGTCGGCGGTCGAAACCCTGCGCATGGCCAACCTGGCGGCATGCCGGCCTGTTTTTCGCAGCGTACTGATCGCGGCACAAGGGGCGCCGGTCACCGCCAGCAACGGCATGCGCGTGCTGCCCGATTGCACGCTCGATGACGCGCCAGCGCTGGACGTACTGTTGGTAGTGGGCCCTAATCCCATCGAGCGCGGCCCTGCCACCGGGGCTTACCTGCGCTGGCTGCGCGAACGGGCCAACCAACGCCTGCCGATTGGGGGCATCTGCACCGGCAGTTACCTGCTCGCCAAGGCGGGGTTGCTCGACGGCTACCGCTGTACCATTCATTGGGAGGACCTGCCAACGCTGCGAGCACGCTTCCCGAACATCATATGCTCGCAGCAGCTGGTCGAACTGGACCGCGACCGTTACACCTGCTCAGGCGGTGTCGCCGCCATCGACATGATGCTGCAACTGGTGGCTCGCGAGCCGAGCGGCCAGGGCATTGCCGCCAAGGCCGCCGAACTGTTGCTGTGCGACCGTGTGCGTAGCGAGCGCGAACGTCAGCGCGTTTCGCTAAGGACCTTGCTGGGCACTGCGCAACCGCGGCTAAGCCAAGTCGTTGCAATCATGGAAGCCAACCTTGAGGAGCCTTTGGCGCCCAGCGAGCTGGCCAACCTGAACGGCATCACCGTGCGCCAGCTCGAGCGCCTGTTCAAGCACCAGCTGCAACGCACGCCCACACGCTATTACCAGGAACTGCGGTTGTCCCACGCCAGGCAGTTGCTGCTGCAAGGCGACGCGCCAGTTGGCGACGTCGCGCTGGCCTGCGGCTTCGGCTCGGCGGCGCACTTTTCCAAGGCGTACAGCCGACTGTTCGGTGTTTCGCCTTCTGCGCAGCGCCGCCTGGCAGCTTTGCGATGACAGCGCGCTTGTCGCTTATTGGCAGATGACGTTGTGCTGCGGCCCACAGGGGAACTGGGTAATGTTGTCTGCCCCCTGCTCGGTCACCACCAGGATGTCATGCTCGCGATAGCCGCCTGCCCCTGGCAGGCCCTGGGGCAGCATGATCATGGGCTCGATCGACACCACCATGCCCGGCTCCAGTACGGTGTCGATGTCCTCGCGCAACTCCAAGCCGGCCTCACGCCCGTAGTAGTGGCAAAGCACGCCGAAGGAATGGCCGTAGCCGAAGGTGCGGTATTGAAGCAGGTCGTGCTGGCGGTAGATTTCATTGAGCTCAGCGGCAATGTCGCAACAACGTACGCCTGGACGGACGAGGCTTTGGCCTGCCTCGTGCACCTGGACGTTCACCTGCCACAGGCGCAGGTACTCGTCCGGGCAATGATCGAGGAAAAGTGTGCGTTCCAATGCGGTGTAGTAGCCGCTGATCATGGGGAAGCAGTTGAGGCTGAGGATTTCACCCTTGCTCACACGACGGCTGGTCACTGGGTTGTGGGCGCCATCGGTGTTGGGCCCGGATTGGAACAGCGTCCAGGTGTCCATCAACTGGCTGTCGGGAAAGCGCCTGGCAATGTCCCGGACCATGGCCTGGGTGGCATGCATGGCTACCTCGAACTCCGGCGCCTGGTCAGCCAGCGCCTCGATCACCGCCGCGCCGCCAACATTGGCGACCTGTGCCCCCTGGCGGATCAGGGCCTGCTCTTCAGCCGACTTGATCAGGCGCAAGCGCATGCAGGCGGTGCTGATATCGACCAGCTCGGCAAGCGGGTAGCACGCCGCGAGCGCGGCATGGGTGTGTAGCGTCAGGTGGTCGCCCTCCACGCCGATGCGTCCTGCCCGCGGTAGCGCCTGGCGCAGGGCGGTGAAAAAACTGCCCTGCCGCCAGTCGGTGTAGACGATGTTGTCGGTGCCGACCGACCGGCGCCACGGCTGACCGCCGTCGATGTTGGCGCTGATCAGGACGACCTGATCAGGGGTGATCACCACGGCATAGGCGCGTCCGAACGCGCAATAGAGGTAGTCACTGTAGTAGTTGACGTTGTGATAGGAGGTCAAGACGAGTGCTTCGAGCTGCTGAGCGCTCATCAGGGCGCGCACCTCGGCATGCCGGCGGGCATATTCTTGAGCCGAGAACGTCGCCACGGCCTTCTGGCCATTGCGAATTCTGAGGGTATCGGGCATGTGCATGAGCGTGATTCCTTGGGGTTGTGAGCACGCAAATCAGGCCGGCCGCCTGAAATCATTGCAGCACGCAACCGGCAAGCACGTTTGTACCCAAGCGACTTCGAATTGGCAGCAGCACTGCCTTTCACATCTGCAGTGTCAATGGCCAGTGGCTAACGCCGCCGTTGCATCCAGGCTGCCCCCAGCCCGCTAAGGCAGATCACGCAAATCCCGATCAGGCTGAGCGTATCGGGGGTCTGACCATAGAACACCAGGCCCAGCAGGCCCGCAAAGATGATCTGGCAGTAGCTGAAGGGCGCCAACAGCGCAGGCGCTGCCAAACGGAAGGCCTGGGTCAGCAGCAAATGAGCGGTCATGCCGAAACCACCCAGCGCCAGCATCAGCAAGGCATGGTCCCAGCGCGGCGTTTCCCAGAAAAACGGCACCAGCGCACTCATGGCCAGGGTGTTGCACAGCCCTGCATAGAAGTTGCTGGTGGTCGGGCTGTCGTGCGCCGCCAGAATGCGGGTCAGCAGTTGGTAGAAGGAAAAGCCCAGCGCCGAGCCGAACGGGTACAGGATGGCGGGCGTGAACAGGGCCCCGCCTGGGTGCACGACGATCAGCACCCCGAGAAAGCCCAATACCACTGCCACCCACTGCGCTACCGTGACCCGTTCCTTGAGCAGTGGCACGGACAAGGCAGTGACCAGTACAGGTGCAAGGAAGTTGACCGCAGTTGCTTCGGCCAACGGCAGGTACTGCAACCCGGACGTGAACAGCAGGCTGGTGCTGAGCAGGCTCAAAGCGCGCAAGGTTTGCAGCAGCGGGCGCCGGGTGCGCAACACGTTGAGGCCAGAGCGAGGCAGGAAAATGCCAGCCATCAACAGCGTGTGCACCACGTACCGCGCCCACACCACCATCACGATGGGGTACAGCCCCCCCAGGAACTTGGACAAAGCGTCGTGGCTGGCGAACATGAACGTGGCGCACACCACCAACACGATGCCACGAAGCGGTTGGTTGACGCCGGAAAGCGGGGTACTGGAACTCATGGCTCTCTCGAAGTGGACGCAAAACCGCGCTGCGCCATTATGAAGCCGCGCGCACGCCCCGATTGGGCGTGGCAGCAGGATTCTAGAAGAGATACCGGGAGCGCGGAAGTTCAATCATCACCGCAGTCTCTTTTTTCTCGTGGCAACGGTTACCTGCGCCGCAGTTGTCAGCCCTGCACCACGTGCTGCAGCCTGGCCCAGAGGCGTTGCACGTCCTCCCTCTCAGTGTCCAGGGCGCCGATCGATACACGTACCATCCAGCGCCCGTCTAGTACGGCGGGGGTTACATAGGCGTCACCTGATGCATTCAGGCGCTCGGCCCAGGCTCGGGTGTGAGCGTCCAGCGCCTGGCCGGCCATCCCTTCAGGGCAATGCCGAAGGCACAGCGTCTGCAACGGCACTGGGGCGAGCAACTGCCAGTCGCTGGCCGCGCGCACCTGCTCGGCCAGCCACCTGGCATTGTCCATGTCCCTGCGCAGCCGGGCTTGCAAGGCCTCGACACCTTCTGCGCGCAACATGAACCATAGTTTCAACGCGCGGAACCTGCGCCCCAAGGGTATGCCCCAGTCGCGCAGGTTCTTGACCTGCCCATCGACCGAAGACTGCAAGTAACTGGGGTTGGTGCTCATCACGCGCACAAGGTGCTGGGGATCGCGCACATAATAGACCGAGCAGTCGAACGCGACCCCTAGCCATTTGTGCGCATTGACGACGACCGAATCGGCGAGCTCTATCCCATCCCACATCCAGCGGCACTCGGGCACTATCATCGCCGAGCCGGCCATGGCCGAGTCCACATGCAGCCACAGGCCATGTTGCTGGGCCAGGGCGCCGATGGCGCGCAGCGGATCGAGGGCCGTCGTGGCGGTGGTGCCACAGGTGGCGACGACCGCACACGGCCGATTGCCAGCCGCCAGGTCCTGTTCGATGGCCTGCTCCAGCGCAGTCGGACACAGCGCATAGGCTTCATCGGTCGCGATCAGGCGGATATTGTCGCGACCGAAGCCTGCCAGCAACGCCGCCTTGTCCACCGAACTATGGGCATGGGCGCTGACGTACACGATCAGGGGCTTGTCCTGGCCCTGAAGCCCGTGACGGACCAAGGCGTAATCACTCGAGCGCTCACGGGCACAGATGAGCGCGACCAGGGTGCTGGTCGAGGCGGTGTCCTGGATCACCCCGCTCCACTGCGGCGACAGGCCGAGCATCTGGCGCAGCCAGTCCAGGGTCGTTTCTTCCAGTTCGCTCAATGCTGGGCTCGATTGCCACGACAACCCCAGTACGCCAAGCCCGGTACTCAGGAAGTCCCCCAGCACGGAGGACAACGTCCCGTTCGAGGGAAAATAACCGTAGAAATCCGGGTGCTGCCAATGGGACAGGCCCGGCATGATCAACTCATCCACGTCCTTGATAATCGCGTCGAAGGGCTCGCCCTGTTGCGGCGCGGCCGGCGGCAGGGCCGCCTTCAGGTAACCGGGCTCGACCTGGGCCATGACCGGACGCTGATGCACGGTCTGGCGGTAATCGGCGATCAGGTCGATCAGTTGATGGCCATACTGGCGAAACTCTTCGGGGGTCATGCACGTGCTCCTGTGGTGGGCGCCTCACCGCCTGATGGCGGTCAATGCGCGCCGGCGGCTGGCAGAGAGCAGTGTAGAGCGCGTCGCCTGCGCGAAGAACCGCGCCTTGCGCATAGCTGCTATGGCAAATGCGCAAGGCCGCCCTGTACACCGAATTGCGATTGGCGCCACAGCTCGAACACCCGGTTTCGAAACCAGCGATGCTCGGCCGATGCCTGCAGGCGTTGGTGCCACACCACCCAATAACGCTGACTGTGCTCGACGAACCCCAACGGTCGCCAGGCCAGCGGATGCAGGCGGCACAATTGGCGGGCGATGTGTTCGGGTACGGTAGCCACTGCCTGGCTGGTGGCGACCACCTTTACCGTGGCGCAAAAAAACGGCACTTGCAGGCTGATGCGCCGTTGCAGGCCCTGTGCACGCAGGTGCTGGTCAATGAAGCTGTCCTTGTCCCCGCCCCCGGAGATCCGTACATGCCTGCACGCCAGGTAATCGCTTTGCGAAACCCACCCATGGACAGTCAAGGGGTGGTCCTGCGCCATCAGGCACACCGCCCGATCCTCGCCGAGCAGACGCCCGTGCACATTGGGCGGCGATTCGTCGAACAGGGTGGTGGCAAGGTCGATCTCGCCACTGGCGAGCAAGTCATACTGCCCGGCTTGCCAGGTGCGGTACTCCAGGCTGATGCCTGGCGCTTCCTGCTCCAGCGTCGTCACCAGCAAAGGCAGCATATGCTCGGCGACATAATCGGAAGCAGCCAGGCAAAAGCGGCGTTGGCAGCGGGCAGGCTCGAATACGGCAGGCTGACGAAGTGCCTGCAGCTCGTCCAACACCTGGCGCAAGGGCTCGCGTAGCGTCTGGGCATGCTCGCTCAGTACGTAGCCCCGGCCTTGGCGGACCAGCAGCGGATCGTCGAAGGCCTCGCGAAGTTGAGCCAGTTGACGGCTCAAGGCCGACTGGCTCATGCCCAGGCGCTCAGCCGCCCGACTGAGGTTCTTCACCTGCAGCAGGTGGTCGAGCGCACGCAGGTGCGCAAGGCTGAGCGTGGCAAAGGCAGGATTCACGGCAGCTCCAGCTCGGGGCACGCCCCGGTGCAGCGCTGCCCCGCCATCACCTGTACAACACGCCTGGCAATGGGCAGCATCGGCAAAGGGGGCTCGAGCTTACTGCGTCAAGCCAACGTAGACGTTCTGGACGTCATCGTTTTCGTCGATGGCTTCAAGAAACGCCTCGACTTCGGCCAGGGCTTCGGCGCTCAGGCTCGAAGCGCTCACCGGGTTTTTCGGGGTGTAGCCGATCTTGGCCGACGTGACGGTGAAACCGTGCACCGGCAGGGCCTTCTGCACAGCGTCCAGGTCGGTGGTATCAGTGATGAACAGGGTAGACCCCTCCTCTTCTCCTTCTTCGAAGTCCTGAGCCCCGGCTTCGATTGCAGCCATCTCAGGATCAGCGTCACCGTTGGGGGTGGCTTCGATCAGGCCGACATGATTGAAGTCCCAGGAGACCGAGCCGCTGGCCCCTAGCTGACCCTTGCGGAACAACACGCGAATTTGCGCCACTGTGCGGTTGACGTTGTCAGTCAGGCATTCAACGATCAGCGGAACCTGATGCGGGGCAAAGCCTTCGTAGCTGACAGCCGCATACTGCACGGCATCGCCATCCAGGCCGGCACCCTTGCGAATGGCTCGCTCCAGGGTTTCGCGAGTCATCGAGGCCTTCTTGGCCTGTTCGATGGCCAGGCGCAAGCGCGGGTTCATGTCCGGGTCGGCGCCGGATTTGGCGGCAATCTGGATTTCCTTGGACAGCTTGCCCATGACCTTGCCCTTGGCATTGGCCGCGGCTTCTTTATGTTTGGCTTTCCACTGTGCGCCCATGTCGACTCTCTTGTTTCAACGGCCGGTTCAGGAAGCGACCGGCACAAAAAGTGGGAGCAGTTTATACGCCTATGGGGAAGGATCGACAACCGTCTGCGCTGCACCGACACCTCACCCGACGACTTAACGGGTGGCAACCACGAATAAGCGCGGAAACGCCAGCAGCACCTTGCCGTCGGACGCTGGCGGGTAGGCGCTTTGCATGGCCTGCAGGTACATCTGCAGGAAGTCTTCCTGCTCCTGCGGCTGCAGCCGCGCCAGGTAAGGCCGCAAGGCCGAACCCTTGAACCACTGCACCACGCCCTCAGCGCCGTCGACCAACGGGTGGTGGTAGGTGGTGCGCCACACCTCGACGCGGGCGCACAGCGGGCTCAACAGGTCGTAGTAGAACGCCGCGCCATGGCGCGGCGGCAACGTGAAGTCGTCGAATTTGGCCGCCCACGGGCCCCGGCGGGCGATCTCGCGCAACGCGGTGTGCGCGGGCTCCTCCAGGTTATCGGGCGTCTGCACCGCAAGGCTCGCCCCTTCGCTGAGCTGACGCACCAGGTGCGGGTAGAGCTGCCCGTGGTCGGGCACCCACTGCAACGAGGCGTTGGCCAGGATCAGGTCCTGGGGCTCAGGGGCGGACCAGCCTGCGATGTCCGCCGTGACCATGTGCACGCGCGGGATGCACAGCCGCTTGCGCGCTCGGGCCTTCTCGATCATGTCTGGGTCGCTGTCCAGCGCGGTCACCTGCGCGTCGGGACAACGTTGCAGCAGGACCTCGGTGGAATTGCCCGGCCCGCAGCCCAGGTCGGTCGCGTGTCGCACCGGGCGCGGCGGCACGGCCCCCAGCAGATCGCGCACCGCCCGGGTGCGTTCGTCTTCGAACAAGGAATACTGGGTTGCAGACCAGGACATGGCGACGTTCTCCGATGAGCGATGCTCTGAAGCATATGCCATCTGTCGCCCAAAACGCGAAGCGGCCGGCCCCTTTGAGGGAGCCGGCCGCTTCGCAAAACCAATGAGCCTTAGTGTCGAGGCGCGCTGCGCATCTGGTGCACAACCCCCATCGCCACCACCAGCGCCGCCGCGATGCCGGTGGAGATCACCAGGATCTGGTAGTCAGGCATGAACGCCATGGTCACCAGGGCTGCCACGATGAAGGCGATCACCAGGTAGGTCAGCCACGGGAACAGCCACATCTTCAGGCGCACTTCCTTGCCTTCGGCAATCAGCTTGCGGCGCATGCGCAGCTGGGAGAACGCGATCACCAGGTACACCAGCAGGGCAATCATGCCCGTGGTGTTCATCAGCGTGTCGAGTACGTCCTTGGGGCGCAGGGTCTCGCTGAAGTTGATCAGCGCACACACCACCGCCACCGCGCACGAGCCCATTATCGCGTACACCGGCACGCCAGTGCCGGCACGGGTGATCTTGAAGAACGACGGCGCGTCGCCACGCTGAGCCAGGGAGAACAGCATGCGCGAGGCGGTGTAGTGGCCGGAGATCAGGCAACTGCTCACCGAGGTCAGCACCACGAAGTTCATCAGCAACTCGGCGTAAGGCACGCCCAGCAGCTCAAGGGTACGACGATAGGCGCCGTAGCCGGAGACGCCCAGGTGCGGGTCATTCCACGGCACCAGGCAAACGATCAGGAAGATCGAGCCTACGTAGAACAGGCACACGCGCCATACCACCGAGTTGGTGGCCTTGACGATCTGCGCAGCCGGGTCCTTGGCCTCGGAGGCCGCAATGGTCACGATCTCGGCGCCAAGGAATGCGAACATCACCCCCAGCAAGGCTCCGATGACCGTGGTGATGCCATTGGGCATGAACCCTTCGGCGGTGAGGTGGGTAATGCCCCGCACCTCGCCGAATTGCCAGATGTTGAGCACCGCTGCGGTACAGACGATCAGGAAGCAGACGATCGCGATGACCTTGATCAGCGCGAACCAGAACTCGAACTCCCCGTAATGCTTGACGTTGAAGAAGTTGACCGTGATCAGCAGCAACGTCGTGGCCAGCACGAACACGTTGACACTGACGTCCGGGAAGAACCCGTGCAGGATCTTGCCGGCTACGTAGGCTTCCCAGGCCATGAGAATGACCCAGTACCACCAGTACAGCCAGCCGATGGTGAAGCCAGCCCAGCGCCCAATGGCGCGGTCGGCATAGGTGGAAAACGAGCCCGTGTCGGGTGAAGACGTTGCCATTTCGCCAAGCATGCGCATGATCAGCACCACGAGGATGCCGCCTGCCAGGTAGGCCAGCACCGCGGCCGGCCCGGCGCTGTGGATCACGCTGCCGGATCCTACGAACAAGGCGCCGCCGATGACCCCGGCGATGGACATCATCGTCAGGTGGCGCGACTTCAGCGAGGCACTGAGCTTGCTCTCGTGCCCGCCGTTCGCGGTGGTGGTTGTGGATGTTGCGTCCATCAGTTGTGTACCCCGTGCTTCTTTTTATCCAAGGAAAACCGTGAAACCCCGATGGCTGGCGGTTTCACCTGTACATCAGTGCTAATGCGCGCAGGAGGTGTGAACGAACACACGCAGGCCATCCATGGCGGCCTGCTGACGCGCCCCAGGGCTGAGGCCTGGAGCGAACTGAACATGCTTTGTGTGGCGATATCCGACACCTAATGTAAAAATGTCCATCGCAGAGAGCCATGCACAGTGGCATGAAACTCGCACTGCACTGTACAGGTCGCCAACCCTATACACCGGGCCAGCACCTGGCGTTACACACCTGAAGGTCCCCCATGCTGCAATTGAATCCAGACGCTTCCACACCGTTGGTCAACCAGATCATCGACGGCCTGCGCACCCTGATCGACACCCAGACGCTCAAGCCTGGCGCCAAGGTGCCGTCGATCCGCGCCTTCGCCGCCACCTACTCGGTCAGCACGTTCACCGTGGTGGAAGCCTACGATCGCCTGGTCGCCCAAGGGCTGCTGGTGAGCCGCGGCAACGCTGGCTTTTTCGTCAATCGGGCTGCCGCTGAGCTGTTGGACACGCACACGGCAGACCCTGACGCAAGCCGACCAACGTTCAACACCGAGTGGTACCTGCAGCAGATCTTCGAAACCCGGCAGTTGCCGTTCAAGCCAGGCTGCGGTTGGCTGCCCAACGACTGGATGTACGAAGACGGCTTGCGCCGAGGGCTGCGGCAGGTGGCTGGCAGCCCGCTGGAACTGTCCGGTTACGGCGATCCCATGGGGTTGCCAGAGCTGCGTGCGTTGACGGCGCAGAACCTGCAGCAGGATCTGTCGATCGTCGCCAATCCCGCTCAGCTGATGTTGACCCACGGCGCCAGCCAGGCCCTGGACCTGGCCGTGCGTACGCTGGTCCGCCCCGGTGACGTGGTGCTGGTGGACGACCCTGGCTACCCCAACCTGATGAGCATCCTGCGTACCCAAGGCGCAACGCTGCTGGGGGTGGCGCGCACGCCCAATGGCTACGACCTCAATCAGCTGGAGCAGTTGCTGGCGCAACACCGGCCCACGGCCTTCTTCACCCAGCCTCACCTGCACAGCCCAACGTGCTCGCGCACACCGCTGCCGCAGTTGCACCGCCTGCTGCAACTGGCCAGCCAGCATGGCTTGCGGCTGGTCGAAAACAACCTGTACGCCGACATGATCGCCGAACCGCAACCCTGCCTCGCCAGCCTTGACCACTTGCAGCAGGTGGTCTACGTGGGCAGTTACTCGAAAAGCATCTCACCCAATGTGCGGGTGGGCTACCTGCTGGCCAATCCGGAACTGGCGCAACAATTGGTACACCTGAAAATGCGCTCGGGCCTGACCACCTCGCAGGTCATGGAGCGGGTCGTCTACGCCGCCATCATCGACGGTCGCTGGCGCAAGCACCTCAAGCGCCTGCGTCAACGCCTGGCCGAGGCGCATCAACGGGTGGGTGCGCATCTGCACCGACTAGGCTTCGAGCTGTTCACGGAATCGGACGAGGGGATGTACATCTGGACCCGCCATCCCTCGATCCCCGACAGCGCGCTGTTGCTCGATGACGCGCTCGAAAAAGGCATCATGCTCGGCCCTGGTCAGCTGTTCATGGTGGACGCCAGGGCAACGGGCTGGATGCGTTTCAACGTGGCGTTCAGCCTTGACCCGGTCATGTGGGAACTGCTGGAAAAGGTATTTGCCAGGCATGCCAGGCGATTGGATCAGTGAGTTTGGAATTTCTGGGGCGCCCTAGGTTCGCCTCTGCAGGATCCGCGGCCCCGTGTAGGAGCGACCGCGCCGGGCCTCCGGCGAGCTGAAAAACTTGGGGCCGCTGCGCGGCCCATCGCGGCCGGTCCTACACGAGACCGCGTAGACCCTCGGATTCGCGCTGTGGCACGTCGTCCTGCGTCTTACACGTGATGCACGACTGCCCCACCCACCGCAAGCCCGCTCAGGCCTTGACGCCATACGGTGCTGCCGCCAGCCGGCACACCCTTCGAAGCGAACACCTTGCGCAAGACCCCGCCAATCGGTGAGGCCTGAAGGCCCAGGCTGGTCAGGCACTGTTCGACGCTCTGCAAATGGGCTTCCAACCGCTGGCGCACCTGCGTCTCGCCACACATGGCCAGCAGGGTCGACTTGCCTTGGTCCAACCCCATGCTCTTGCCGCTTTCAGGGTCACGGTCATGCAAATCATCGTGCAATTGAAACGCTTGCCCCAATTCCCCCGCCAACTGCTGCAAGGTGCCCTGCTGGGTTTCGCCAGCCCCCGCCAACCGGCCGGCCATACCCAGCAAGGCCGAGAACAAGGCCCCGGTCTTGAGTTGATTGGTCTGGGCAATTTCAGCCGCCGTGCGCGGCCGTGCACCGTCGCGCAGATCCTGCAACTGCCCCTTGACCAGCCCATCGGCACCGATTGCCGAGGTGAGGGTCACGACCAGGTCGCTGCGCACATCCGGCCCGACCGTCTGCAACCCCGCCACAACCCCGAACGCACGGGAGAGCAAGGCAATGGCCGTCAACACTGCCACATCTTCCCCAAACGCCAGGTGCAAGGTAGGGCGACCGCGGCGCAAGGCGGCGTTGTCCATACAGGGGAGGTCGTCCAGTACAAGGGAGGCTGCATGCACCATCTCCACGGCGCAGCCAAGGTCGAGCGCTGCGTGTGGGCACGCGCCCAGACCTTGTGCCGTGAACAGTAACAGCAGGGGCCGCAAGCGCTTGCCTGGCGCCAGGGTGCAGTCGCGCATGGCCGCAACCACTAGGTCACGCTCGTGACCTGCCGATGGCAGCAAGGCCGCCAGCCGGGCTTCTACGGCCGCATGTGCGACGGCCAGTGGCTGATCGTGATCAGCGCCAGCGCTGTGCGGGGGGGCGATGGTCGTCATCCTTGCCTCTCGATGTGGGCGGCCCATTGACCGTAGATGAAAAAGGAACGACTGATAGGCGCCGTTGCCTGATGCTTTGCTTTTTATGAGCTTAGCTATACAAAACGGGTAGTGTTGTACAACTTGTCTGTCCTAAGCACACAGACCGCACGTACCTCAGGATGATTCCCTGGCAGTGGAGCCGGCATGAACAAAAGCCCGTTGAGTCAACGCAAGGATGATCACCTCGATATCGTTCTGGCCGCCGGCACCACCTCGCATGGGATCGATGCTGGCTGGTCGGCGCTGCGTTTCGAACATTGTGCACTGCCTGAGATGGCCCTGGAAGACGTCAACCTGGGTACCGAGCTGTTCGGCATGGCACTGCGCGCACCGCTGCTGATCAGTTCGATGACCGGCGGTGCTGAGCGGGCACGGTTTATCAACCAGCACCTGGCCGAAGCTGCGCAGGCTTTGGGCCTGGCCATGGGCGTGGGTTCGCAGCGAGTTAGCTTGCGCAGCGGGCAGGACCAGGGGCTGACCACGGAGCTGAGAAGGCTCGCACCCGACGTCCCGCTCCTGGCAAACCTGGGCGCCGCCCAGTTACGCGAGGCTGATGGTGTAGACCTTGCCCGCCGTGCGGTCGATACACTCGATGCCAGCGCCCTGATCATTCATCTCAACCCCTTGCAGGAAGCCGTTCAGCCCGAAGGCGACCGCAACTGGAACGGGGTGCTCGCCTGCATCGAGCACGTCGCCGGGCAGCTTCACGCGCCCATCATCGTCAAGGAAGTAGGCGCCGGTATCTCCCCAGGCGTGGCCCGGCAATTGTACGACGCTGGCGTGTCCATGATCGATGTGGCCGGCGCCGGCGGCACGAGCTGGGCCGCTGTCGAGGCGGAGCGCGCCAATGACCCTGCCGAGCGTGCGGTGGCAATGGCCTTCAGCGGCTGGGGCATTCCGACCGCCCAGAGCCTGCTTGCCGTGCGCCGCGCCGTGCCCACGGTTGGCCTGATCGCCTCGGGTGGGGTGCGCGATGGGGTGGACGCGGCCAAGGCCATCCGCCTGGGGGCGGACTTGGTGGGCCAGGCTGCCGGCGTGCTGACCTCTGCGATGACGTCTACCGAAGCGGTGGTCTCACATTTCGACGTGATCATCCGGCAACTGCGTATCGCCTGCTTCTGCACCGGCTCCGCCACGCTGGCGCACTTGCGCCGGGCCCGACTGGTCAATGCCCAGCTCGACCTCAAATGAGCCACTTCGCCCTGGTCGCCCCACCCTACCCCAGCCATTTTGCAGCCATGCAGGCGCTGGGCGGCGAGTTGGTCGAACGCGGCCATCAGGTCAGTTTCTTTCACCAGCCCGAAGCCGAACGCTGGCTGAGTGACTCGCGGCTGGGCTTCGTCGCCATTGGCCATGCCGAGTGCCCGCCGGGCAGCCTTGACCTCGCCATGCGCCGCGTGGCCGACCCCGCCGGGCCGCTGCGTCTGCGTCGCTTGATCAAGCAGTTGGCGCACACCACCGGCATGCTGATCAGCAACCTGCCGCAGGCCCTTAGGGACCATCGGGTCGACGCGATGATCTGCGACCAGATGGAACCCGCAGGCGGCTTGGTGGCCGAGGCTTGCAACCTGCCGTTCTTTTCGGTGGCCTGCGCGTTGCCGATCAATCGCGAACCGGGCTTGCCATTGCCCGTGATGCCCTTCGGGCTCGGCTTGGATGCGCGCCTCTACGAAGGCAGTGCTCAAGTCCATGACTGGCTCATGCGCCCGCTGCACGACACCTTAGTGCAGGCGTGTCATCGCCACGGGCTGCCACCGCGCAGCGGTGCCCATGAGTTTCTCTCGCCGCTGGCCCAGTTGAGCCAGACACCTCTGCATCTGGATTTCCCAAGAGCGGATCTACCCAAGCACTTTCACGCCGTCGGCCCTTTACGCAGCACGCCCTCCCAGGCGAGCCCCAACTGGTCTTTCGAATCCGGCAAGCCTTTGGTATTCGCAAGCCTGGGAACGCTGCAGGGCCACCGGTTCGATCTGTTTGCACGGATTGCCAAGGCTTGCCGGGGCCTGGATGCCCAGTTGCTGGTGGCTCACTGCGGCGGGTTGGACGCGCATCAGCAGGCACGGCTACGCCAGATCGGTGCTACCGTCGTGACCGACTTCGCCCCCCAGCACTGGGCTGTGCGACGAGCCAATGTGGTGATCAGCCATGGCGGCTTGAACACGGTGCTCGATACCGTGTGCGCCGGCACACCGCTGCTGGTCATGCCCATTGCATTCGATCAGCCCGGCGTGGCCGCACGGGTGCGCCATCACCGCTTGGGCCGGGTGCTCTCCAAACGTGCCAGTGCATCGGCCATTGGCCAAGCGTTGCGTCAGCTGCTTGATGAGGCTGCACCACGTGATGCGGCGCTTGAAGCCGAGCTTGCCACCTGCGGTGGCGTACAGCGCGCTGCCAGCCTCATCGAAGCCGCTCTGCGCAGTGGCCAGCCCAGCATTTCGGAGAATGTACCGTGCCCTATGACCTGATCCTGGTAGGTGGGGGGTTGGCCAACGGCCTGATCGCCTGGCGACTGCAGCAGCTGCGCCCGCAATGGCGCGTGTTGTGCCTGGAGCAAGGGCCGGTCCTGGGCGGCAACCATACGTGGTCCTTCCACGACGCCGACCTTACTGCCGAGCAACTGCGCTGGCTCGCCCCGCTGGTGGAGCAGCGCTGGCCTGCGTACCACGTGCACTTCCCGGCTTTTTCCAGGCGCATGGAAGGCGGCTATGCGAGCATTACCAGCGAGCGTTTCGCGCAGGTGATCACCCCAGCCCTCGGCCCGAGCTTGCGCACCGACTGCGCGGTCGCCGAAGTGGGTGCCAGCCATGTCACGCTCGCCAGTGGCGAAACCTTGCACGCCGCGGTGGTGATCGATGGCCGGGGCATGCAGCACAGCCCTCACCGGGTCCTCGGCCAGCAGGCGTTCCTCGGGCAGGTCGTACGTCTGACGGCCCCCCATGGCTTGGTCGCACCGATTCTGATGGACGCACGGGTACCTCAAGGCGAGGGCTATCGCTTCGTCTATGTCCTGCCGTTCACGGCTGACACCTTGCTGGTGGAGGACACCCATTACGTCGACAGCCAGGCGCCCGCCGCGCAGCAGCTGCGCCAGCACATCGAGTGCTACCTGCAGCAGCGCGGCTGGCACGTCGCCGAGTGCCTGCGTGAAGAACAGGGCGTATTGCCGATTACCCTGGTCGACGACTTTCCTGCCTGGTGGAACGAACAGCACGGGCCGCTCGCCGTTGGCCTGCGGGCCGGATTGTTTCACTGCACCACGGGTTATTCCCTGCCCGATGCCGTGCGCCTGGCCGACTGGTTGTCAACGCAAGCGCTGGAGGACACGGCGTCGCTCAAGCCCGCGTTGGGCGCCTACCTGCATCGTCGCTGGCGTGAGCAAGGGTTCTATCGCCTGCTCAACCGAATGCTGTTTCTGGCCGGCCGGCCGAACCGTCGCTGGCAGGTGATGCAGCGCTTTTATCGATTGCCTGAGGGGCTGATCGCCCGTTTCTACGCAGGCCAGAGTACGCTGCGTGATCGCCTGCGGATCCTGTGCGGCAAACCGCCTGTGCCCGTCGGCGAGGCCATGAAGGCTGCCTTGCGACACTCCCCTGCCCATTTCAAGGATTATCCATGAGCAACGAACGATCCGCCCTGGTCATCGGCGCAGGCCTTGGCGGCCTGGCCCTGGCCATCCGCCTGCAGGCCGCGGGTATCCCCACGACCTTGCTCGAGGCGCGCGACAAACCAGGTGGCCGCGCTTACGTCTATCACGACCAAGGCTTTACCTTCGACGCAGGCCCCACGGTGATCACCGACCCGAGCGCCATCGAAGCCCTGTTCACCCTCGCCGGCCGGCCCATGCATGAGTATGTGGAATTGCTGCCGGTAACGCCTTTCTACCGCCTGTGCTGGGAGGATGGCCGGGCATTCGACTATGGCAATGACCAAGCCGACCTGGAGCGCCAGATCGAGGCCTTCGAGCCCAAGGACGTGGAAGGCTATCGACAGTTCCTGGCCTATTCCAAGGCCGTGTTGCAGGAAGGCTATATCAAGCTTGGCGCAGTGCCCTTCCTGTCTTTTCGCGACATGCTGCATGCCGGCCCGCAGTTGGCTCGCCTGCAAGCCTGGCGCAGCGTCTACAGCATGGTGGCGCGGTTCATCAAAGATGACCAACTGCGCCAGGCGTTCTCGTTCCACGCCTTGCTGGTCGGGGGTAATCCCTTCGCCACGTCCTCAATCTACACGCTGATCCATGCGCTGGAGCGCACCTGGGGTGTCTGGTTCCCCAAAGGCGGCACGGGCGCGCTGGTGCAGGGCATGGCCAAGTTGTTCACCGACCTGGGCGGCACCCTGGAGCTCAATGCCGAGGTGGCCGCGTTCGAAACCCAAGGCAGCCGCGTGACCGGCGTGCGCACCCAGGACGGGCGACGCTGGCGGGCAGACGCAGTCGCCTCGAATGCCGATGTGGTGCACACCTACTCCGACCTGCTGGCCGAACACCCTCGCGGTGAACAGGAAGGCAAGCGGCTCAAGGGCAAGCGCTTTAGCAACTCGCTGTTCGTGGTGCACTTCGGGCTCAAGCGCACGCAGCCGCAACTGCGTCATCACACGGTGTGCTTTGGCCCGCGCTACCGGGAGCTGATTGACGAAATCTTCAACGGTCACGAGCTTGCCGAAGACTTTTCACTCTACCTGCATACCCCCTGCGCCACCGACCCTAGCCTGGCCCCGGAAGGATGCTCGAGCCACTACGTATTGGCGCCCGTACCGCACATGGGCAACGCGGCCATCGACTGGGAAGTGGAAGGGCCACGGTTCCGGGACAAGATTCTCGACTACCTGGAACGTCACTACATTCCAGGCCTGCGCGAGGACTTGGTCACCTGCCGCACCTTCACGCCGCTGGACTTCCGCGAAGAACTTAATGCCCACCTGGGGTCGGCGTTCTCTCTGGAACCCATCCTGACCCAGAGCGCCTGGTTCCGCCCGCACAACCGTGACAGCGAAGTGAGCAATCTGTACCTGGTGGGGGCAGGCACGCACCCAGGGGCCGGTGTGCCAGGCGTGATCGCCTCGGCCAAGGCCACCGCAGGCCTGATGCTCGAGGACCTGGGCGCATGACCGCACCGAACCACGACCAGTTACTTGCCCATGCCGAACACAGCATTGCCGTGGGTTCGAAAAGCTTTGCCGCAGCAGCCCGGCTGTTCGATGCCCACACCCGGCGCAGCGCTGTGCTGTTGTATGCCTGGTGCCGCCATTGCGATGACGTGATCGATGGTCAGCAAGCCGGGCATGATGCGGTGGTCATCAGCCAGGAAGAAGCGCAGGTGCGCCTGTTGGATCTGCAGCGTCAGACGGAGGCCGCCTGCGCGGACTTGCCCGTGAACCAGCCGGCCTTCGCCGCACTGCGCGAAGTGGCCAGGCGCCACGGCATTCCCCGCGCCGAAGCCTTCGACTTGCTCGAAGGCTTCGCCCAGGACGTGTCCGCCTGCCGCTACCAGACCCTGGATGAGGTCATGGTCTACTGCTATCACGTAGCAGGTGTGGTGGGCCTGATGATGGCCAGGGTCATGGGTGTTCAAGATGCCCGCGTGCTGGACCGGGCCTGCGACCTGGGCCTGGCCATGCAGCTGACTAACATCGCCCGGGACATCGTCGATGATGCCAAGGTCGGGCGCTGCTACTTGCCTCAGGCTTGGCTGTCGGAATTCGACCTCAGTGCAGACGACCTGGCCGATGTGCGTCATCGCGCAGCCGTCGCTACCTTGGCCAGGCGCCTGGTCGCCCACGCCGAACCCTACTACGCCAGCGCCCAGGCCGGGCTGCAGGCCTTGCCGCTTCGCTCGGCGTGGGCAGTGGCCACGGCAGGCCAGGTTTACCGGCGCATCGGCCTGAAGGTCGACAGCGCCGGGGTCGACGCCTGGGACGGCCGGCTGTCTACGTCAAAACTCGAAAAGGTCGGTGCCTTGGTCACGGGGTTTTGGCAGGCGCTGAGCTGTCGGCTGCATCGCCACCCTCAGCGCCCAGCTCGCCTGTGGCAGCGCCCTTCGCCCGCAGCGGCCCCCCATGCAGCGCCCGAAGTTGCCGACGCAGCCGTTCGATAGTGGGTACGTATAGAAAACCGAACGACACACAGCCTTCGCGGCCCTGCACGGCATGATGAAGCCGATGTGCCTGGTACAGGCGCTTGAAGTAACCTTTGCGCGGGACCACTTTGAAAGGCCAGCGCCGGTGGACCAGGCCGTCGTGGGCAACGAAATACAGGACACCGTAGGCCGTCATGCCTGCGCCTACCCATTGCAACGGGTACCAGCCGGCATTGCCCAGGGCGATGAGAATGATCGCCAGCACGGCGAACACCGCGGCGTAGAGATCGTTCTTCTCGAAGATCCCGGTGCGTGGCTCATGGTGCGAGCGGTGCCAGCCCCAGCCGAAGCCGTGCATGATGTACTTGTGAGCAAACCAGGCCACGCCTTCCATGGCGGCCAGGGTGCCGAAAAAGGTGAGTAACGTCAGGGTCATGCGCAGGCTATCCAGGCAAGAGGGAACATGGGGGCAGTCCTTTGGTGCGTCGGGGCCGGGTGGGTACAGCATGATCTACCCAAGGCGCTGGCGCAAAGCCTATGAGTGTGCAAGATGGGCTGGTGTTCCGTTGGCAACGCGCTATCCAGCCCTGCCCGATGCTTTAACCCTGAAACGCCATCTCAGGATCCCTTATGCTGCCGGGGTCTGCACCACGAACCCATGTAAAGGCCGGCCATGCACTCCTCAGAACGACTCAAAGGGATCGACGTCTTCGTCGCGGTCGCCGACCTTGGCAGCTTCACGGCAGCGGCCGGGCGACTGAGCCTTACCAGCTCGGCGGTCAGCAAAAGTATTGCGCGCCTTGAGGCGCGCATGGGCGTTCGCCTGTTCGAGCGCACCACACGCCGGTTGTCGCTGAGCGAGGCCGGCGTGGTTTTCTACCGCACCTGCACGTCGGTGCTGGCCGATCTGGAAGAAGTCGAACACACCCTCGCCACGACGGGTAATGAACCTCACGGACGGGTACGCATTGACCTGCCCGCCTCCTACGGTCGCCTGCATGTGCTGCCGCTGATCCTGGCGTTCACCCGGCAGCATCCGCTGTTACAGCCGCACGTATCGTTTTCCGACCGTTTCGTCGATCCGGTGCAGGAAGGCATCGACATCGTGGTACGCATCGGCGGCCCCGATACATGGCCCGCCGCCCTGGGCCATCAGTACTTTGGCGCCCAGCGCCTGATGTTCTGTGCAGCCCCCGACTACCTCGACACCTATGGTACGCCGCAAAGCGAGGAGGACCTGGAGCACCACCACTGCGTAGGCTATGGGCACACCGACGGTTTGGTCAGCCCGTGGTTCTTCAAAGGGCGCCAGCCTGGCGAGATGGAGCGTCGCACGGTACAGCCGCGCATCGCCGTAGGTGATGGCGAAGGCGAGGTCGCGGCGGTGCTGGCCGGCCACGGTATAGGGCAGCTACCCACCTGGTTGACCCAGCAGCACCTCGATCAAGGACGGATGATCGAGGTGCTGCCGGAGCTGGCGACCGATGGCCTGCCGATGAACCTGGTCTGGCTCAAGCGTCGCGAGCACCTACCCAAGGTGCGTGCCTTGCTCGATTACCTGTTGCCCAGGCTCGCGCCTCACGGCACGCGTGCCGCCGAACCCGTCTGAGGTGCCAGCCTGGCTACCACGGGCACTGCCAGCAGCGCCAGCACCGCGACTGCGGCGGCCACATAACCGAGGTAGGCAATCCCCAGACCGTCGATGGTCATGCCACCGAGCACCGCACCCAGGCCGATGCCGGCGTTGGCAGCCGACACGTTGGCAGTACCAGCCAGTGCCTTGGCGTGGCTCACCGACGCCATGACGCGCACCTGGCAAACCGGGTAGAGCGCCGTGTTGGCGACACCCCACAAGGCCAGCGCCAGGCAGAAAACCAGGCCTGCATGGGCCAAGGGCACCAGCGCGGCCATGCCGATCGCCAGCAGCACCAGAAAGCCCGCGGTAGCCTTGAGAACGGAGTGGTCGACGGCACGCCCCCCGATCCAGTTCCCCAGCAGGCCAACGGCACCGAAGCCCATCAGCCACCAACCGGTGTGAGCCGGGGCCACACCCGCCACACGCTCGAGCAGGTCGGCCAAGTAGGTGTAGCCGGTGAACATCGCGGTGAACACCAGAATCGACAGCAGCACGTTCGCCACGAAGAAGCGTTCGGTGAAGATCCGCGCCTGGCGGGCAAAATCCACCTTGGCGGTACGGGCCACGTGGGGCATCCAGACGCTCATCGCCACGGCCATCACCAGCGAAAGCACCGCCAGCGCCCAGAACGCGCCACGCCAGCCCAACGCGTCAGCGGCCAACGTGCCCAGCGGGATGCCCAACAGCATGGCGGCAGAGATGCCGAGGTAAACCTTAGACACCGCGCGCCCTGCATGCTCGGGCCCCGCGAGGTGCCCTGCTGTCTCGCTGGCGGTCCCCCAGAACACCGGTAATGCCAATGCCGGTATGACACGTGCAACGGCCAGTACCCAGAAATTGTCGGCCACGGCCGCCAGGGCATTGGCCGCGGCAAAGACCAGCAAGATGGTGATGAACAGCCGTTTACGGTCCAGGTGCGCCAGCATGGCCGTGAGGAACGGCCCTGCCAACATGACCGTGAAGGCGAACAGCGTTACCAGTTGTCCCGCCATGGAGATGGACACCCCCAGGTCGCGACTCAGGGCAGGCAAAAGGCCCACAATGAGAAACTCGGTGGTGACGATCAGGAAAGCGGAAAACGCAAGGATGGCAATACTGATGGCTGCCCGTGGAGCTTCGTCGACGGGTGAAGCGGTGGAAGATGCGGCAGGCATGGAAAAACTCTCAAGACGTTGGCCGCCAGTCTATTCGATCGCGCAGGTCTTATTTTTGGCCGATTTTCACATATGGGATGACGCAAATTCACCAATCAGCTCAATGTATACAACTTCCCCGTTTCCTGATTACATAGCCGCGTCGCCTACGACGCTGGCCATCGCCGGCGCGTATTGCAACAGGCATCAACCATGTCATCTGCACACACTTCAAGAACGCTACTGATCAAAAATGCCCAACTGCTCGTCACCATGGATGGCGAGCGTCGCGAAATCCGCGGCGGTGGGCTGTACATCGAAGACAACCTGATCAAGCAGGTTGGCCCCAGCGAAACCCTTCCCCAACAGGCGGACGAGGTGCTGGACATGTCCGGCAAGGTGGTCATCCCTGGGCTGGTCAACACGCACCACCACATGTACCAGAGCCTGACCCGGGTAGTGCCAGCCGCCCAGGACGGCGAACTGTTCAACTGGCTCGCCCAGCTGTACCCGATCTGGGCACGGCTCACGCCCGAGATGATTTCAGTCTCGACCCAGACGGCCATGGCTGAGCTGATCCTTTCCGGTTGCACCACCTCGAGCGATCACCTGTACATCTACCCCAACGGATGCAAGCTCGACGACAGCATCCATGCGGCTGCCGAAATTGGCATGCGTTTTCATGCTGCTCGCGGCAGCATGAGCGTGGGTCAGAGCCAGGGCGGGCTGCCGCCGGACTCGGTGGTGGAAAAGGAAGCGGATATCCTCAAGGAGTCCCAGCGCCTGATCGAGGACTACCACGATGCCAGCCATGGCTCGATGCGCCGGATCGTGGTCGCGCCCTGCTCGCCCTTCTCGGTCAGCCGCGACCTGATGCGCGAAGCGGCTGTTCTGGCTCGCCAACATGGTGTATCGCTGCACACGCACCTGGCCGAAAACGTCAATGACATTGCCTACAGCCGGGAAAAATTCGGCATGACCCCTGCCGAGTACGCCGAGGACCTGGGGTGGGTCGGGCCCGACGTGTGGCACGCTCACTGCGTGCAACTGGACCAGCATGGCATCGAACTGTTCGCCCGCACCGGTACCGGGGTCGCCCATTGCCCATGCTCGAACATGCGTCTGGCTTCCGGTATCGCTCCGGTACGCGCCATGCGCGATCATGGCGTTCCGGTCGGGCTCGGGGTGGACGGATCGGCGTCCAACGACGGTGCCAGCATGATCGGCGAGGTTCGCCAGGCCCTGCTGCTGCAACGCGTAGGGTTTGGCCCGGACGCGATGACGGCCCGTGAAGCACTGGAAATCGCTACCTTGGGCGGTGCCAAGGTGCTCAACCGCGATGACATCGGCGCATTGGCACCGGGCATGGTCGCCGATTTCGTCGCCTTCGACCTGGGCCATGTAGCCTACGCCGGCGGCCATCATGACCCGCTTGCAGCGCTGGTGTTCTGCACCCCGACCCAGGTGCATACCAGCGTCATCAACGGCAAGGTGGTGGTCAGGGAAGGTCAGTTGGTGACTGTCGACCTGCCACGGGTACTCGAGCGCCACAACCGCCTGGCCTATCAGTTGGTCGCGGGCTGATAGAGGCGGTGCCTTAAGGTGCTGGCTGCCAAGTGCCTGCGGGGCTGCATCGCAGCCCATTGCCGGCAAGCCAGCCCCCGTCTGACGGCAAGCTCACCCTGTAGGCACCGCACGGCAACAGGCTTACAGCACCATCACCATCTCGTGCCACGCCATGCCGCCGTGGTCGGAAGGTGACGGCTGGACGTACTTGTAGCCCAGCTTGCGGTACAGCGGCACGTGCTGTTCCTTGCACATCAAGTGGATGGTCTGCTTAGCGCAGGCTTTCATCCGCAGAATGAACGCTTCCATCAACCGCTTTGCATGACCTTGGCCCTGGTAAGCCGGGTCGACCACCACCGACATGATCACCACGTTGGGGGCATCGGGGTCATGCCCGACCAGCTCCTTGAACGCTTCGTCCGACATCACGACCTGATGGGCGCAACCACTGTTGATGAAGCCCACGATGGCCCCGTCGCTTTCAAGCACTAGAAAACCTTGTGGATACTGACTGATGCGCGTCTGGATCTTTTCCAGCGTGGCCGCTTCGTCTCCCTCGTAAGCACCGATCTCGATGGCGTGGCAGCGGCTGGCGTCCTCCAGGGACGGCGTACGGAACTGAAGCGAAGGCATGACCGGCTTTTCCTTTGGGTCTGAACGATACGGCGACCATGATAACCGTGCCTGACGCTTGCTGCGATGCTCACCGCCACGCATCATGGAGGCCTTTCTGCCCGCGACGGACTCACCGAATGATCGCAGTACCCGTGCCACCCCTGGAGACGAGCCGTTGCAAACGCCTCAAAGCGGCCACCCACCGCGAACATGACGGTGTCGATCAGTTGGTCATGGCCGCCCACCCTTTTCAGGACAGGGCGCGCTATGCGCGCTTCCTGCTGGTACAGCATCATTTTCACGGCAGCCTCTTGGGACTTTACGAAGACCCCCACCTCAATACGTGGCTGCCGGGCCTCTCGTCGCTGTCGCGGTTTGCAGCGGTCGAGCAGGACATTCGCGACGTGGGACAACTGCCACCTGCCTTGCCGACGAGCGTGAAGGTAGACCGGCCCATGCACTGGGCTGGCTGTATTGCAGCGAAGGATCGAACCTGGGCGCCGCTTTCTTGTTCAAGCACACCCAG
Organism: Pseudomonas sp. UBA5666; assembly: GCF_002420785.1. Taxonomy (NCBI): domain Bacteria; kingdom Pseudomonadati; phylum Pseudomonadota; class Gammaproteobacteria; order Pseudomonadales; family Pseudomonadaceae; genus Pseudomonas; species Pseudomonas sp. UBA5666. Next base: position 5,400 of record NZ_DIIQ01000048.1, on the reverse strand, counting down.
CGCCTTGGCCTGGACGAGGGCCTGGGTGCGCGGCACCTGGCAGCGCACCCGCAAGGACGGGCGCTGCATTGGAAGGCGTTCGTGAGCGCAATCGACGGCCTTGAACTCGACAAACAACAGGAAGCTGGCGTGATCGCCGGCGCCATCGCAGCCTTTGAAGCCTATCGGACGAAGGTCACCGAGGTATTCGCCGCTGACCTGCAAGCCGCTGCGCACACCTGCGAAGGCTGAACGCTTGTGCTGCATTGGCCAGTCGCCAGTTTGCGGCCCGGATACGCCGATGGCATGAACAAAATAGCGATTTGATGCTGGGCTGGATTGCCAAACGCCATGGGCCGTCTTTACTGGTACTTAACGACCCCGGCATAGGTGTGCGCCCATGAAGATCATGCTCACCCGTATTCTTGTCGACGACCAGGCCAAAGCGCTTGCCTTCTATCATTACGTATTGGGCTTCGAACCCAAACAAGACCTCGCCATGGGCCAGCACCGCTGGCTGACCCTGACCTCGCCCAACGACCCCAACGGCGTGCAATTGCAACTGGAGCCAGAGGTGCATCCCGCGGCGAAAGCGTACAAGGCTGCGCTCAAGGAAGACGGTACCCCCACCGCGATCTTCGCGGTGCGTGACATTCAAGGCGAATATGCCCGGCTATCCGCTGCCGGTGTCAAGTTCCACCAGGCTCCCGCCGAGGTCGATAACGTCTTGACTGCAATCTTCGACGACACCTGCGGCAACCTCATCCAGATTACCCAGTTACACTGACCGCCCCTTGCAAACCGCCTGCGCCAGTTCAACTGGCGCGGCCCTACCGATCGTTGCCCAAGGACATGCGATGCGTCATGAGTTCGACGAAGTGCTCAACGACCTGGTCGACTACTTTCTGCTAGGTGACATTCAACTGCTTGAGCGCTTCAAGCAGGAGCATGGCCTGCCTGACGACCTGGCCCACGAATTCACCCATCATGACAGCGGCGACATGGCCGTGCGCGACGGCGTGGTGCTGCCTGTGGCCGGCGTCGACAACCTCCCCTATCACGTGGTGTTCACGCTCGATGGGCAAATGCCCAAATTGCGCGAGCCGGGCAGCCGGCTCAAGCACCAGCGCGGTGGTTATTCGCTGAACGTCGAGCATGGCGCTGTGATGCTGTACACCTGGCGCATCCTCCAGTACTTCACCCCCAAGACACTGGGCGACTTGATGGCGCGCTACCGTGAGCCCGGCCGCCCGGTGATCGAACTGGACAACGGTTGGTATGAGGTCGAAGTCCTGGCCGGTGCGTGCGTGCGCGATGGGCTGTACGAGCCCACCTTCGAGTTCGTCCTGAGCAAGCGTAGCGGGCGTGTGGCGAACACCACCGCGGACACGGGGTACAGCTTCAGCCTGCGAGGCTACTTTGACTAAAGCCAGTGTGTCTGAACGAATGGCGCAACCTTACCTGGGCGCTACTCGTTGACCAGCCGCTGCAACACGGCGCCTTCATGGCGCGCGAGGATACGTAGCAGTTGATCAACCAAGGCACGGTCCGGCGCATCGAGGTGGAAATGGTGGCCGCCTGGGTGCCAGGACACTTTCGCCTGGGGCGGCAATGCCGCTTCACGGCGGTCGAAAGCCTCGCCAGTGAAAGCGCCCTGCCGGCCGAACATCAGGTACAGCGGGCAGCGAATCTGGCTGAGCAGCGCGCAAGCTTCAGGCTCGGTGAGCGGCATGGGCTCTGGGAGCACCAACCGCGGGTCGTGTCGCCAGCAATAACCGTCGTTGAGCTGGAGCAAGTCGCGCAGCGCTAGTAACCTTGCCGCTTCTTGGGACAGGTCGGTGTCGAGCCGTTCGCGGCGCTGCGCCAGCGCGCTGTCCAGATCGTCGAAGCGTTGCACGTCCCGCTCGTTGAAGCCCTGCATCTGCGTACGCTGGACCATGCGCTTGAGGCGATAGGCCCGTGCCAGGTGCTGCACGCGGTCATGCTCGGCTACGGTGAATGGTGCTCCCATACCGTCGAGGAAGGTCATGCTCGCGATCCCGCTGGTCATGGCGGCCAGCAGCGAAGCCACACCGGTGCCCATGCCGTGCGCCAGCACATGGAATTGCCGCATGCCAAGGCTTTCGGTGACCGACAGCATGTCCTCGGCGTGCTCCCACAAGTAGTAGCCGCTGTCATGACGACGATGGTCGGAACGTCCGTGGCCGACCAGGTCGGGGGCTACCACGAAACAGCCATCGAGCAGGGGTGCCAGGCGCTCGAACGAGGCGGCGTTGTCCAACCAGCCATGCAAGGCCAGTACGGGAATGCCATCCTCCGGGCCCCAGCAGCGCACCGCCACTTCGATGCCATTGATGTCCAGCGGGTGATCCTTGGGTGTGGTGGTTGATCGCATGGGTATGCTTCCTGATCGGCAGCCTGATGCACGTACACCAGACCGAACACGCCACCGCATTCCACGACGCCTGTCGTCTGCGGCAACCCTTGCGCCGGAGCGCGCATGGCGCCGACAGGTCACCTTGGCGCAAGCCAGTGGCCACCACTGGCCCCTTACCGACGGTGACTTAACCGTCACCGACCCCGGCAGTCTTCGAAACAGTCCTGGCGGCCATCGACGCGGCTGGAAGCGCGAGCGGCCACGGCGGCGTCGCCATTGGCCGGTTCCACGTGCCAGTAGCAATGCTGAACTGCTCGGGTCACGGCCACATAGGCCAAGCGCTGCACCTCCTCTTTCTGGGCGGTGTCGAACGGCTGCGGGTCGCCCGCCTTGCCCAGGCCCGTCTGGCGGTACACCTGGTTCTTGTAGGGCGAGCTGGTCAGGTACTGGCAGTCGCCCAGCATGAACACCGCATCGGCCTGCAAGCCCTTGGCGCTGTGGTAGGTGAGTTGGCGAAGACGCCGCTGCTCGGCGGGCACTGCTGCCTCGGCCTGAAGCACAGGTTCCAGGTGTTCGCTCATCGCTGCCCGGTCATTGCCCTTGCGGTAGAGCATCAGCACCGACTCGCCGCGCTGGTAATGCTCGATGAGGGTCTGGCCCAGGGCGGCCTCGTCACGCTCGAAGACCTTGACCGGTGAACCGGCAAGTTCAGCGGCAGGGCCAGCGGCTCGGGCCTTCTTGCCGGCGATGGTGGGTGTGCCCTTGACCAGGTGCTCAGCGGCATCGATGACCTGCTGCTGGCAGCGATAGTTTTCCACCATCATCACTCGAGTGCTGGCGGGCGTCGGAAACGCCTTGGTGAATTCGGTGAAGTACTTGGGCGAGCTGCCTCGCCAGCCATAGATCGACTGCCAGTCATCGCCCACGCACAACAGGGACGAGTGCTGAGCATGGCGGCCGACATTCATCCCGGGCCCGCGCCTGCGGATTTCGCGCAGGGAAGCCCGCAGCCAGCTGACGATTTGCGGCGAGACGTCCTGGAATTCATCGATCATCAGATGCGCCAGCGGCCGTAGCAGCGGGTCGGGCAACAGCTGCAGGTTTTCCGGGTTGTTTTCCCCGAACAGCGCGAACATGCGGTTGTAGCTCATGACCGGAGGGACCTGATCAAGCAGATGCGCTTCGAACGCCTTCCAGTAAAGGGCTAACGCTTCGAAGAACAGCGCGTCGCTGTCGCCTGGCACGAAGCGCATGTCGGCAATCGCCGTGTTCACTTCGAGCCCGAGGTTTTCGATAAAGCCCGCGGCACTGACGAATGCGTCGAGCAGCGGCGCGGCGGACAGCTCGCCCTTGACCTTGTATTCAAACCCCGGCCCCGTCACGGCGTCGCCCGCCAGCGAAGCGGCCAGGCGCCGGGCCATGGCGTAGTTGTCCAGCCAGATCAACGGCTGGTCGCAGAATGCCTGCAACAGGGTTCGTTTGACTGCCCACTCCCCGCGTACGGCCAGCTTGGCGCCGGGTCGTTGGTACTGGGCACTCTCGGAGGGGTCGAAGCCCAATACCACCAAGGGCCCTGTGGCACCCAACCGGCCGTGTACATGAAAACGGCATCCACGGATCTCCACGGTGTCGCGCGTCGGCTCAATGCCCTGGATCGGCCAAGCGCCTGCTGCGAACCACAGGTCCTCGATCACATCGCACAGCTCTTCGTCGCGTTGCGCAGCCAGCTGCGTCACCTGGGCGCGTTTCTGCACCTCGGGGTTATCCGGATCCACTGGCTTGAGTTGCAAGGCTTCGTTGCGCAAGTGGCCAATCAGCTCGGCAAAGCGCGGGCTGTCCGCCAGCAGGGTGCTGTAGCAATGATTGAGCTGTTGGCGCTGGGCATCGTTCAGGCGCAGGTCGAACGGGTTGCTATCGGCCTCGGCCTCGCGCCCGGCGGGCATCTCGTTGCCCAGGGCCTCGAACGCACGCACGTGCTCGAACCCAGGCAGGCTGCGCACCAGGGGCAGGATGCGGGAGTGGAAGGTGCGGACCAGTTCGCGCGCCTGTGCCGGTTGCAGGTGAACATCCCACAGCGCGAACACCTGCACCAAGCGCTTGATGAAGTCCTTGCGCGACTCGCGGGTGAAGGTGACGACCGTCATCGCGTCGAGTTCGTAGCCCAGGTAGTGACGCAGCAGCAAGATTCGCAGCACCAGGGAGGTGGATTTGCCCGCCCCTGCCCCGGCCACCACGCAGGTGGAGGGTGTGTCGCTGAAGATCAGTTTCCATTGCGCGGCGCTGGGTTGCGCGTGGCTGGGCAGGCGCTGGGCGACGTCGGCCTTGAAGCGTTTCTTCAGGTCGGCGGTCAAGGCCAGTCGCCAATCCTCGAACAGGTGATCGTCCTGGCCGGGCACGGCCGGGGTGTCGGGGCGATGGTCACGGATGACCAGCACTTGCTGGCCTGCCTCGTACCCTTGCGCATGGCCACGTTCGTACCCTGCGCGCTGGCCTTCGTCACGGCCCTGGTGCTGGCCATCGGCATGGCCCAGCCACCAGGAATGAGGGTGTTGCGCCTGAATGCGGGTCAGGCCACGCCCAAGGCACTGGGCGATGAGCCGTTTAAGCCAGGGTAGCCGTGTGGGTGGGGTCAGTTCGGCGAGGGCCTTGGGTTGCTCGTTGGCCACAGTCACTCCGTTGGCAGCAAAATCAGCCGGCAATGTTCGCCGCAATGGCGCAAAAGCGCCAGCGAATGCGTAGGAAAACATCGGGGGTCACGGCTGGGGCAAGGGGGAGTAGGCTTGCGCGGTCTTGACCGAGGGTGACGTACGCTGGGTTAGCGGCCCATCGCGCTCGGTTCGGCGCCCGGCAAGGCCGCTTCCGCAGGGGAAAGAGTGTATCGTTGAGCCATATGCGAGGCTCAAGCCATTCAATCAAGTCAAGTTTGAAACTTTTAATTCCAATATCGTAGTTAAGATTATTGCTGTTATTGCCGTTATTGCTGTTATTGCTGTTATTGCTGTTATTGCTGTTATTGCTGTTATTGCTGTTACTGCTGTTACTGC